>CAXTES010000040.1:0-18927 GCA_964243215.1 uncultured Microbacterium sp. | reverse complement strand
CGGGCACCGACGCGGATGTCCGCCAGCGCGCGGACCAGGATGCCACGGCGCATGTCTCCCATCACCTCGACCTCCTCGCGCAACTCGGCGACGGAGGCCAGCGGTCGATCACCCGACACCAGGAACTCGCCCGCCGCGATGAGATCGTCCAGGCGCCACTCGGTGCCCGCCTGCCGCCAGGCTCGCACCGGGTGCTCGATCGGCATCCCGTCTGAGTTGATCGAGGTGGCCGGTTCGCGCAACTGAAGCCGATGCCCGACCACCCCCGCGACGCGCGGCTCGCGCGCGGGGCGGTGAGCCGAGATGTGGATGCGAGGAAGGTAGGGCCACTCCGGCAATGGCGCCCCGGTAAGCCCGAGCGACGTTTCATGACTGTAGAACTGCCACGGCTTCAGACGTGGCGCGTATTCCCGGCACGCGTCGACCAGCGAGGTGCGGGGGTGGTCCAAGACCGCGCGCACGCCGTAGAACGGGGACCGCAGCGCCCGGCGAGTCAGACTCCCCCGGGATGCGCCCGCGGCGAGCGCGTCGGCGACGGAGAACACGGGGGTCAGTTCGGGCGGGAGCGGCAGAGGTCGAGGCATCCGTCGAGGATGGCGTCGAATCGCTGCCGGATCTCGCTGTCCACAAGTCGCCGCCGGACATCGCATCCCGGGACCGCACTGTGCAGGAGAGGCCGACAGCACCGCTCACCCGCAGGTCATGTCCCGAACTTTCGCAAATAGAGGCCCCAGATTGCCAAACTTCGGGACATGCAACCGTGATTTCGGGACATGCAACCGAGACTTCGGGACATGGTCGCCCGGCGGAGGAGTCAGCCGAAGAGGGCGGCGGCCTCCTCGTACCGGTACGCCGGTACGGCGTTCAGCTCTCCGAGCGCCTCGTCGAACGGCACGCGCACGATGTCGGTGCGCTGCAGCGCGACCATGCGTCCCCACGAGCCTTCCACGACCGCGTCCGCCGCGTGCAACCCGAGCCGCGTCGCCAGCACCCGGTCGAATCCCGAGGGAGCTCCGCCGCGCTGGATGTGACCGAGCACGGTCGCGCGGGTTTCCATGCCGGTGATCCGCTCGATCTCAGGCGCGATCACCTCGCCGATTCCTCCCAGCCGCGGCCGGTTGAACGCATCCAGCCCCTTGTCGCTGTATGCGGCGTCCATGCCCTTCAGGGTGAAGCCCTCCGAGACGACCACCAGCGGCGCGCGTCCGCGGTCGTGCGCCTTGGACACCTGGTCGGCGATCTGGTCGATGGACAGCGGCACCTCCGGGATGCAGATCGCGTGCGCACCCGCGGCGATGCCGGAATGCAGCGCGATCCATCCGACGTGGCGGCCCATCACCTCGGCGACCATGCAGCGCTGGTGCGAGTCGCCGGTGGTGCGGAGGCGGTCCATCGCGTCGGTGGCGATGTTGACGGCGGTGTCGAAGCCGAACGAGTAGTCGGTCGCCCGAAGGTCGTTGTCGATGGTCTTCGGCACGCCGATCACATTGATCCCGTCGGCCGACAGCCGGTTCGCGGCGGCCAGCGTGCCCTCCCCGCCGATCGCGATGATCCCGTCGATACGGTGTCCGTACAGCGTCTTGGCGACGTTCTCCGCACCGCCGCGAGGTCCTTCGTAGGGGTTCGTGCGACTCGTGCCCAAGATGGTGCCGCCGACCTTCGACAGGCCCTTGACCTCGTGCCGGGTGAGCGGGAAGAAGTCGCCGTCCACGACCCCGCGCCAGCCGTCGCGGATCCCGACGAACTCGAGGTCGTACGTCGTCGTGCCCTTCAGCACGACCCCTCGGATCACCGCATTCAAGCCCGGACAGTCGCCGCCACTGGTCAGGATGCCGATCTTCATTGCGTGATCCTCGCTCGTCGGGTGCAGGATGCGGCATCACTGCCGTTCCCGACATTAGTGGGGCGGAGGCGAACCCGCCGACGTTGCCGCGACCGTGACCCGGCGTCGCCGAAGTCGTCGGAGGTCCCGCCGTCCGGCTCTCCCACCACCGCGAGACTTCACAGATGTCACCGGATCCGGCTCAGAACCGAACATTCGTGCAGTCTCGCGGGAGGGGGTGTCGGCCGTGGGATGCGCCACCGACGTCGGGACCTGCGGACGGCGCGAGGATGCGGGTCAGTCGACTGCGCCCAGCGCCTGACGCGTCAGGTGCATCAGCGCCGACAGCTGCACCGAGTCGCTCGACGCCGGGTCGACCGCCTCGCCGTCCAGGGCCCGTGCGGCCAGGCCCTGCTTGGAGTCGATGAGCTCCGCGATCTTCGTGTCGATCGTGTGCGCGGCGATGATGCGCCACGCCGTGACCGGCTCGTCCTGGCCGATCCGGTGGACGCGGTCGATCGCCTGCGTCTGCTCGGCCGCCGTCCACGACAGCTCGGCCAGCACGACGTTCGAGGCCGCCTGCATGTTCAGGCCCACGCCGGCAGCGGTCAGCGAACACACCGCGATCCCCACGCCGGGGTCGTTGTTGAACGCGTCGATCGCGATCTGACGCGCCGGGGTCGATTGGTCGCCGCGGATCGACACGGTACGGATGCCGGATGACGCGAAGTGATCCTCCGCGGCATCCATCACGTCGATGTGCTTGGCGAAGAACACCACCTTGCCGACCGAGCGCTGCAGCTGCACGGTGTAATCGGCGGCCAGATGCGCCTTGGCCTGACCGATCCTGCGGACCATCGTGAACACGTTCTCGGCGCCGGTGCCGGCCGCCTTGGACTCGTCCAGCTCGTTCTGCGCGACAAGTCGCACGATGTCCGGATCGATCTGCCCGGCGCTGGTCGCCGAGCGATCGCCCCGCGCCTCGACGATGCGGCGGTAGCGCGCCGCAAGGCGCGCGCCGAGTTCGCGCTCGGCCTGCCGGATCGATCGCCCGAACTCGTCGTCGAGCTCGACGGGCAGGTCGGCGATGAGCTTGTCGGGCAGATCGGCGGCGACATCCTTCTTCTTGCGCCGGACGATCCCCATGGAGATCACCGCCTCGCGCGCCTCGGGGTAGAACGACTTGTCAGCCGGGGTCAGCCCGAATTCATCGAGCTTCGCCATCAGCTCCGGCCCCGGCTTCTCACCGGTGGTCCAGCCCAGGAACCGCCAGATCGCGTCGAAATCCTCGACGTCGTTGATCAGCGGGGTGCCGGTGAGGGCGAGCAGCAGCGGGTCGCGCACGCGTTCGCGGATGCGCGACGCCAGCGCCAGCACGTTCTGCGAGCGCTGCGAGGAGAGATTCTTGATGAAGTGCGCTTCGTCGACGACGATGCCCTTGAGCCCGAGCGTGCTCAGCCACGACAGGTGCCGGTCGAGGATCTCGTAGTTCACGATGAAGATGTCGGCGAAGGCATCCAGATCCTCGCCGTCGCCGGAGATGACGGTGGCGCGCCGCTGCGGCGTCCACCTGTCGACTTCGCGGGCCCAGTTCATCTTCACCACGTTCGGCACGACGGCCAGCAACGGATACGAGTCGGCGACGGATGCCGCCAGCACCGACTCCGCGGTCTTGCCCAGGCCCGGCTCGTCGGCGAGGAGGAACGTGCGGTGACCGGCGCGCACCGCCTCGAGGAAACGCGACTGGTGCGGCATGACCTCCAGGCCCCTCGGCGACAGCCGGTCGAACTCGGGTACCGGGGGCAGATCCATGGATGCGGACCCGCCGCCCGCGCCGGTCTCGAACGCCTTGTACAGCGGCCCCATGAGCTCCCAGCCGTCGAGCCGGCGCCGAGGCGTCGGCACCGGCGGGGGCTTGGCGAGGTCGGGCGCCAGGAATGGGTTCGACAACTGGCGGGACTCGATCGTCGGCGGCACCACCTGACGCTCGGCGAGCGCGGCCGGCACCACCGTGTCGGCCTTGGGCGCGGCGTCGGTGATGATCAGCTCGTCCGGAGGCAGCTGGGCGCCCGATTCGAGCAGCCAGTCGCGCCGCATCCGACGAGCCACCGGCGAGGTCGCCTGGTCGACTTCTAGCAGCTGGATCAGCGAGGTGTCGCGGGCGGCCGTCTTGGCCAGGATGGTCGCGACCCCGTCGAGGCGCTTGAGCAGCTCGGCGCGGGCGGCGTCGGTGAGGGCGGTGTCGGACTTCACGCGGGCCCGCTCCTCGCGCACCAGGAAGGCGATCACCTGGAACTTCACGCGGTTGGTCGGGCCGAGCTTGCCCCGCTGGGCCTTGGCCTCGACCTCGCGCACCTTGCGGGCGAGGATCGGGATGACAGGTGCTTCGTCGTCGCGGCGGGACGACGATGTCTTCCTGCGACGCTGTGCCGTGGTCTGTGCGGCGGTTGCCGTGGTCGGCATGCTCCTCCTGAGCGTGAGTGCCGTGCGGATCGGTGGGTCCCGGTCCTGATATCCCCGCGGGCTCCCGAGCTTGTCGATGGATCGATGCCGGGACGGACGCGGACGGGGATGCCTGCGCTGCAGGCCCTCGCTTCTGCGAGGTGCGGCGCGGCCTCTCCCCGCCGATCATTCTACGGCATACGGAGCGCTCAGCCCCAGAGCACGTCCACGATGTCCTGCGTGTATCCGTCCGGGATGACGTCGACGTATGCGGTGCAGATCCAGCCGTTGCCGCGGAAGTAGTGCACTTCGCCGGTGGTGACGAGTTTGTCGTCGAGATCGATCGTCTGCTTCTGGATGCTGCACTCGGTGCCGCCCGAGACCGCCTCGCACCCGAATCCCTCGGCGGCCAGGGCGTTCTGCAGCGATCGAGCGGCATCCGCCCCGACGATCGACACGTTCGTGGCGAGGCCGGCCGTGCTCGGTGCGCCCCACGTGCACCGCAGCGTCGGGATGCCGGAGTCGAGCAGCTCGAGCGCGGCGCTGTTCTGCGACGAGAACAGGGTCACCCCGGGGTCGTTCAACGGCGGGAGCTGCGCGTTCAGCGTCGCGGTCATCTCGGCCGAGTACAGCGCCGCGCACGCGGACGGCACGGCGATGTCGTCGGATGCGGTCGCACCGGGCGTCGGTTCGGCGGTGGGCGCGGCGCTCGGCCGGGACGCAGCGGTGGTCGCCGTGCTCGCCGATCCCGCAGGCGCCGCGGCGGGCTCGGGCGCGCATCCCGCCGCCAACAGAGCCACCGCGACGCCGAGCATCGCCATTGCGCCGCGAACCGCTGCCGTCATCGCACCTCCCGGGCGATCCCGACCCTAACCCGGGGTCAGGTGCTCGCCCGGCAGCGCCGCGGCCGCAGCTCAGATGGCGCGACGCAGGCGCAGGCTGTTGAGCACCACGAAGACGCTCGAGAACGCCATCGCCGCCCCGGCGATCATCGGGTTCAGCAACCCGGCAGCCGCCAGCGGCAACGCCGCGACGTTGTACGCGAACGCCCAGAAGAGGTTGCCGCGGATGACGCGCATGGTGCGCCGGCTCAGCCGCAGGGCGTCGACTGCGGCACCCAGATCGGACCGCACCAGCGTGATGTCGCCGGCGTTCTTGGCCGCATCGGTCCCGCCGCCCATCGCGACGCCCAGGTCGGCCGTCGCGAGTGCGGCCGCGTCGTTCACCCCGTCGCCGACCATCGCGACCCGGTGGCCGGCGGCCTGCATCCGCTCGACCTCGGCCACCTTGCCCTCCGGCAGGACACCGGCGATCACGCGATCGATGCCGACCTCGGCGGCCACGGCCCGGGCCGCGGTCTCGCCGTCACCGGTCAGCAGCACGACGTCCGGGACCAGATCCCGCAGCGCGCGGATCGCCCCGACGCTCGTGGGACGAACGGTGTCGGCGACGCGGAACGCCGCGCGCGCGGCGAGCGACTCGCCGTCGGCGGCCCACCCGGCGATCACCACCGTGCCCTCGTCACCGCTTCGCACGGCGGCGGCCAGACTCGACGGCAGGATCAGGCCCTGCTCCGTTGCGAACGAGGGTCGTCCGGCGAAGACCCGCATCCCTTCGACGGTGCCCGTCACGCCGCGGCCGGCGTGACTGCGGAAGCCGGTGACCGCCGACGTCTCGCCGGCCGCCGCGGTGATCGCGCGGGCGACGGGATGCTCCGACCCGGCCTCGAGCGCTCCGACGAGGCGCAGCGCCTCGGCTCGCGACACGCCCCCCGTCACGGTAACGTCGGCCAGCGACATCCGTCCGCTCGTGACGGTGCCGGTCTTGTCCAGCACGACCGTGTCGATGCGCTCGGCCCTCTCGAGCGCTTGCGGACCGGTGATGAGGATGCCGCGCTGCGCGCCGCGTCCGGTGCCGACCAGGATCGCGATCGGCGTTGCCAGCCCGAGCGCACAGGGGCAGGCGATGATGAGCACCGCGACCGCGGCCGTGAAACCGGCGGCCGCCGGCTGCCCCGCGATGAGCCAGCCTGCCAGCGTCAGCAGTGCCAGTCCGATGACGATCGGCACGAACACCGCTGACACGCGATCGGCCAGTCGCTGCGCTCGGCTCTTCCCGGCCTGGGCGCTCGCGACGAGTCGCGCGATGTGGGCGAGCCGGGTGTCGGCGCCGACGGATGTCGCGCGGACGATCAGCCGCCCGTCCATCGCGAGTGTGCCGCCGGTGACGACGGACCCGGGCGTCACGTCGACCGGGGCGGCTTCACCGGTGAGCATGCTCTCGTCGACGGATGCCTCGCCGGACACCACGACGCCGGCCGCGGCGACGGTCTCCCCGGGTCGCACCGAGAACTCATCGGCCACCGCGAGCTGCTCGATGCGGATGCGACGTCCGTCGGCCAGTTCGACGTCGTGGGGCCCGAGCTCCAGCAGCGACCGGAGCGCACTACCCGCGCGACGCTTGGACCGCTGCTCGACGAACCGGCCGAGCAGGACGAAGACGGTGACGACGCTGGCGACCTCGAAGTACACCAGCCCGGCGGGATCCATCGCGCGACCGAACAGCCACGCGTCGTCGGCAGCTCCGGCATCCCCGGCCGATCCGAAGACGAGAGCCCAGACGCTCCACAGGTACGCCGACATCGTGCCGAGCGTGATGAGGGTGTCCATCGTGGCGGCGCCGTGACGGGCGTTGACGAGGGTCGCGCGGTGGAAGGGCCAGCCGCCCCACAGCACCACCGGGGTCGCCAGTGCGAGCGACACCCACTGCCAGCCCGGGAACTGCCACGCCGTGACCATGCCGAGTGCGACCACGCGCAACGCGAACGCGGCGCTGACGAGCAGCCGGAAGCGCAGCGGCGTCGACCCGGGTGCGTCCTCGGTCTCGTGGACATGACCACCGCCGTGCGCCTCGCCGTCCGGCCCGGCGGAATGACCGACCGGCCCGCGGAGGGTCGCCGAGTAGCCGGCATCCCGCACCGCCGTGACGAGGCGGTGCTCGTCCATCGAGTCGGGATAGCTCGCGGTCGCCGACTCGGTGGCGAGGTTCACGGTCGCCACCACGCCGTCGAGGCTGTTGAGCCGGTTCTCGACGCGCGCCACGCAGCTCGCGCACGTCATCCCCGTGATGTCGAGGGTCGCCTCGCGCAGCGCAGCATCCGTGCTCATCAGTCCTCCCGGCGGGTGTCTCCGGCGTCAACCACCATACCCCCCTGGGGTATTCCGCGCACGACGCCGCCCGGAGCAGTGCCCGGCGCGGCTAGGGTGGGCGCGTGGCGGAGCGGATGTCGAGGGATCAACGGCTGGTGCTGATCATCGCGATCCTCGCGTCGTTCGTCTCGTTCCTGGACAGCACCGTGGTCAACGTGGCGCTGCCGGCGATCGCGCGGGAGCTGGGCGGCGGTCTCGCGACCCAGCAGTGGGTGGTGGATGCCTACCTCATCACGCTCGGGGCGCTCATCCTGGTCGCGGGCTCGCTCAGCGACGTCTTCGGCCGCATCGTGGTGATCCGGATCGGACTCATCGGGTTCGCGATCACGTCCGTCGCCGTCGCCGCGTCGCCGAGCCCGATCTTCCTCATCGTCGCGCGGGCGCTGCAGGGCGTCGCCGGCGCGCTGCTGGTGCCCAGTTCGCTCGCGCTGATCACCTCGACGTTCCGCGGACCGGCCCAGGGTCGTGCGATCGGGATCTGGACCGGAGCCACGACCGGCGCCATGATCGTCGGCCCGGTGCTGGGCGGGCTGAGCGTGGACTTCCTGTCCTGGCGGTACGCGTTCCTGATCAACGTCGTTCCGATCGGTGTCGCGCTGTGGCTGCTCGTCGTCCTCAAGCACCGCGACACCCGCGAGGAGGGCACCACCGTCGACTGGCTCGGGGCGGCGCTGTGCACCGTCGGGCTGGGCGGCATGGTCTACGCGCTGATCGAGCAGAGCAACCTCGGCTGGTCGTCGCCAGCGATCTGGGGCACCATGACGGTCGGCGTGCTCTCGTTCGTCGGATTCCTGGTGCGCCAGCGGCTGGCGAAGTATCCGATGATGCCGCTCGCGCTGTTCCGCGTCCGCAACTTCTGGACCGGCAACGTCGCCACCGCGTTCATCTACGGCGCGCTGTCGTTGAACGGCCTCGTGGTGGGCCTGTACCTGCAGCAGGGCGCCGGCCTGCCCGCGACGCTCGCCGGCCTGGCGTCGCTGCCCAGCACGGTCATCATGATCCTGCTCAGCTCGCGCGTCGGAGCCCTCGCCGGCAGGCTCGGACCCCGGCTGTTCATGACCGTCGGTCCGCTGGTCATGGCCGCCGGAGCGCTGCTGCTGCTGTCGGTGCAGCAGGACTTCGTGTACTGGACGCAGGTGCTGCCCGGCATCGTGGTGTTCGGCCTCGGCCTGACGATCACGGTGTCGCCGCTCACGTCGGCGATCCTGGGATCGATCGACCCGGAACAGGCCGGCATCGCGTCGGCAGTCAACAACGCCGTCGCCCGGGTGGCCGGTCTCATCGCGGTCGCGATGCTCGGCGTGATCGTGGGCGGTCAGCTCGATCTGGATGGCTTCCACCGTGCCGCCGCGGTCGTCACGGCCGTCCTGCTGGTGATCGGCGGATCGGTCTCGTTCGCCGGGATCCGCAACGAACTGCACAACCAGGGCGCGGCATCCGAGACGCAGCAGAAGGCCGCGGCCTGACGTCAGATCAGGCTCTTGGTGTGCCACACCGTCTTGATCTCGGTGAACGCGGTGATGCGGTGCAGGCTCAGTGCGGCGGCATCGGCGCCCCGCTCCGGCGGCAGCACCCGCGTCAGAGTATCGGCCGCGGCGATCTGGAGGTCGACCCAATCGAGGTCGCCGGCGCCGGTCAGATCCAGGCCGTGCACTTCCGGATGAGACGCCAGCCACGGCGCGAGCTCGGCCGGTGAGCCGGTCAGCACGTTGACCACACCGGCGGGGACGTCGGAGGTCGCGAGCACCTCGGCGAGGCTGATGGCCGACAGCGGATGCCGCTCCGAGCCGACCACCACGACGGTGTTGCCGGCGACGAGCGCGGGCGCGACCACGGAGACGAGTCCGACAAGTGCGGTGTCCTGCGGCGCGATGATCGCGACCACGCCGGTCGGCTCGGGCACCGAGATGTCGAAGTACGGCCCCGCGACCGGATTGGCGTTGCCGGTGACCTGTGCGAACTTGTCGCACCAGCCGGCGTACCAGACCCAGCGATCGATCGCGGCATCCACCTCGGCGCCGGCCGTGGCGGCCGACGCTCCGGTCTGCCGCGAGATCTCGTCGACGAACTGCGCGCGGCGTCCCTCGAGCAACTCGGCGACCCGGTACATCACCTGGCCGCGGTTGTACGCGGTGGCACCCGCCCACGCCTTACCCGCGCCGACGGCGGACTTCACGGCATCCCGGGCATCCTTGCGCGACGCCTTCGACGCGTTGGCGAGGAACGCGCCCTTGGGCGAGACCACCTCGTACGTGCGACCGGACTCGCTGCGCGGGAATGCGCCGCCGATGAAGAGCTTGTAGGTCTTGGGCACCGTCAGCCGAGCACTCATACCGCGGCCTTCAGGTATGCCAGCAGCCCGTGCCGGCCGCCCTCGCGGCCGTATCCGGACTCTTTGTAGCCGCCGAACGGACTCGAGGGGTCGAACCGGTTGAACGTGTTCGCCCACACCACGCCGGCACGGAGGCGGTCTGCGACGGCGAGGATGCGGCTGCCCTTGTCGGTCCACACGCCCGCCGACAGGCCGTACGGCGTGTTGTTGGCCTTCTCGATCGCCTCGGCGGGAGTGCGGAAGGTCAGCACCGACAGCACCGGCCCGAACACCTCGTCGCGCGCGATGCGGTGACTGGCCTGGACGTTCGTGAAGATCGTCGGGGCGAACCAGAATCCCGAGTCCGGGATGACGCAGTCCGCACTCCAGCGCTCGGCGCCCTCCTCCTCGCCGATGCGGCTGAGCTCGCGGATCCGCTCCAGCTGCTCCCGGGAGTTGATGGCGCCGATGTCGGTGTTCTTGTCGAGCGGGTCGCCCATCCGCAGCGTCGACAGCCGGTTCTTGAGCCGGTCGATGACGTCGTCGTGGATCGACTCCTGCACGAGCAGGCGGGATCCGGCGCAGCACACGTGGCCCTGGTTGAAGAAGATGCCGTTGACGATGCCCTCGATCGCCTGGTCGATCGGAGCATCCTCGAACACGATGTTCGCGGCCTTGCCGCCCAGTTCGAGCGTCAGCTTCTTGTCGGTGCCAGCGACCGCCTTGGCGATCTCGCGGCCGACGGCGGTCGATCCGGTGAACGCCACCTTGTCGACATCCGGATGCCGCACGACGGCCGCGCCGGTGGCGCCCGCGCCGGTGAGGATGTTCACCACGCCCGGCGGCAGGTCCGCCTGCTGCAAGATCTCGGCGAAGATCAGCGCCGACAGCGGCGTGGTCTCGGCGGGCTTGATCACGACCGTGTTGCCCGCCGCCAGCGCCGGGGCGACCTTCCACGCCAGCATGAGCAGCGGGAAGTTCCACGGGATCACCTGCCCGGCCACACCGAGCGCCCGCGGGTTCGCGCCGAGCCCGGCGTAGTCGAGCTTGTCGGCCCATCCGGCGTAGTAGAAGAACCAGGCCGCCACCAGCGGCACATCGACATCGCGGCTCTCCTTGATGGGTTTGCCGTTGTCGAGGCTCTCGGCCACCGCCAGCTCTCGGGCTCGCTCCTGCACGAGCCGGGCGATGCGGAACAGATACTTGCCGCGGTCGCGCCCGGAAAGCTTCGACCAGGTCTTCTCGTACGCCCGGCGAGCGGCCGCGACGGCGGCGTCGACATCGGCGTCGGATGCCGCGGCCACCGTCGCGAGCTCGGACTCGTCCGCCGGCGAGATGGTGGTGAACGACTGCCCGGTGCCGGGCCGGAACTCGCCGTCGATGAAGAGGCCGTACTCGTCGCGCAGGTGCAGGATCGAGCGCGACTCCGGCGCGGGGGCGTATTCGAGGAAGGTCATCTGCGTCTCAATCGATCGTCACGTAGTCGGCGCCGGAGTAGTGGCCGGTGCGAAGCTTCTGACGCTGCAGCAGCACGTCGTTGAGCAGACCCGATGCCCCGAAGCGGAACAGGTGCGGCTGCAGCCACTCCTCCCCCGCGGTCTCCGCGACCGTCACGAGGTACTTGATGGCATCCTTCGAGGTGCGGATGCCGCCGGCGGGCTTCACGCCGATCCGCTCACCGGTCGCGCGGTACCAGTCGCGGACCACCTCGAGCATCAGCAGCGTCACCGGCAGCGTCGCGGCGGGCTGCACCTTTCCCGTCGAGGTCTTGATGAAATCGGCGCCGGCGAGGATCGCGAGCCACGCGGCGCGCTTGACGTTGTCGTAGGTGTTCAGCTCACCGGTCTCGAGGATGACCTTCAGCGACGCGGACGTGCCGTCCGGGCGACGGCAGGCCTGCTTGACCCGTGCGATCTGGTCGAACACGAGCCCGTAGCGGCCCGAGAGGAACGCGCCGCGATCGATGACCATGTCGATCTCGTCGGCGCCGTTCGCGACGGCATCCGCGGTGTCGGCGAGCTTCACCTGGAGCGACGCACGGCCGCTGGGAAACGCCGTCGCCACCGCGGCCACGCCGACGAGCCCGTCGTCGGGGTCGCCGTGCGCCGCGCCGAGCGCCTCCACCGCGGCCGGCACCATGTCGCCGTAGACGCAGACCGCGGCGACCCGCGGACACGTCGGGTCGGAGGCATCCGGCCGCATCCCCTTCGCCACGAGCGAGCGCACCTTGCCGGGCGTGTCTGCGCCCTCGAGCGTGGTCAGGTCGATCAAGCGGATGATCCTGTCCAGCGCCCACGCCTTCGAGGTCGTCTTGATCGAGCGACCGCCCAGGCTCGTGGCACGTTCTTCGAGTCCGACCGCATCCACGCCCGGCAGCCCGTGCAGGTAGCGGCGCAGGGTGAGGTCATCAGGCTCGCCGCCGAGCAGTTCGACGGCCCTCCCCTGCAGGCTCGTCAGTTCGGTCGAGGTCATCATTCGATCGTATTGCGCCCCCGCGCGGGCGGCTACGGCGTCAGCGCCGAACGAACCCGCTGCACGTCATCGGCCATCTGCGTCTTGAGCGGTTCGACCCCGTCGAAGGCGATCATGCCGCGGATGCGGCTGACGAACTGCACCTCGACGTGATGCCCGTACAGGTCCAGGTCGCTCTCGTCGAGGACGTACGCCTCCACCTGCCGCTCCGGGACGTCGTGGAACGTGGGGTTGCTGCCCACGCTGATCGCGGCGGGATACCGGATGCCGGCCCGCAGCGCCGCGCCCTCGTCGATGAGCCAGCCGGCGTAGATCCCGTCGGCCGGCACGAAGCCCTCGCGGTCCGGCGCGAGATTGGCCGTGGGGTAGCCGAGGTCGCGCCCGCGCTCGGCGCCGTGCACGACCTCCCCCCACACCGACGGCGGCCGTCCCAGCAGCTTCGCGGCCGTCTCGACATCGCCGTCGGACAGCAGTTGCCGGATCCACGTCGACGACACGCGCCGGTCGTCGTCGATCGCCCGGACGTCGCCGACGACGTGCACCTGGTAGCCGAATTCCGCGCCCAGCTCGCGCAGTGTGTCCGGATCGCCTTTCCCGCCGCGCCCGAACCGGAAGTCGCTGCCGACCAGCACCGTGCGAACGCCTAGCGCCGCCACGAGCACATGCTCGACGAACTCGCGGGGCGTGAGGTTCGCCAGCTGCTGATCGAAGCGCAGCACGAGCGCGGCGTCGATTCCGGTCTCGGCGAGCAGCTGCACTTTCTGGGTCACACCGATCAGATCCTCGGGGCAGATCTCCGGACGCAGCAGACTCAGCGGATTCCGGTCGAACGTCACCGCGACGACGCGGGCGCCGCTGGTGGCGGCATCCACCTTCGCGCGCTCGAGGATCGCGCGGTGTCCGGCGTGCACACCGTCGAACTTGCCGATCGCCACGACCGACGGTCCGAACCCGTGCGGTACCTCGGTCGGGTCGGTGAAGACGATCATCGAGCCACCGCGGGGGTGGCATCCGTCCGCGACGGCGCCGGACGGTGCGTCACGAGCCACCAGATTCCGAAGAACGGCAGTACCAGGGGCACGAACAGGTAGCCGATCCCGTACAGCGACCAGACCGTCGGATGCTGGAACAGCTCCGGCAGCGCGATGCTGAGCGTCCCGATCACGAGGACCCCGGCCAGCTCGAACGAGATCGCGACCCACGCGATCCGGTACCACACCGGCGAGCCGGCGAAGACGAGGGCGAGCGTCGCGACGATGTAGACCACCGCGGATGCCGCCGACAGCGTGTACGCGACGGGCGCCTGGTCGAACTTCTCGGCGATCTGCACGAAGGAGCGGCCGGTCGCGGCGAGGGCCATGACCGCGTACACGACCACGAGCACACGGCCGATCCCGGTCATGCGAGGGCGGGCGGGCGATGACATGACCTGTCAATGCTAAGCGGCCGTGCGCGAGCCGGTGGCGGATCAGGCGAGCTGGATCGTCCAGATGACCTGCATCCGCCACACCATGACGGCGACCGACAGGGCCGCGATGCCCATGATCACGGTGCTCCACCTGCTGCGTTCCAGCAGCGCCCACGCGACCGCGGCAGGGGGCAGGAGAGCCGCCGACACCGCGTAGACCCAGAACTCCAGCGGGCTGCCGGTGGGCGGGTTGCCGACGAACGGGGCGACGATGCCGATGACGATCTGAACGACCAGGAGCAGTTCGAGCAGCGCGAGGGAGCCGACGCTCAGGTCGCTCGGCCGCCGGCCCGCCAAGCCCAGGACGACGCACAGCACACCGGCGAGCGTGGCGACGATCACCTCGACGTACGTGAACCACAGGATCATCCCGGCTCCTCGGGCATGTTCATCACGGGCTTCAGGTCGGCGCCGCGGGGCTCGACCACCCCGACCAGCGCGCCGTCCGGGTCGATGACGGCGGCGCGGGGTCCGGTGAGTCGGTTCGCGCCGGCGGCCAGGCGCTTGCCGTGACGGAGGTCCCGCGCCTCGTCGGCGGTCACGTCGAGGCGGCCGAGCACGTCGACCGCGACGCCCGCGGCGCTGTGCAGCCTAGCGCCGGCGATGTCATCGGCGGATGCGGCATCCCCCACGTCGAACGGGCCGATGCGCGTGCGGCGCAGAGCGGTGAGGTGGCCGCCGACGCCGAGCGCGGCGCCGAGGTCGCGGGCGAGCGCGCGGATGTACGTGCCGCTCGTGCAGTCCACGACCACGTCGAGGTCGAGGCATCCGCTCTCCCGCCGCTGCGCGAGGACGTCGAAGCGGGCGACCGTGACCGGGCGGGCAGCCAGTTCGACCTGCTCGCCGGCGCGGACCCGCTCGTACGCCCGACGGCCGTCGACCCGGATCGCGGACACGCGGCTGGGCACCTGCCAGATCGGACCGGTCAGGCCGACGATCGCCGCCACGACGTCGCTGTCGGTCACAGCGCCGAGGCGCCCGGCATCCGCGCGATCGGTGACGTCGCCGTCGGCGTCGTCGGTCGTCGTGGCCTCGCCGAGCCGGACGGTGGCGATGTAGGTCTTGTCGAGTCCGACGAGGTAGGTGAGCAGGCGGGTCGCCGCCCCGACGCCGAGGATCAGCAGTCCGGTCGCCATCGGATCGAGGGTGCCGGCGTGCCCGATCCTGCGGGTGTTCAGCGCACGCCGGGCACGGGCGACGACGTCGTGGCTCGTGATTCCCGGCGGTTTGTCCAGGAGCAGGATGCCGTCGCTCACGGACGCACCAGGCGCGGGTCGGCGGGGTCGGTGTTGTCGACGACGGCGGATGCCTCGGCCCGGGGATCGGCGTCGCTGATATACAGAGCCTGACCCTCGCGGTAGCGGGTGTTCGACGCCGCGAAGGGATCGGGATCCGACCCGTCGCGTGCCGCCATGCGCTCGTATGCGACATCCAGCGGCACGTCGAGCCACACCGACCAGTCCCAGACGTCGCGCAGCTCGCGGCGGTGCAGGAAGATCCCGTCGACGATGAGCACGGCATCCGCTGGCCCGGTGACCCAGCGCGCTTCGGCTGGCGCGTCGCGGTCGAGGTCGAACGCGGCGAGTTGGAATCCGGTCGTGCTCCCGGTGCCGCCGGCATCCCGGAACGGGTCGACGAGAACCCGGCGGAACGTGGCGTAGTCGTACGAGTCGCGGTAGTACCCCTCGGGCGAGCGGCGTCCTCGCGCCCAGCGTTCCGAGCGCGGCCGGTGGAAGTCGTCGATGCTCGCGCGGAAGACCGCCGAGCCGTCCTCGGCGAACACGGCGGCGAGTCCGTCCGCGAACGTGGTCTTGCCCGATCCGTCGGTTCCGTCGACGCCGATGATCACGCGCCCGGCGCGGAATCGGGGTCGCACCTCGTCCCGCAGCGTCCGCCACAACGTCGTGGCGGGCGTGATGGGCAGGCGCATGCATCCACCCTAGGTCGGGACGTCGGGCCGGCTCCCGAATGCGCCGAGAGTGCACGCCGGGTCACCGAGAGTGCACGCCGGGTGCGCGAAAGTGCACGCCGGGTCGCCGAAAGTGCACGCCGGGTTCGCGAGAGTGCACGCCGGGTGACCAAGAGTGCACCCGGGGTCACTTCACGACACGCACTCTCGCGCACCCCCGATGCACTCTCGCGAACCCCCGATGCACTCTCGCGAACCCCCGATGCACTCTCGCGCACCCGGGATGCACTCTCGCGCACCGGCCGAGGGCACGACCGGGGCCGCCTAGGCTGTCGCGCATGCCCGACCTCGCGCACCCGCTCATCGCGTGGTACCGGGAGAATGCGAGGGACCTTCCGTGGCGCCGGCCGGGTTTCGGGGCGTGGGGCGTTCTGGTGAGCGAGTTCATGCTGCAGCAGACTCCGGTCAGCCGCGTCGTACCGCACCTCGAGGCGTGGCTCGAGCGGTGGCCGACTCCCGAGGCGTTGGCGGCGGATGCTCCGGCCGACGCCGTTCGACAGTGGGCGAATCTCGGCTATCCGCGGCGGGCGCTGTGGCTGCACCGGGCGGCGGTGCAGATCCGCGATCGTCACGGCGGAGTCGTCCCGGACGACGTGGACGCGCTCCTGACGCTCAGCGGCGTCGGCGACTACACCGCGCGTGCGGTCGCGGTGTTCGCATACGGCAGCCGGCATCCCGTCGTCGACACGAACACACGACGCGTCCTCGCGCGCGTGCTCGAGGGGCGCTCGCACCCGGGCTCGCCGAGCCCACGCGACCTGCACGCGATGCGCGCGATCCTGCCGGATGGTGACGCCGACGCGGCGATCGTCAACGCGGCGACGATGGAACTGGGTGCCGTGATCTGCACCGCACGCGCGCCGCGCTGCGACGCGTGTCCGCTCGCGGGGGTGTGCGCGTGGCGGGCGGCCGGGTATCCGGACACCGGCGATCACCGCCCGCGGCAGGGCCGGTACGAAGGCAGTGATCGCCAGGCCCGCGGGGCGGTGTTGCGAGCACTACGGGATGCCGCGCCTCACCCGGTCGCGGCCGCCGCGGTGATCGCGGACTGGCCCGACGTGCACCAACGCGACCGGGCGATCGACTCGCTGATCGCCGACGGCTTGGCCGAGGCGTCCGACGGGATGCTGCGACTGCCCGGCGCGGACCGTGCACAACTCCTCGATCCGCACCGCTCGACGCGGTAGACGGCGCCCTCAGGCCCCGAATCGGCCGACTCTTGATGAGTTGTGCACGTCGGGTCGGCGCGACGTCACTCCTCGTCGGCGAGCTCTCGCGGCTTGACGTAGGGGTCCGCGTCGCCCGCGTAGGCGGCAGATGCCGCCAGGCCCGCCACGGCTTCGTCGCGCTCGCGCGCTTCGCGCAGCAGATCGGCGATGTGCTCCGCATTCTCGGGGATCGCGTCCGGGATGAACTCGAGCGACGGGGTCAAGCGCGTGTTCAACTGCTTGCCGACCTCGCTGCGCAGCAGACCAGTGGCCGCCTTCAGCGCCTCCGCGGATGCGGCCCGCGTCTCGGCGTCGCCGAGCACGGTGTAGAACACCGAGGCGTGCTGCAGGTCGCCGGTCACCTTCACGTCCGTGATCGTCACGAATCCGAGCCGCGGGTCGCGCAGCCCTTTCTCGAGGCGCTCCGCCAGCACGACCCGGATCCGGTCGGCGACCCTCGCCTGCCGTTCGTTGACCATGGGTCCACTCCTTTACAGTCTCGGGAACCGAGCGACTGCGTCGCGGAGGTTCAGGATGTCCCGCACGGAGCATCGGGGTAGGGGTCCCCGCTCTGCTTCGGGCGGGACATCCTGAACCGGAGGAACTCAGCCGCGAGGCTTCTCGACGAGCTCCGTCGTTTCGATCTCATCACCGATCTGGATGTCGTTGAACCGGCCGAGTCCGATACCGCACTCGAAGTCCGTGCGGACCTCGGTGACGTCGTCCTTGAACCGGCGCAGCGACTCGATGGCGAGTCCGTCGGCGATCACGACGCCGTCGCGGATGACGCGTGCCTTCGCGTTCCGGGTGATGGTGCCCGACCGCACGATGCATCCGGCGATGTTCCCGACCTTCGAGGACCGGAACACCTCGCGGATCTCGGCCACGCCGGACTGGATCTCCTCGAACTCCGGCTTGAGCAGGCCTCGCAGCGACTGCTCGACGTCGTCGATCGCGTTGTAGATCACCGAGTAGAACCGGATGTCCACGCCCTCGCGGCCGGCGCGCTCGCGCGCCTTGGCGTCGGGGCGGACGTTGAACCCGATGATGATCGCGTTGTCGATCGTCGCGAGGTTCACATCCGACTCCGTGACAGCGCCCACACCGCGGTGGATGATCCGAAGCTGCACCGACTCGTCGACCTCGATCTTCAGCAGCGACTCCTCCAGCGCCTCGACGGCACCGGACACGTCGCCCTTGATGATGAGGTTGAGCGACTCGACCTTGCCCTCTTGCAGGGCACGGGTGAAGTCCTCGAGCGAGATGCGCTTGCGGGCCTTGGCCAGCTGGGCGTTGCGCTCGGCGGCCTCGCGCTTCTCGGCGATCTGGCGGGCCATGCGGTCCTCGTCGGTGACGATGAAGGTATCGCCGGCGCGTGGCACCGAGTTCAGGCCCTGCACCTGCACCGGTCGCGCAGGTGCCGCCTCGTCGACCGCATTGCCGTCCTCGTCGGCCATCGCCCGCACGCGCCCGTAGGCGGTGCCGGCGACGATCGCGTCGCCGACGCGCAGCGTGCCGGACTGGATGAGCACGGTCGCGACCGATCCGCGGCCCTTGTCGAGCTTCGCCTCGATCGCGACGCCGCGCGCGGCCTTGTTCGGGTTCGCGCGCAGGTCCAGCCCCGCGTCGGCGGTCAGCAGCACCGCGTCGAGCAGGTTCTGGATGCCGGTTCCCTCGCGGGCCGAGACATCCACGAACAGCACGTCGCCGCCGTACTCTTCAGCGACCAGGCCGTACTCGGTCAGCTGCTGGCGCACCCGCGCCGGGTTGGCGTCGGGCTTGTCGACCTTGTTGACGGCCACGACGATCGGCACCTGCGCGGCTTGGGCGTGGTTGAGCGCCTCCACCGTCTGCGGCATGATGCCGTCGTCGGCGGCGACCACCAGGATCGCGATGTCGGTCACCTGCGCACCGCGGGCGCGCATGGCGGTGAACGCCTCGTGACCGGGGGTGTCGATGAAGGTGATGGCCCGCTCGATGCTGTCGTGCTCGGTCCACACCTGGTAGGCGCCGATGTGCTGCGTGA
>CAXTES010000039.1:0-18942 GCA_964243215.1 uncultured Microbacterium sp. | reverse complement strand
GACACCCGCCCGTGGATCGTCGTCGGACGCGGCGCGGGCGGCGTCGCCGTGGCCGTCCTGAGCGCCGACGGCACCGAGCACGAGCGGGTCGTCCTCGCCGACGACGGGTTTGCGGCCTGGGTCGCCGAGCGCGAAAGCGCCGACGGGCCGCGGTGGGTCTGGGCCGAGACACCGCGGTGGTACACCGACCTGATGCGAAGCGGCGTCCGCGTCGCGCGCTGCCACGACCTACGCCTGGTGCACGCGATCCTGCGCGACTCGACGGCCGTGGAACACGACCACGGCTTGCGCGAGGCGACATCGTGGGACACCGCCGACGGAACGGGCACCGACCGCGCGGCGACGCTGTTCGACCTCGACGACGACCCCGGGCCGCCGCAGGACCTCGACGACGCGCTCGCGGAGTTCACCAGGCAGCGCGCCGCGATCGACGGCGCGACGCGGCCCGATCGGCTGCGCCTGCTCGTCGGCGCGGAATCCGCCGGCGCTCTGCTGGCCGTCGAGCTGCGAGCGGCGGGGCTGCCGTGGGATGCCGCGGCGCACGAAGCGATCCTCCTCGACATCCTCGGGCCCCGGGCGGCCGGTGCCGGCGAGCCGCAGCGGCTGGTGGACCTCGTCGGGCGCGTCCGCGACGCGCTCGGCGACCCCACCGTCGCTATCGATTCCCCGCCCCGGCTGCTGCGCGCGCTGCACCGCGTCGGCATCCAGGTCGAATCGACCAGCCGATGGGAGTTGGCCCGGCACCGGCATCCGGTAATCGAACCGCTGCTGGAGTACAAGCGCCTCGGGCGGCTGTGGACGGCCAACGGCTGGACATGGCTGGACGAGTGGGTCGACGAAGGCCGATTCCGCCCGGTCTACGTTCCGGCCGGTGTGGTCACCGGTCGCTGGGCGTCATCCGGCGGCGGCGCGCTGCAGATCCCGCGCCGGCTGCGTGCCGCGGTGCGCGCGGACCCGGGCTGGCTTCTCGTGGTCGCCGATGTCGCGCAGCTGGAACCGCGGGTGCTGGCGGCGATGTCGGGCGATCAGCGGATGGCGGAGGCGGCGCGGGGGCGCGACCTGTACGCCGGCATCGTCGAGTCGGGCACGGTCGCGACGCGCGCCGAGGCGAAGGTGGCTCTGCTCGGTGCGATGTACGGCGCGACCGCGGGGGACGGCGGCCGGCTGATGCCGACGCTGCGGCGGTCGTACCCCCGGGCGATGGGGCTCGTGGATGACGCGGCCGGCGCCGGCGAAGCCGGCGGCGTCGTCTCGACGTGGCTCGGTCGGTCGTCGCCGTCGGCGTCCGACGGGTGGCGCACCGCGCAGGCGGCCGCCAGCGAGGCCGACGCCTCGGGCGCGGACGAGAACCGGGCACGGCGGTGGGCGCGTGACCGCGGCCGGTTCACGAGGAACTTCGTGGTGCAGGGCACGGCGGCCGAGTGGGCGCTGGTGTGGCTGGCCGACGTGCGCGCCCGGCTGCACGCGATGCCCGCGGTGGATGCCGCCGACGCCGCCCCGCGATCGGGCTCGGTCTTCGCGACCCGGCCCCACATCGCGTTCTTCCTGCACGACGAGATCCTCGTCCACACCCCGGCAGCGCTGGCGGACCGGGTGGCCGACGCGGTGCGGGATGCCGCGGCATCCGCCGGTCGACGGCTGTTCGGCGACGTCCCGGTCGATTTTCCGCTGGATCTGCACACCGCCGAATCGGCCGACAAGCCGTCGCGGTGACGGCTGCGGGCCGTGACGGCCGCGTCGCTAGACTCGGGATGCGAATGGGTCGGCCGGGCGGTCGCGTCGCGGGCGGTTCGCCGCACCGCGCCGAGGAACGTCCGGGCTCCGCAGGGCAGGGCGGTGGACAACACCCACCCGGAGAGATCCGCGAGACAGTGCCACAGAGAGCAGACCGCCGGGCCCCTCGTCGAGAGGCCCGGTAAGGGTGAAAGGGCGGTGTAAGAGACCACCGGGGCCGTGGTGACACGGCTCGCACGGCAAACCTCGCCCGGAGCAAGGCCAGACAGGGGATGATGACGCGGCCCGCCGAGTCCCCGGGTAGGCCGCTGGAGCGGCACGGCAACGTGTCGCCGAGACAGATGATCGCACAGGGGGCTTCACGCCCCCGGACAGAACCCGGCGTACAGGCCGGCCCATTCGCACCCTGCCCTCGCGCGGGGTTTCCCCGCGAGGACTTCGCTTCGGCTCAGTCGGCGGCCAGGGCCGCGGCACTCTGCTCTTGGATCGCGGGGTTTCCCCGCGAGGACTTCGCTTCGGCTCAGTCGGCGGCCAGGGCGGCGGCCCCTATGATGCCCGCGTTGTTGCGGTGCACCGCCGCGACGATGGGCGTGCGCAGTTTCAGCAGCGGCAGGAACTCGGTCGCGTGCTTGGACACGCCGCCGCCGACGACGAACAGATCGGGACTGAAAAGGAACTCGAGGTATCCGTAGTACCACTGCAGGCGCTCGGACCACTGCTGCCAGTTCAGTTCGTCGCGTTCCATGGCCGAGTACGCCGCATAGGCCTCGGCATCCTTCCCGTGCTTGGCGCGCTGGACGTGCCCCAGCTCGGTGTTCGGGATCAGCACCCCGTTGTAGATGAGCGCCGACCCGATGCCGGTGCCGAGCGTCGTCAGCAGCGTCAGTCCGTCCTGGCCTTTCGCCGCGCCGTAGCGCACCTCCGCGACGCCGGCGACATCCGCGTCGTTGGCGAAGTGGATGTCGCGCTTGAGGCCCTTCTCGAAGAACGCCTCCGCGTCGAACCCGATCCACGAGTGCGAGACGTTCGCCGCGGACAGCGTCTTGCCGTTCTTGACGATCGCCGGGAACGCGACACCGAGAGCGAGGTCGCTGCCGGTGACACCGAGCTTGTCGAGCACCGAGTCGACCGCTGCCAGGACGGCCTCCGGCTCCGCGCCCTTCGGGGTCGCGACCTTGATGCGATCGCTCGTCAGCGTGCCGTCCGAGAGGTCGACGACGCCGCCTTTGATGCCGGTCCCGCCGATGTCCACGCCGATCGCATGCGTCGCCTTCGATGCCATGGGCTCAGCCTAGCCAGTGCTCGGCACCGCTTCAGTAGGATCGACGAAGGGCCGGGCCGGGGTCGGCCTCGTCCGCGGATGCAGGGGAGTTCCGATGAGCGGCGACGACGAGAAGTACTGGTACAACCTCAAGACCGGTCAGGTCGAGCGCGGCTTCCAGACCGCCGCCTTCGACCGCGCCGGACCCTTCGACACGCCCGAGGAGGCCGCACGTGCCCCCGAGGTCATCCGGGAGCGTTCCCGCGCGTGGGCCGAGGAGGAACGGCGCGACAGCGGACGGGGCGGGTCGAACGACTAGTCTGACCTGGGCACCGGGCGCAGAGGGGAATCGATGGACAAGCAGCGGGACTTCGTACTGCGCACGATCGAGGAGCGCGGCGTCAAATTCGTCCGGCTCTGGTTCACCGACGTCGTCGGCACGCTCAAGTCGGTTGCCATCGCGCCGGCCGAGGTCGAGGGCGCTTTCAGCGAGGGACTCGGTTTCGACGGGTCCGCGATCGAGGGCCTGACCCGCTCCTACGAATCCGACCTGCTGGCACTGCCCGACCCGACGACCTTCCAGATCCTTCCCTGGCGCGGCGAGATCGACCCGACGGCCCGGATGTTCTGCGACATCACGACCCCGGACGGTCAGCCGGCCGTCGCCGACCCCCGCCACGTGCTGAAGCGGACGCTCGCCAAAGCGGCCGATGCCGGGTTCACGTTCTACACGCATCCCGAGATCGAGTTCTACCTGCTCAAGTCGTCGTCCTACGGCCCAGACGGCCCGGAACCGGTGGATGCCGCCGGCTACTTCGACAACGTGCCCGGCGGCACGGCGCACGACTTCCGGCGCCGGTCGGTGCGGATGCTCGAAGACCTCGGCATCTCCGTCGAGTTCAGCCACCACGAGGGCGGGCCCGGTCAGAACGAGATCGATCTGCGCTACGCCGACGCTCTCACGACAGCCGACAACATCATGACGTTCCGCACCGTGGTCAAAGAGGTGGCGATCGAGCAGGGCGTCTACGCGACGTTCATGCCCAAGCCGCTCGGCGGCCACCCCGGCAGCGGCATGCACACGCACATGTCGCTGTTCGAAGGCGACGTGAACGCCTTCTACGAGGAGGGTGCGCAGTACCAGCTGTCCAAGATCGGCCGCCAATTCATCGCCGGGCTGCTGCGTCACGCCTCCGAGATATCCGCCGTGACGAACCAGTTCGTCAACTCGTACAAGCGGCTGTGGGGAATGGTCGGCAACAACCTCGCCGAAGCGCCCAGCTTCATCTGCTGGGGGCACAACAACCGTTCGGCGCTCGTGCGCGTCCCGCTCTACAAGCCGAGCAAGGGCCAGTCGTCGCGGGTCGAGTACCGAGCCCTCGACTCGGCCGCCAACCCCTATCTGTCTTTCGCGCTGATGCTCGCGGCGGGCCTGAAAGGCATCGAGGAAAGCTACGAACTGCCGCCGGAGGCCGAGGACAACGTCTGGTCACTGACCGAGTCCGAGCGGCGCGCCCTCGGATTCGCGCCGTTGCCGACGAGCCTCGACCAGGCACTGGGGTACATGGAGGACTCCGAGCTGGTCGCCGAGACGCTCGGCGAGCAGGTGTTCAACTACGTCCTGTTGAACAAGCGCCGCGAGTGGCAGGAGTACCGCTCGCAGGTGACGCCCTTCGAACTGAAGAGCAACCTCGAGATGCTCTAGCCCGGGGCCATGTCCACGAGCGAACGCTCAAGCGCTCTCACCACCCTCGCCCGCCTGGGCTTCAGCCGGCTCGAACCGGCCGAAGACGCGCTGCGCGAGCTCGAGGAGCTGACCGGCTCGCCGCGGGATCCGGCGATGGACAACGCGGTCGCCGCGGACCCGGATGAAGCGCTGGCCGCTCTCGTGCGCATCGCCCGTCGCGCGCCCGACCGGGTCAGAGACGTACTCGCCGACGACGTATCCCGCAGGGCGGTGTGGGCACTGCTGGGGGCCTCGACCGGATTCGCGGACTACTACCTCCGGCATCCGGAGGCGGTCGACGACCTGCACCGGGCTCCGTCCCTGCCGTCGATGGACGAGCTGACCCGCGAAATGCTCGACGCCGTCGCCGCGGTGGACGGCTTCGCCGCGGACGGCGGCGACGCCGCGTGGGTGTCGCTGCGCGTCCGTTACCGGCGACTGCTCGCGAGGATCGCCGCGTACGACCTGCTGCACCCCGATCCGGTGGCGGCGCTTCCGGAGGTGGCGGCGGCGCTCGCCGATGCCGCGGCCGCGGCGCTGGAGGCATCCCTCTGCGTCGCGCGCACGCGCGTCGTGTCCGGCGCGGTCGGAGCCGGCCGGTTCCCCCGCGACGAGGTGGCGGCCACGCGTCTGGCGATCATCGGCATGGGCAAGACCGGTGCCCGCGAGCTGAACTACGTCAGCGACGTCGACGTGATCTTCGTGTGCGGGGCCGACCCGGATGCCGAGTTGGCCGAGAGCCGCGCCATCGACATCGCCACGCGCCTCGCGATGCAGACGATGCGCGGCATCTCGGGCGTGGAGGTCGAGCCGCCGCTGTGGGAGGTCGACGCCAACCTGCGTCCGGAGGGCAAGCAGGGCGCGCTCGTGCGCACCCTCGACTCGCATCTGTCGTACTACGCGCGGTGGGCGAAGAGCTGGGAGTTCCAAGCGCTGCTGAAGGCACGCGCGATCGCCGGTGACGCCGCGCTCGGTCAGGAGTACGTGGCGGCGGTGCAGCCGCTGGTGTGGACGAGCGCCGCCCGAGAGAACTTCGTCGACAGCGTGCAGCGGATGCGCGAGCGGGTCACCGAGCACATCCCGTCCGTCGAGGTGCCGTACCAGATCAAGCTCGGCCCCGGCGGCATCCGAGACGTGGAGTTCACCGTGCAGCTGCTGCAGCTCGTGCACGGGCTCACCGACGATCGGATCCGTCAGCGCGGCACGCTCGACGCGCTCGACGCGCTCGTGGCCGAGGGATACATCGGCCGTCCGGAGGCGGGGGCGTTCGCCCGTGACTACCGGGTGCTGCGCGTGCTCGAGCACCGCGTGCAATTGCGGAGCCTCCGCCGCACGCACCTCATGCCGTCGCGCCCCGAGGATCTGCGGGTGCTCGCGCGGGCCAGTGGGCTCGCCGACACTGGCGACGGGGTGTGGAAGCTGTGGGAGTCGGTGAAGCGAGAGGTACGCGACATCCACGTGCGGCTGTTCTACCGACCGCTGCTGTCGGCGGTCGCGGCGTTGCCCGAGGCGGAGCGCAGCCTGTCGACCGCGCAGGCGCACGACCGCCTCGCCGCGATCGGGTTCGCCGACCCGGCCGGCGCGCTGCGGCACATCGCGGCTCTGACGAGCGGCCTGAGCCGCAAGGCATCCATTCAACGCCACCTGCTGCCGGTGATGATCCGGTGGTTCGCCGACGGCACCGACCCCGACTACGGACTGCTGGCATACCGCCGGATCAGCGAGCGCCTCGGTGACACCCCGTGGTTCCTGCGGATGCTGCGCGACTCCTCTGGCGCGGCGGAGAGCCTGACGCGCGTGCTGTCGGGATCGCGGTACATCGGCGAGCTGATGGAGTGGATCCCCGAGTCCGTCGCCTGGCTCGACTCCGACGAGCTGCTGCGCCCCCGCGGCGGCGTCGCGCTGCAGGACGAGGCCCGTGCGATCCAGACCCGGCACGACACCGTCGACGACGCGATGCGGGCCGTCCGGTCGCTGCGTCGCCGGGAGTTGCTGCGCACCGCCATGGCCGCGGTCCTGGGCGTGCTGACCATCGAGGAGCTCGCGCGGTCGTTGACCACGATCACGGAGGTCACGATCCAGGCGACGCTGCGGGCGGTGCGACGCGATGTGGTGCCCCACGAGGACAAGGCGCTGGACTTCGCCGTCATCGCCATGGGCCGCTTCGGCGGCGGCGAGCTCGGGTTCGGCTCCGACGCCGACGTGCTGTACGTCTACCGGCCGAACGGGGTCGACCCGCAGCGTGCGCACGAGCTGTCGCTGAAGATCGTCGCGGCGCTGCGCAAGCAATCCGAGGACTACCGCGTGCCCCTCGAGCTGGACGCCGATCTGCGACCCGAAGGTCGCAACGGCCCGCTGGTGCGCTCGCTCGACGCCTATGCGCAGTACTACCGGCGCTGGTCGCTGTCGTGGGAAGCGCAGGCGCTGCTGCGGGCCCGGGGCGTGGCGGGCAGCGTCAAGCTCACCGCCGCCTTCATGGCGCTGGCCGACCAAGTGCGCTACCCGGCCTCGGTGGACCCGCAGGGAATCCGCGAGATCAAGCGCATCAAGGCGCGCGTCGAGAACGAGCGGCTGCCGCAGGGTACGGATCCCGCCCGGCACCTCAAGCTGGGACCCGGCGGCCTCAGCGATGTCGAGTGGCTGGTGCAGCTGCTGCAGCTCGAGAACGCCCACGACGTCGAAGGCTTGCGCACGACGTCGACGATGGGCGCACTGCGTGCCGCGGAACGTGCCGGGCTCGTTCCCGCCGTGGAAGCGCAGCGTCTCGCGCAAGCCTGGCGACTGGCGAGCCGACTCCGGTCCGCGAACACGCTGCTGTCAGGCGCGACCAGCGACGTGCTGCCCGTCGACCGACGCAAGCTCGACGGCATCGGGCGGCTGCTGGAGTATCCGCCGCGGTCGGCGACACGCGTCGAGGAGGACTGGATGGGCACGGCACGGCGCGCCCGCCGCGTCTTCGAGAAACTGTTCTACGGCTGAGCCGCGGCTTCCTGCGGTCGGCTCGCTGCACGTCGTCAGGAGATGTCGAAGGAGTCAGGATGCCGGGGGCTCGCAGCATCCTGACCGCTTCGAGTTCTCCTTCCGAAACACACAGGCGAGCCCGCCGCGGCGGACCGCGACGGGTGCGATCGATCAGACGCCGTAGTACAGCTCGTACTCGAACGGGTGCGGACGCTGCGCGAGCGGCTTGATCTCGTTCTCGATCTTGTACTCGATCCACGTCTCGATCAGTTCCGGCGTGAAGACGCCGCCCTCGAGCAGGAACTGGTGGTCGGCCTCGAGGGCGTCCAGCGAGTCCTGCAGCGAGTTCGGCACCTGCGGGATGCCGCGAGCCTCCTCGGGCGGCAGCTCGTAGAGGTCCTTGTCGACCGGCTCGTGCGGCTCGATGCGGTTCTTGATGCCGTCCAGGCCCGCCATCAGCTGCGCTGCGAAGGCGAGGTACGGGTTGCCCGAGGCATCCGGTGCGCGGAACTCGATGCGCTTGGCCTTCGGGTTCGAGCCGGTGATCGGGATGCGGATCGCGGCCGACCGGTTGCCGGCCGAGTACACCAGGTTCACCGGCGCCTCGAAACCCTTCACCAGGCGGTGGTAGCTGTTCAGCGTCGGGTTCGTGAACGCCAGGACGGCGGGCGCGTGGGCGAGGATGCCGCCGATGTACCAGCGGGCGATGTCCGACAGGCCGCCATAGCCCTTCTCGTCGTAGAACAGCGGCGTGCCGTCGTTCCACAGCGACTGGTGGGTGTGCATCCCCGAGCCGTTGTCGCCGAAGAGCGGCTTCGGCATGAAGGTCGCCGTCTTACCCCACTGCTCCGCGGTGTTCTTGACGATGTACTTGAACTTCAGGATGTCGTCGGCCGCGTGCACCATCGTGTCGAAGCGGTAGTTGATCTCTGCCTGGCCGCCGGTGCCGACCTCGTGGTGGGCGCGCTCGAGCACCAGGCCCGCGTCGATCAGCTTCAAGCTGATGTCGTCACGCAGATCGGCCTGCTTGTCGACGGGGGAGACGGGGAAGTAACCGCCCTTGTAGGGGGTCTTGTTCGCCAGGTTGCCGCCCTCTTCGACGCGACCGCTGTTCCAGGCGCCCTCCTCGGCGTCGACGAAGTAGAAGCTCGAGTTCTGCTTCACCTCGAAGCGCACGTCGTCGAAGATGTAGAACTCCGCCTCCGGGGCGAAGAACGCCGTGTCGGCGATGCCGGTGGACGCCAGATACTTCTCGGCCTTCTTGGCGACCTGGCGGGGGTCCTTCGAGTAGATCTCGCCGTTGCGCGGGTTGTAGATGTCGAAGATCATCACGAGGGTCTTGGCCTCGCGGAACGGGTCGACGTAACCGGTCGAGACGTCGGGGATCAGCTGCATGTCCGACTCGTGGATGTTCGCGAAGCCCCGGATGGATGAGCCGTCGAACAGCTGACCGATCGTGAAGAAGTCTTCGTCGACGGTCGAGGCGGGGATGTTGAAGTGCTGCTGCACACCAGGCAGATCCGTGAAACGGATGTCGAGGAACTTGACGTCCTCGTCCTTGATGAACTTCAGCACCTCGGAGGAATCGTTGAACATTCTGGCTCCAGAGGTAGGGCATCGGAACTGCACCCCGAAGGGGCGGGCATCACGACCGTATCGGGGGGGCATTGCCCGGCAGTATCCCTCATGTTTCGGGGATGTTACGCGGCCCCGTCTACGCTGAGCGGGTGGCCGACGCGGTGTCCGAGAACTCGTATCCCGGCGAGCGGCTCGGGCTGCCGGCATCCGGCTCGGGGAGCATCGCGAAGCTCGGCCGGCGAGTGGCTGCCCTGGCGATCGACTGGGCCTGCGCCGTCGTCATCTCGGTCGCGTTCTTCCACTACGACGCCTGGGCGACGACGATCGTCTTCGCGGTCGTCCAGATCCTGTTCATCCCGACGATCGGCGGGAGTCCGGGTCACCGGCTGGTCGGGATGCGGTTGATCCGCGTCGACGGCACCTGGGCCGGGCCGTGGCGGCCGATCGTGCGGACGCTGCTGCTGGTGCTGGTCATCCCCGCGGTGATCTGGGATGCCGACAACCGCGGCCTGCACGACAAGGCGGCAGCGACGGTGCTGGTTCGCGCCTGAGCCCTACCGGGGCCGAGGGGCGCGCACCTTCGTGGGATCGACCCCCTTCGGGATCGGGAGCGAGGCCAGCGACTGCGACATCGAGTCCACGCGTTTGATGACGGCGGCCATCGTGGCGCGGTCGATCTTCTTCGGCAGCGACTTGATCGTCGGTGCGAGCCGGGAGATGGGCACATCGTCCGCGCCGTGGCCGACGTACAGCACCGTGACCGGAACCCCGGAGGCCACCCGCTGCACCTTCGAGCGCTCCTCGTTCACGAGGCGCGTGAGGCGCCCGCGGGCACCTTCTCCCACGACGACCACGCCACCGCGGCCGATCGCCCGGTACACCGCCTCCTGCGTCTTCGGGTTGATCCCGACGGGGGTGTCGCCGCTCTGCCAGTTGCGCCCGAGCGATGTGGAGAGGATGTGACCGGTGGCGCCGGGCATCCCGTCGAGCTTGCGGTACATCGCCCTGGTGCTGAGCCGGGTCATCGTCATCAGGCACGCGAGCACGCCGAGCATGAGTCCGGTGACACCCCACAGGATGACGCTCCAGATCGCCACCGGCGGAAGCAGCAGACCGACCAGCACCCCGAGGCCGGCACCCACGATCAGGATGCCGATCAGCAGCCACGGCAGCCATCCGAACGCCTCGCTCGTGAAGCGGTAGAGGGTCTTGATCTGCGAGAAGAATCCGGGGCGCTTCTCGGGCGCAGCGGTGCGGGCGGCCATGGCCCCAGCCTACATTTCCCCCTCCGCGGCCACCTCTCCTGCACAGCCGGGATCGGCGGTGTCACCGTCCCCAGATCCGGATGACCCGCACCGGCGCGACGCCGCCGCGCCGAGACTGGGCGGATGCCCCACCCGCCGCGACGCACCGAGCTGCCCGTCGGCGTCCGCGTCATTCGGCAGGTGGCTCCGCCCGAGTCGCCGTGGCCGGGTTCGTTGGTTCGCACCGCGGACGGGGCGAGCGGTCTGCTGGTGGATGCCGGCATCCTCGACGACTGGGAGGGCTGGGATGCCGCTCCCGGCGGGCACATCCTCGGTCCACTCGACGTCCTCCGACGCGCCGACGGTCACGACCTGCTGCTGCCGGTGTGCACCGAGCCCGTCGACGCGTTGCTGACGCGGCGCGGCGCAGCGCTGCCCCTGAACGACGGGGAGGCGGTGACCCTCGCGGTCAGCGTGCTGCGCGGCGTCGCCGAAATCGCACAGCGCGAGACACCCGACGGCGCCCGCGGGCGATGGTGGCTCACCGACGACGGACGTCCGGTGTTCGTCGACGATCACGACGCCGGCAGTGGCGCCGACGCCGCCGCCGTCGACCTGATCGAACGACTCGCCGCCGCTGCCGGTCCGCACCTCGCCGGTGCGCTGCGCGACGCGGCCGCCGCGATGCGCGATCCGCAGCGCTTGATCCGTGAGCTCGACGACGTCGAGGGTCGGCTGTTCGACGTCGCCGCCGCCGAGCCGATCGCGACGGCGCCGCTGGCAACCACGCGGCGCCGGCAAGTAGCGGCCGGCGCCGAGACGTCCGACGGTGTCGAGGCCGAGGAGCCCCGGCACTGGTGGGGGGCGATGGCGGCATCCGTCGACTCGGATCTCGCCGACGCGTTCTCGCAGGCGACCACGGGCCTCTGGCGGCGCCTGCGCCGGCCCAAACGCCTCGGCCGGCGTCGAGTGTGGGTGCTCGCCGGGTCGCTCGGCGCGAGCGTCATCGCGATCGGCCTGCTGTGGCCCACTCCACCGGGCACAGCGGTCGCCGATCCGAACGTCTCGGCCTCACCGGTCAGCGCCGCATCGCCTCAGCCGGACGGCACGGCCGCGAGAGTGCCGACGTCCGAACCGTCGCCGGGCACGGAAGACCTCGCCGCGGTCACGAACGCTCTGCTCGATCAGCGCACCGCATGCCTCGCCAGCGGCGACGATCGGTGTCTCGCGGGGGTCGTCGAGGATCCGGCGCGTCAGATCCCGACCGGAGCGGTGGATGCCGCAGCCTCCGAGCGCACGGTGACGCTGCTCGACGAGTTCGGCGGGATGGCGGTACTGCGCGCCGAATCCACCGCCACGACGGCGGCGCAACTGGTGGTCATCGTCCAGGCGGACGGGCACTGGCTGCTCCGCGACGTGCACGAAGTTGCGCCGCAGCCGTGACCGCGGTCAGGTGCCGAGGTTCGCCTCGAACTGCGCGGCCTCGAGGCGGGACTTGACCGTCGTGAGGAAGCGTGCGGCGTCGGCGCCGTCGATGACGCGGTGGTCGTACGACAGCGCGAGGAACACGTAGGAGCGCACCGAGATGGCATCCTTGCCGTCGACGGTCACCACGCCGGGGCGCTTGACGACGACCCCGGTTCCGAGGATCGCCGACTGCGGCAGGAAGACCACCGGGGTGTCGAACAGCGCGCCGCGCGAGCCGGTGTTCGTCAGCGTGAAACTGCCACCGGCGAGCTCGTCCGGCTTGAGTTTGTTGCCGCGGGTGCGGGCGGCGAGGTCGGCGATCTCGTGCGCGATCTGGGCGAGGGTCTTGGATGCGGCATCCCGCAGCACCGGCGTGAGCAACCCACGCTCGGTGTCGACCGCGATCGACAGATTCTCCGTCGCGGGGTAGACGATGCTGTCACCGTCGACCGTGGCGTTGATGACCGGGTACGCCTGCAGCGCCTCCGCGGCGGCCAGGGCGAAGAACGGCAGGAACGACAGCTTGTCGCCCGTCTTGGCTTGGAAGTCGCCCTTCACGCGGTCGCGGAACGTCGCGAGCTTCGTGACGTCGACCTCGACCACCGTCGTCAGCTGCGCGGTCGCCTGCATGGATGCCACCGCACGCTCCGCCAGCACCTTGCGCAGCCGCGTCATCGGTTGGGTGGTGCCGCGCAGCGGCGACACCTCCAGCGGTGCGGGCGCCGCAGCCGGGGCGGCCTCGGGTGCTGCGGCTGCCGGCGCGGCAGCGGCTTCCGCCGCCTTGAGCACGTCCTCCTTGCGGATACGGCCACCGACGCCGGTGCCCTTGACCGTCGAAAGGTCGACGCCCTGCTGCTGGGCGAGGCGGCGGACCAGAGGGGTCACGTAGGTGCTGTCGTCGTCGGGGATGGGCGGCATCGTCGGAGCGGGCCGCTCGGCCGCCTGCGGCGGGGGAGCGGTGTCGGGCTCGGCGACGCCCGCGCCCGGAGCCGTCGGCGGAGCCGGCTCGGCGGCGGGTAGGGACGCGTCGGCGGTGTCGGGTTCGGGCGCCGCGGGACCTTGAGCGACTGGCTGATCCGCCTCGATCGGCTTCTCGGTGGAGGGCGCCTCCGGCGCGACCTCGGCGACGGGCGCGTCGTCGGGCGTCTCGCCGTCGCCGGTGGCGGTGTGTGCGGGGGCGGTGTCAGCGGGGGCGGTGTCAGCGGGGGCGGCGGGAGCCGGGTCCGTGCCGGCAGCCGACCCCGCGCTCTCGCCGATCCGGGCCAGCGGTGCGCCGACGTCGACGGTCTGGTCCTCCTGCACGAGGATCTCCTGCAGGTAGCCGGCCACCGGCGACGGGATCTCGGTGTCCACCTTGTCGGTGGAGATCTCCAGCAACGGGTCGTCGACGTCCACCTTGTCGCCGACCTGCTTGAGCCAGCGCGTGACGGTGCCCTCGGTGACGCTCTCGCCCAACTCGGGAAGGACGACCTCGGTGCCGCCCGACGCGCCTCCGGACGACGGCTGCGGCGCTGCATCCTCAGCCGGCGGCTCCTCGGGCGTCGTGGACGCCTCCGCCGGCTCGGACCCCGACGCCTCCGCCGACCCGTCCGACTGCGAGGTCTGATCGGCCTGGGCGCCATCGGCTGCCGGCTGATCGTCGGACCCGCCGGTGCCGTCTCCGATCTTGGCCAGTACGGCGCCGACTTCGACGGTCTCGTCCTCGTCGACGAGGATCTCCTCGATGACGCCGCTGATCGGCGACGGGATCTCGGTGTCGACCTTGTCCGTGGAGATTTCCAGCAGCCCCTCGTCCTCCTGCACGGTGTCGCCCACCTTCTTGAGCCACCGCGTGACCGTTCCCTCGGTCACGCTTTCGCCCAGTGCGGGGAGGACCACGGAAGTGCTCATGGGCTGTTCTCCTTCGGATGCCGATGTCGGCACTAGCTTAGTGACGCCGCCTTCGCGCCGGGCGTCACAGGGCGTGCAGCGGTTTGCCCGCCAGCGCCAGGAACGCCTCGCCCAGGGCCTCGCTCTGGGTGGGGTGCGCGTGCACGAATCCGGCGATGTCCTCCGGGTGCGCTTCCCAGCCGACGGCGAGCTGACCCTCCGTGATGAGCTCGCCGACACGATCGCCCAGCAGGTGCACGCCGAGCACCGGTCCGTCCTTGCGGCGGACCACCTTCACCACCCCGGCCGTGCCGATGATCTCGCTCTTGCCGTTGCCGGCGAGGTTGTACTCGTAAGCGCTCACGGCATCCGCCCCGTACTCGGCTTCGGCCAGCGCCTGCGTCAGTCCGACCGACGCCACCTCGGGACTCGAGTACGTGACCTTCGGGATCTGCGTCTCGGGAACGAGGGTCGGCCGAAGTCCGGCGATCTCCTCGGCCACGAAGATGCCCTGACCGAATCCGCGGTGCGCGAGCTGCAGGCCGGGCACGATGTCGCCCACGGCCCATACGTGCTCGACGCCGGTGCGCAGGCGCTCGTCCACCGTGACGAAGCCGCGATCGAGGTGCACGCCCGCCTCCTCGTAGCCGAGTCCGGTCGTGACCGGTCCGCGGCCCACGGCCACCAGCAGGTAGTCGGCGTCGAGCGTGACGCCGTTGTCGAGCGCGACCGTGACCCCGGTGTCGGACTGCGTCGCCGATGCGAACCGCGCGCCGAGCGTCGCGGTGATCCCGCGCTTGCGGAAAGCGCGCTCGAGCCCCTTGCTGAGGGTCACGTCCTCGGCGGGCACCAGGTGATCCAGCGCCTCGACGATCGTCACCTCCGCGCCGAGCGAGCGCCAGATGCTCGCGAACTCGCATCCGATCACGCCGCCGCCCAGGATGACCACCCGCTCGGGCACCTCGTCCAGAGCCAGCGCGGTCTCGCTGGTGAGCACCCGGCCGCCGATCTCCAGGCCCGGGAGTGTCCGGCTGTAGGACCCGGTCGCCAGCACCACATCCCGGCCGCGATACACGTCGTCGCCGACCCGCACCGCCGGTCCGGGCTCGAGCCGGCCCTCGCCGATCACGGTCGTGACGCCGCGCGCCTTGAGCAGACCCTCGAGGCCACGGTACTTCTTCGCCACGATGTTCTCGCGGTACGCCGTCAGCGCCGCGACGTCGATGCCGTCGAGGTGCGCGCGCACGCCGAGGTGCGCACCGTCGCGCGTCGCATCGGCGACCTCGCCGGCGTGCAGCATCGCCTTGGTCGGGATGCATCCGCGATGCAGGCAGGTACCGCCCACCTTGTCCTTCTCCACGAGCACGACCGAACGGCCCAGCTCGGCGGCGCGCAGGGCTGCCGCGTAACCGCCGCTGCCGCCGCCGAGGACGACGAGATCGAAAGTGTGCTCGGTCATGACGCCGCTTCCCTCACGAGCTGGATCAACGATCGGACGGTCGCTCCGGTCGGCCCCTTGTCGGTGAAGCCGAAGGGGGCGCCTTTGTTCATTCCGACGCCGGCCATGTCGATGTGCACCCACGGGATGCGGGGAGCGTCGTCGTCATCCGATGCCCGGCCCACGAACCGCTGCAGGAACAGGCCCGCGAACAGCGAGCCACCGGCGGTGTCGCCGATCTTCGCGTTCTGCAGATCGGCGATGGGGGAGTCGAGCTCGTCGGCCATGTGGGCCGGAAGGGGCATCTGCCAGGCGAGCTCACCGACCGTCTTGGCGGCGGCGAGGTACTCGGCGACCGCGTCGTCGTCGCCCATCACCCCGGCGTGCCGCGTGCCGAGCGCGATCGTGATCGATCCGGTCAGCGTCGCCACGTCCACGATGAGGTCGGGATGCTCCCGGCTCGCGGCGGCCAGACCGTCACCGAGCACGAGACGGCCCTCGGCGTCGGTGTTGAGCACCTCCACCGTGGTGCCGTTGAGCAGCCGCAGCACATCGCCGGGACGGATCGCCCGTCCGGACGGCATGTTGTCGGCGATGCACAGCCACGCCGTCACGTGCACCGGCAGCCCGAGCGTTGCGGCGGCCCGCAGCACGGCCAGTGCCGTGGCGGCGCCGCACATGTCGTACTTCATCCCCACCATGGATGCCGCGGGCTTGAGCGACAGTCCGCCGGTGTCGAACGTGATGCCCTTGCCGACCAGCGCGATGTGGCGTCGCGCCCCCGCCGGGGCGTAGTCGAGTCGCACGAGGCGGGGCGGACGATCCGAGCCCTGCCCGACCCCGAGGATGCCGCCGTATCCCTGGGCGGCCAGCTCGGATTCGTCCAGGACGGTCAGGTCGACCGGCAGCCCCGCCACCGCCTCGACCGCGCGGTCGGCGAAGTCGGCCGGTCCGAGCCATTCCGCCGGGATCGAGACGAGGTCCTTCACGAGGGCCACCGCGTCGGCGACCGTCGACGCCTCGGCCAGGCCCGCCTCGGCGCCGGCGTCGTCGGTGTGCACGATGACTCGGACGGCGCGCCGTTTCGGCGGCGTGGATTTGTACCCCTCGAACGTGTAGCCGCCCAGCGCCGCCCCCTCCGCCGCGGCCCGCCACAGCGCCGGAGTCTCCGGAAGGGCGATCGCGACCGAATCGAAGCCGGTGAAGGCTCGGATGCCGGCGCCGACCGCGTCGCGCACCGCCGCGTCATCCGGATCGGCTCCCGTGCCGACCACCGCGACCGGCAGTTCCGTCGCGTCCGGCAGGTGGACGCGCTGGAACCCGCCCGCTGCGCCGGTGAATCCCACGCCGCTCAGCGCCGCGCGCAGACCCGGCCATTCCGGCGGATCGGCGGACCCGTCGTCGGCGGCCGGGGGCATCGCTAAGAGCACGGCATCGGCGTCGGTTTCACGGACGGGGGCGCGACTGTGCGCCAGCTCGGGAGAAGGCATCCCCCCATCCTAAGGAGGGGCGTGTTCGCTGTGAGCGGCATGCCCCCGCCCGGTCGGAGGCGGCTCGTAGAGTGGATGCATGCCCCTGTCCGCCGCACTGTACGAGCGCGTCGCGTCCGCGCCGCCGGTGCCGTCGGGGCTGCCGCTGGTGATGGCGTTGACGGGTTTCACGGATGCCGGCAGCGCCGTTTCGCAGACGATCGACTACCTGCGCGACGAGCTGGATCCGCAGCCGATCGCGGTGTTCTCGAACGACGTTCTGCTCGACTACCGGGCGCGGCGGCCGCTCATCACGTTCGACGGCGATCGGTTGACCGAGTACAGCCCGCCGCGCCTCGAGCTGTCGCTCGCGCACGACACGCTGGGTCAGCCGTTCCTGCTGCTGTCCGGATACGAGCCGGACTTCGCCTGGGATGCGTTCACCGACGCGATCCTCGCCTTCGCGGCGTCGCTCGAAGTCGCCACGGTCACCTGGGTGCACGCCATCCCGATGCCGGTGCCGCACACACGTCCGATAGGCACCACGGTCAGCGGGACGCGCGCCGAGCTGACCGAGGCGCACTCGGTATGGCGGCCGCACACCCAGGTGCCCTCGACGGCCGGCCACTACCTCGAGCACCGTTTCGCCGAGTCGGGCATCCAGGTCGCGGGTTTCGCGCTGTTGATCCCGCACTATCTCGGAGACACGGAGTATCCCGCCGCGGCGCTTGCCGCACTCGACAGCCTGGCGGTGGCGACGGGGCTGGTCTTCGCCGGCGGCGATCTGCGCGACGAGAACCGCGAGTACCTCAAGAAGGTGCAGGAGCAGGTCGCCGGCAACGACGAGCTGACGCGGATGCTGCAGAACCTCGAGGAGCGTTACGACGCGTACATGGCCGGGTCGACGCAGGCGACCCCGATCATCCACACCGGAGATCTGCCGAGCGCCGATGAACTGGCTGCCGAGCTGGAGCGGTTCCTCGCATCGCGGCCGCCCGACGACGACAAACGCGGCGGCCTCCGGGGCTGATGGAGGAATACCGGCGGTGCGCCGATCGTTGTCGTCTGTGTCCCCTCCGTCGCGTCCGGTTCCGGACTCCGGGTGTGCGACAATAGGAGTCCGACCCGTTGTCAACCGGTCGCGCCGACCTGTGGTGGGCGCCCGGACTTGACAAGGGTCTTACTAGTGTCCGAAACCCAACCGGAGGACGCAGCACGTCCGCCCCGGTGAAAGGCGCACCGTGACCACAGTTACGAAGACCACTCGCACATCCCGCTCGAAGGACACCGCTGTCGACGACTCGATCGTCACCGAAGAAGCCGTCGCCCCTGCAGTGGTGAAGCCCGCCGCGAAGAAGACGTCCGCCGCCACGAAGAAGACCGCGACTGCCGCGAAGACGACACCGGCCGTCGGCATCACGACCGACGCGACCCCGGTGAACAAGACCGCACCCCGGAAGCCGGCCGCGGCGACCGCCGCGAAGAAGACGTCGGATGCCGCGCCCGCGGCCAAGACGCAGACCAAGCGCGCCACGACGAACGATGACGCGGACGCCGACGACGCCGTGGTCGAACTCGAGGACATCGACGCCGACGACGTCACGCTGACGGCCGACGATGAGGTCGAGGTCGAGGATGTCACCGAAGACGCCGATACCGACGATTCCGGAGACGACGCCGACGCCGTCGAGGCCAAGCCCGCGCGTGTTGCGCCCGTCGCCGGTGACACGGAGGCCGCCGACGAGGACGAGGACGACGAGGAGGAGACGAAGCCGTCGTTCTCGGAGCCGCTGCCAACCGGTGCGATCGTCATCTCGTCGAACGACGAGGACGACATCCCGGTCTACTCGGCGCAGATCACCGGCGCCACCGCGGACCCGGTCAAGGACTACCTGAAGCAGATCGGCAAGGTGCCGCTGCTGAACGCGGCCGAAGAGGTCGAACTCGCGATGCGGATCGAGGCGGGCCTGTTCGCCGAGGAGAAGCTCGCGCATATGGCGGTGGCAGAGAAGTCCACCCAGGTCGGACTCGACCTGCAGTGGGTCGCCCGTGATGGTCAGCGAGCGAAGAGTCACCTGCTCGGAGCGAACCTGCGCCTCGTGGTCTCCCTCGCCAAGCGGTACACCGGCCGTGGGATGCAGTTCCTCGACCTCATCCAGGAGGGCAACCTCGGTCTGATCCGTGCGGTCGAGAAG
>CAXTES010000038.1:15087-19051 GCA_964243215.1 uncultured Microbacterium sp. | reverse complement strand
TCAGCCGGGAACCGCGATCGCGCGCACGCGGTTGTTGCGGGCGTTGTGCTCGAGCTCCACGAGTCCGAGCGCCTCGAGCAGCGGAGGGATGTACATCCCGAATCGGCCGCGCAGGCCCTTCTTCTGGCCGTACCAGCCGCCGACCGGGTTGTCCGGCGAACGACCCCACGCCTCGACGGTGCCGGGCGCGGCATCCTTCTGCTCGTCGGCCGCCCCGAGCGGCATCCAGTCGCCGTGGCGGAGCAGTTCCTCGTGCAGGTCGTCGACTGCCCGCGCGAGGTACGTCAGCCGCGTCCCCCCGACCTGGCAGATGAGCAGCGGCGGATCGAGGTCTTCATCGCGGTACAGCGTGTACTCGGACGTGAGCGGCGGCGTCCGAAGACGCCACGGATCGTCCTTCGTGCCCGCGCCCGACCAGTTCTCGTCCATCTGCTCCCCCATCCCCGTGGACCGATGCCGTCAGTCTGCGGTCAGCGTCTTTGCGCGGTCTTGTACAAACACGACCACGTTGGGCGCGAAGTCGGTGGGCGCGGCCGGCGGGTAGTACCCGCGATAGCCGCGGGGCACGCCGCCGCTGAAGCGGGTGAAGTCCCGGATGAAGTGCGCTTGGTCGAAGTAGCCGGATGCCGCCGCCAACTCCGCGAGTGGAACATCGGGGTCGGACATGAGTCCACGCAGCGCCCGCTGGAACCGCAGCACCCTGGTGACGGTCTTGGGAGCGAATCCCAGATCTCGGGCGAACAGGCGCTCGAGATGGCGGCTGGAAACGCCTGCTGCGTCGGCCGCGTCGGCGAGCTCCGCTCGGGCGTCGCGTGCCTCCAGAAGACTCAGTGCCCGCTGAAACCGCAGGTCGCCGCCGTGCCGGGAGAGCAGCTCGAGGAAGAAGGCATCCAGCATCCCGGCCGCGGCGTCCGGATCCCGCTCACCGCGAAGGTCGGTTTCCAGTCGAACTGCGCCCGCGCCGAAGACGACCGCCGGTGGCGGGGTCGATCCGCTGACGTCGGCGAGGCGCGCATTCGTGAAGGGAGCGACGCCACCGACGTGGAAGCGCACGCCCTGCACTCGCACCCTGCCGTACTGCTCGATGCGGATCGGGACCAGCCGCTGCGCGTCGAAGTTCGACTGCGCGAGCTGCGCTGACGCTCCGCCGATGACGTCCCGGCGATACGGCGCGCCGAAGTTGAAGATGAGGTCGGCCCTGGCGTCGACGAACACCTCGACGCGCAGGTCGACGCTCTCACCGGCGGCGTCGAGCACGAACCAGTAGTGCTCGATGAACTCGGTCAGCGCAGCAGCGGGTCGGCGCAGAAGATACATCACCGCCCACCCTCCACCCCCGCTCGTGATCTGCGCTACGCCTCTCCGCGGGAGGCATCGGAGCCGCCGTAGGGTGGAGTCCATGCCTGAGACGGTCGCCGCGGCGCGGGCCGAGCTCGAGGCACTGTGCGAGCGGGGGCTCGAGTGGCTGCCCGAGGCGGCGCGGCCACCACTGGCGATGCGCAGCGCCCGGCCCGCCGCCGTGCTGGTGCTGTTCGGCATCCTGGACGCCGTTCCGGCCAGAGCCGGGGGACCGGTCGCCCGCGACCTCGACGTGCTGTTGCTGCGGCGCGCGCCGACGCTCGGCAGCCATGCCGGTGAGATCGCCTTCCCCGGCGGCCGGCTGGAGGCATTCGACTCCGGACCGGTGGATGCCGCGCTGCGCGAAGCGGTCGAGGAGACCGGCTTGGACCCCGAGGGCATCGAGCCGCTCGGCACACTGCCGGACATGCCCGTTCCGGTGAGCGATCACGTCGTCACGCCCGTGGTCGCCTGGTGGACGCATCCGTCCGAGGTCGCAGCAGTCGACCACGACGAGTCGGTCGATGTGTTCCGCATCTCGGTCGCCGACCTGCTGCTGCCCGCCCACCGCGGCAACGTGCAGTTCGAGATCGACGGCCGGACGTTCCGCTCACCGGCGTTCACCATCGACGGCCGCCTGGTGTGGGGCTTCACCGGCTTGGTTCTGTCGCGGATGTTCGAAGAACTGCGCTGGGCGGTGCCGTGGGACCCCGACCGCATCGTGGAGCGAGACGACCTGCGCCGGTGACATCCGGCGGCACGGTGCCATCGAGCAGGATCCGAGAAGCGGCAGGAAAGGGCTCCTTCTAGTCTGAGGTCGACGCCGCAGCGGTGTCGCACCGAAATCCCGAGGAGATGACGATGGCCAAGGCTGACACGTCCGCAGGACTGAGCAAGGAGGAGCGCGACGCGGTCAAGCAGCGCGCGAAGGAGCTGCGCGATCAGGAGAAGGCGGGCAAGAACCGCGAGGCGGGCGACAAGGCCGTGCGGGATGCGATCGCCGACCTCGAATCCGACGACAAAGCCGTCTCGCAGGGGCTGTACGACGTCGTGACGCAGGTCGCACCCGACCTCGTCCCGAAGACGTATTACGGCATGCCCGGTTTCGCGAACTCCGAAGGCAAGATCGTCGTGTTCGTGCAGCCCGCCTCGAAGTTCAAGGCACGGTACGCGACGATCGGCTTCGAAGACCGAGCGAGCCTGGACGACGGCGACATGTGGTCCACGAGCTTCGCGGTGCAGAAGTGGACGCCGGCGGTCGAGAAGAAGGTCGCCGACCTGGTGCGCAAGGCTGTGGGCTGACGGCGGTCGCGAATCACCGTGGCCTGATGGTGAGGGCCTGCGCAGCGGTGCCGATCGGGCCGCGCTCGTCGTGGAGCACGGTCTGCGTGAGGCCGGCGCCCTCCGGCCCGAAGCTGACGGTCGTGTCGAATCCGATCCACTCGCCGTGCGGCTCCCGGATCAGGTGAGCGGTCAGATCCACGTTGGGGAACGCGAGGTCGGCGGGCGAGGCTCGAGGCGAGATGCCGTTGGCGATGTCGATGAGGCCGAGCAAGCGCGCGGTCGCACTGATCGGCTCGTCCTCCAGGAGCGGGATGCGGGGCCGCATCCAGGCGTGGGCACGACCGGGCTCGCGCTGTCGCCGGCGGATCTCGACGGTGCCGACGTACTCGCCGGGCCAGATCCGGCTCGCTGACCAGGGTTCGATCTCGTCGAGCTTCGGCATCGATGCCAGCGCGCTGCCGGCGTCCGCGCGGGTGTCGGTGACCTGCAGGAACCAGGCGCGCGCGAGAACCGCGGGCCGCCCGTCATGGCTCAACGCCGCTTCGACGAGCTCGACGGAGCGACCGCCGCGGATGACCCGCGTGGTGATGTCGACGGTGTCGAGGGGAAGCACGCCGAGGATGTCGTAGCTGATGCGGCTCAGCGCGAGCCGCCCGGTGCGTCGCGCGGCGTGGTCGCGCTCGAGAGCATGGGCGATGAGGCCGAGCGCGGGAGCGATGTGCTGCTCGTCGGTGTTCCACGCCCCCTGCACCGCCGACGTCGCGCGGAAGCGGGCCTCATCCAGGCGCTCGAAGTAGGCGGGCATTCTGGGATCGTAGGCGGTGACGGCGGACGACGCCGTCAGCGGCGGTTGATGGGCGGATCGCCAACGGCCCGGAGCAGACACTATTCTGGCTGCTCGTACGCGCTGCTGCGGATGCAGGTCTCACGCCACACACGGAAGAGTCGAGATGACCAAAGCGAATGCCGGTCCGATGAGGGCACGTCGCCTCGCCGCTCTCGCCGCCGGTGCGCTCACCCTGACCGGGCTGATCAGCTTATCCGCGTCGGCCGCGAGCGCCGCCCCGCTCGGGTCGGGCGACTACCTGTGGGTGGCAGGCACCACGACCTCCCTTCAGGAGCGGCTGCCCGCGGGCGGCCTCCACGAGACCGCGGCGTGGAGCGATTCCCCCGGCGGTGCGCCGTGGCTCGACGAGGGAACGCAGCAGGTGTACGTGCCGAACATCCCGGACAGCGTCAACACTTACGCCGCTGCGATCTACGACCGGACCGACGACTCGCAGGCGGGCACGCTCGCACCGCCGCCGGGATACACCGGCGGATACTCGCAGGTGGTCACGTC
>CAXTES010000038.1:0-14987 GCA_964243215.1 uncultured Microbacterium sp. | reverse complement strand
GGTGCGCTCACGACGATTTCGCAGACCGCCCTGGGCCCCGGATCCGTCTGGAGCGCCGATGGCCGGTACCTGTACGCGGCGGCCGGCGGGCTGGCCGTCTACGACTCGCAAGCGGGGGCGGACGCGTTCCACGGCACCATCGCCGAGTACGGCCTCGGCGGTACGTGGGTGGCGTCCGGATTGACGCCCTCGGCCGATCTGAGTCGGCTCTACATCGCGGCCAACGACCCGGACAACGACGCCGGGAGCGTGTTCGTGGTGGATGCCGCTCAGACGATCGCGACGTCCGCGCTGGTCGCCGCGGGTGCGAGCATCCCGACACCGCAGTTCCTGCCCGACGGCGTGCCCACCCTCACTCAGGACGGCTCGCTGTTCATCCCGGCGATCTCGCTGCGTCCCGACGACAACGAGTTCGTGCTCATCCAGGTCGCGAACGACGGCACGGTCTCGCTCGCCATCAACGATTCCGTGTTCGGGGTCGTCGAGGCGGTCGTCCCCCTCGCGGCGGAGCCGGATCACTTCGCCGTGTTCGGCGGTGGTCAGTCGGCACCGACCGGGCAGCAGTTCGCCAAACCCGTCGGCGCGACGGTCGAGTCTGCCGACGGTACTCCCATCGAGGGCGTCTACGTCGACCTGTTCATCGTGATCGACGCCAGCACCGGAGACGCCACGTTCGCGGGCGGGACCATCGACGCCGTCGGCAAGACCGACAGCAGCGGCACTTTCCAGACCACCGTCATGGCCGGGCAGACCGCCGGCGAGGTGACCATCTGGGCCACTGTCCGTCCCCTGGGAACACAGACGATCGCACTGGATGTCACTCCCACGGTCAACCCCGGTCCCACGGGCCCGTATACCTTCACGCAGAACGACGTCACACCGGTCCTGCAAGCCGACAAGACCTTCTCGCCCGCCGTCTCACTGCGGGTCACGGATCAGGCCGGTGATCCGGTCTCGGGCGTCGCGATCGATTTCGTCATCGAGTCCGGCCGCGACGACGAGGTCGTCTTCACCGCGAACGGATCGCCCCGGATCACCGTCACGACAGGCGCCGACGGCGTGGCATCCCCGGCCATGAAACAGATCCCCGGCGACTGGGATCAGGACCTCGGCACCGTCACATGGACGTACAACGTCAGGACCACCGGTGACGGTTGGACGTTCCTGTACGGCAGCGAGGACGCGCCGGGCCCCGGGCCGCAACCGAGCCCGCTGCCCAGTGTGACGCCGGCTCCCTCGCCATCGCCATCCCCCGTTGCGGCGCCCCGCAGCGACGGGCTCGCGACGACGGGCGGGGTGGCTCCGGGCACCACGCTGGCGGTCGCGTCGGGCTTGCTCATCGCGGGTGCAGTCCTTCTCGGGCGCGGTGCCAGAGGACGCCGCTCGAGCGCACGCCGTCGACCCTGAGTCGCGACCCCGCGTCACTCGACGCGCGCCGAGTGCCGAGAATGGGGAGGTGGAGCCGTGGGAGATGCGCGAGTGGTACGCCGACTACCTCGACGCGTGCAACCGGCACGACCTCGACGCGATCCGCTCGTTCGTGGATCCGTCGGTTCGGCGTGCGCACCTCCCGGGCGGGGCGGACGCGTGGGTCGCCGATCTGGCCGATCTGTTCCACGCGTTTCCGGACTGGCGTTGGCGGCGCATCCAGCTCGTCGTCGAGGATGATCGCCTCGCCGCGCACCTGCGGGCCAGTGGCACGCATCTCGGTCCGTTCCGCGGCATCCCTCCCACGCGACGGCACGTGAACGTCGCCGAGTTCGCCGTGTACCGGATCGCGAAGCGGCGCATCGCGGAGTTCTCCGGCACCGCCGACAACCTCGAGCTGCTCACCCAGTTGCAGGGGTGAGTCGGGCGGTTGCGACTCATGCCCACCTTAGGTCCGTCGACGACCAGCAGCGGATGCATCCATCGCCCGGGTAACGTCATCTCTGGCTGCCGCGAGCAGGCCGCGCCGGGCGACCTCTGCCGACCGGCTCGGCATCCGCTCTTTCCACGTTCTCTGGAGGCCTCCGCATGACCCGAGTCCGCGTCGACCTCAACATCTCGCTCGACGGCTTCGCGACGACCACCGACCAGACGCCCGAGAATCCGTTCGGCGACGATTGGGGCCGTCTCACAGCCGCGTACGTCGGCACCCGCACGTTCCGCGAGCGGGTGCTGCACGACACCAGTGGCGGAGGCACGACCGGTGTCGATGACGACTACGCGGTGCGCTACTTCGCAGACGTCAGCGCCGAGATCATGGGTGCCGGGATGTTCGGGCTGCATGACTTCCCCGACGACCCGGACTGGCGCGGTTGGTGGGGCGACGAGCCGCCGTTTCGCATCCCCGTCTTCGTGCTCAGCCACACGCCCCGGCCGTCGATCGAGATGGCCAATGGAACCGTCTTCCACTTCCTCGCGGCGTCGCCGGAGGAGGCGCTCGGACGCGCGGTCGCCGTGGCCGACGGAGGCGATGTGAGAGTGGGCGGCGGCCCCACAACGGTTCGCCAGTTCCTTCGCGCGGGGCTGGTGGACGATCTGCACGTCGCGATCGCGCCGATTCTGCTAGGCCAGGGAGTGCGCCTGTGGGACGATCTGCGAGGCCTCGAAGCCGACTACCGGGTGACGACGGATGCCGCGCCGAGCGGTGTCGCCCACATCACCTTCAGTCGCGAGCTCCGGTGACTTCGCAGGGGTCGTGAGATCCTCAAGCTGGTCGGCAGTGACGAACGGGGCTGTTGCAGCATCCACCGGTCGCTGACTCAGGGCAGGTCGCCGCGAGGCTTCCCCTCCTCGTTCGGCGGGAGCCGCAGCGGGTCGAGCGGTGGTCCCGGACCGACCTGTGACTCGCTGCCGGTCTCATGATGAGGATGGGTAGGTTCGGCGCGACCGAGGTAGGCATCCGAATATGCGTCGGAGGCATACAGGTCCACGCTCGAGGGTCGCCGGCCCGGCCGGTAAGAGACGAGCAACAGCAGCAGCCCGACGATGGCCGCTACCGGATAGAGCCAGACGGGCACTTGCCACCTCAGAACGATGGAGATCAGGCACAGGGCGAAGCCGCCGATGACGACAGTCGCGATCACCGCTCGACGCCATATGATTCCCACGCTTCACGGTAACGCTGGCCTAGGTGAATGACCACCGGCGAGCGCGCTGTCCGCGACGTCAGCGAGCGTGCCCACGGGCGGGCTCGGGCAGCTCGCCGACGAGGTACTGCTGCACCGTCGCACCGACCAGGCGAGCGACGTCGTCGGCGCGCATGCTGGCGATCGGCTCGAGTCGGTAGACGAACCGGGTCATGCACAGACCGATGATGGCCGACGCGGCCAGCCCGGCTCGCACGAAGCGTTGCCCGTCATCCAGACCGTCGGCTACCGCGGCCACCATGCTGCGTCGGAACATCGTGGTGAGCCGGTCCAGGGCCATCGCATCGTGCACGGCTGTCAGCGTCATGGCTCGCAGCACCGGACCAGCATCCGCGGCTTCCCAGTACGTCAGCATGTTGCGCACCATCGCCTCACCGCGGTCGTCGATCGGACCGTGAACCACGAGATCGACTCTCTCGAGGTAGCCGGGCGGGGGCTGCAGGCACGCTTCGAGCAGACCGGTCTTGTCGCCGAAGTAGTACGCGACCAGTTTCGGATCGACCCGGGCTTCCACAGCAACCGCGCGCATCGAGGTGGCCGCGTATCCGTGTTCCGCGAAAGACGCGCGAGCGGTGGAGAGGATCCGCTCCATGACGACGCCGCGATCGTCGCTCGGGCCTCTGCGGACCGCAGACATCATGTCTCTTCCTTCGGGTCGGAAGTCTGCACTCCATGAAACCATGCGTGCCTCTGCGGGTCACGCCGCCGGAAGTATCGGCAGGATGAGCCGGGAAGAGGACATGATCGTGTTGACGCTTGACTGTGCGACGGGGGTATGCGTGAATCCGAGCATCGCCAGACCGTTCCCTGCCTCATCGGAGCTTGCGACGGTGAGCCGGATCCGATGCCCGACGCGGATGCGACAGGCATTCGGCACCAGCGGGATCCGGTATCGCGTCACCTCCCCCTCGGGCACCGGCACGCAGCGCTCGCACAGGATGACGGGTCGACCGGTGCGACTGGCGGTCTCGTCGATGTCTCGCAGCTGCGCTCGCAGCCAGCCGAGGGTGATCGGGGTGGATTTTCCGCTCGGGTCGACGTCGGCGAGCATGACGAACCATCCGGTGTCCAACGCGGTGATCTCGGCATCGAGAACCACCTCGATGTCACCGACGATGTCGACGGGCTCGATGACGGCGCTGCCCGTCCAGGTCAACCGATCAGGCAGGTCCGGCCGGTTGGCGCTGCGCGAGCGGCCCGAGTCGACGGGCAGGAAGAGGTAGCTGCGCGCGCCGGGATCGCCCTCCTCGGTATCCAGACCCCCGTCCGACCGCAGCGCGTACTCTTCGAAACGACTCTCGGTGGGCGGCCACCGGTCGCTCGTGCGCCACTCCTGGGTGTTCGGAATGACGTAGCGCACGGGCGGGCCGTCCATGATCCCGGTATCGCGGCCCTTCAACCACTGGTCGTTCCACGCCAGGGCCTCCTCGTGCAGACTCTCCCACGGCCACGACAGCGCATCCTGGGCCGGCAGCGTGAGCCGGACGTTCGGATTGTGCCGGTGAAGCTCTTCGAACACCGGGAAGCTGCTCGGCAGATGCATGGGAACGTTGTCCCATTGGCACCCCAGATACACCGGGATGGTGACGTCCGACAGCGCCCCGCGGACGGTGCGCTGGTGCCACCACCCATCGCGGGTGGGGTGCTCGACGGCCGCCTCCTGCCAGAGCCGGTCGAAAGGCTCGGCCGCGTAGCGCATCCGGATCTTCTTGAGGATGTTGAACGCAACTGTTCCATCCACCTTGCCGATCCTCCTGTGCACCGGAGCGCTGTTGAGAATGGCGCGGATGATGCCGAACCCTCGGCTGCGCCACGTCCTGTCCGAGACGCCGGAAGTGGCCCCCACGGCGCGGAACCAAGCCGAGAGGAAACCGGAGCTCAGGATGCCGCGATGCCATACCGCGTCGTACATGTCGTCCAGGGTCGCGAACGGGAAGATCGCCCGAAGATGCTCGGGATGCTCGGATGCCGCGCCCAGCTGCGATATGGCGAAGTAGCTGATCCCCATGCCGCCGACATTGCCGTCGCACCACGGCTGCGCGGCGATCCACTCGATCACGTCGTGCGCGTCCTGTCGCTCCTGCCGATCACCGAGCGCCCATGTGCCGCCCGAGCCGGCTGTGCCGCGCGTGTTCACGATGATGTGCGCGTAACCGCGCGGAACGAAGAAGTCGCTCGCGCCGGCTTCGATGAATCCCATAGGGGCGCCGAGATCTTGGACCTGGCGCGGATAGCACGAGATGGACACCAGCGCAGGCGAGGTCTGCGTCCCACTCGTGGTCTCCAGCCCCCCGGCCGCGCTGCGGGCCTTCCTGTCTCCCGTCCTCGACGGAAGGAAGACATCCGCCAGAAGCAGCGTCCCGTCCCGCATCGGAATCGCCACCGAGTCCGTCCGCTCGATGGAGTACTCCGGCTCGCTCAGGTTCCGGTACGCCCGACCGGAGGTCTGCACTCCGTTCAACCGGCGCTGACCGGGCTCGGTCCCGGCCGCCTCGACCCGGGCGCTCGGACGCATCGGTCGCTCGATGGTCGTCATGGCTTCTCCTCCGCAGTGTGTCGCCGACGGGCGACTGACTGGGAGTGTAACCCTATTTCCTCACATAGGGAATATAGGTCCGAGATCATCCTGTTCGACGAGTTGAGGCAGTGTGAGCAGCCGACCGGCCCGCCAGGCCTCGTTGTATGCACCGCGGTTCAGCGACCGCTGGGCGGCGGCGTGCAGGTCTCGCGAGATCGGCAGTCGCGGTGAGCGGGTGCCCGCGCGGTTACTCGCGGCATGGGCGGCCGAGAAGAGCTGGACGGCGCGCTCGTGTTCTTCGGCCATCGCCATCAGGTCGGCAAGAACCTCCACCCACGGTCCGCCTCGGCGGGCGCCGAATTGGATGGACAGGGCGATGGCTCGTTTCGCCCAGGCCACACCGTCGTGGGGGGAGGCGGTCCGCAGCGCGGCGAGTGCGAGGGCTGTCGAGCACATCCATCCCGCCATCAGCTGCTCGAGCTCGATAGCCCTCGCGTACGCGTCGTGTGCTCTGGCGACCACCGCGATGTCGAAGGGCTGCTCGGTGAACAAGGCCGCGGTCAGGCAGTGCGCCGCCTCCGCGAGGACCTGGTGGTGCGCGTCTCGGGTGCGGTCTGTGACTGCATCGACGTGGCCGAGTAGGACTTTCGCGGTCTCCACCTCGTCGGCCACGGCGGCGGCGACCGCCAGCCACGGGAGCATGTCGCCGGCCGCGAGCAGGTCGGGGCCGTTCAGGTCCGCGACGAGGGGCAGCGCACGGTCGAGATGGCTTCGAGCCAGGTCGAGTCGCGCCTGGAACAACGTCGCCACGGTGCAGGCCAGATGGTTCAACGCGCGTCCGCCGTCCTGTACCTCCGGCCGCTCGGCGAGGCCCGCGGCCAGCTCGAGCCACCGCGCGCCCTCGACGATCTGCTCGCGCCAGTACCAGTAGAAGACCAATCCGGACGCACCGGTCGCGAACGACGGGTCGGGACGATCCGAAAGGCGCCGCTGCAGCGTGGCGCGGATCGTCGGGTAGTCCCCTTCGAGGAGCCGGTAGGCGTCGAGAGTCTCGGGGCGTCCGATGCGGGGCAGGGCGCGCAGCTGCGCGAGCACCCACGAGTCACGGCGCTCGATCAACTCCTCCGTTCGCTGCTCCTCAGCCAGCAGGTGCGCCGCGTGGGCGCGGACGATCGCGAGCTGACTGAACGTCGACCGGCCGCTCCTTTCGGTGGAACGTTCGCGATACAGCAACGAGCGGTTCACGAGCATCGGCAGCAGCGCCTCGACATCGACGGCGCGCGCACCCGATTCGGATGCCTCGGCGACGCCCCGTGCGGCACGCGCCGTGAACGGTCCGGCCAGCACCGACAGCTCCTCGTGCAGGTGGCGTTCCTCGGGGCTCAAGAGCCGGACGCTCCATCCGACGGCCTCGCTCATCGATCGATGATGGTCGTCGCGGTCGGACCTGTGGAGTCTGGCGAGGGTCAGCGGATCGCGGCCGACCTGCTCGGCGATCTCCGGGATGGAGTATGCCCGCAGCCGCGCGGCAGCGAGTTCGATGGCCAGCGGCAGGCCGTCCAGGCCGATGCAGATGGACTCGACGGTGCGCAGATCGTCGCCCTCGATCGTCACCGAGGGTGTCGCGGCAGCTGCACGAAGCAGGAAAAGCTCGACCGCCGGGCTCAACCGACCGGGGTCCGCCGCGCCGCCCTCCGGCAGCGCCAGAGGCTGCAGCGGCCACAGCAACTCTCCGTCGACCTGCAGCGGTTCACGACTCGTCGCGAGCACCGCCGATGCGCAGGCTGCGCTGCCGAGCAGGGCTTCGACGACAGCGGTCAGCTCCGGCAGGAGCTGCTCGCAGTTATCCAGCACCAAGAGGATCCGTCGGTGCTGGAGGTGCGCGGCCAACGCTCCTGACAGCGGACCCGCCCCGCCGGCGCTTATCCCCAGGAGTTCGACGATGACCTCCGGGACGAGTACCGCCGCGTCGATCGATGCGAGGTCGACGAACCAGACGCCCTGCGGGAAGTCGGCGGCGAGCGCGCGTGCCGCATCGATCGCCAGCCTCGTCTTCCCGCATCCGGCCGGTCCGGTGATCGTCACGGCAGCGCCCGGCGTCACCAGGTTCTGAACAGCGTTCAGGTCGGGCTCGCGGCCGACCAGCGCGGAGCGTCGGACGGGGAGGTGGACGAGGTCGGGTGTCGCTTCAATGCCCCGGCCGGCCGGCCGCCGCGGCATCGACAACGCCGGGTCCTGATCGAGTATCCGCCGCTGCAGATCGACCAGTTCCGACCCCGGTTCCAGACCCAGCTCGCTGATGATCCCCTGTCGAAAGGCCTGAAAGGTCTGCAGCGCTTCGTCGCTGCGTCCTGCCTGGTGCAGAGCCAGCATTCGTTGTGCGCACGGGCGCTCCCGGTACCCAGGCTGCCGAATCGAAGTTTCGGAGGCAACGAGCGCCTCGTCGGTGCGGCCCAGCTCGAGGAGCGCGTCGATGCGGAGCTCGGCACCTTGCAGATACGACTCCTGCAGGCGAGCGGCGGCGGCAACCGCCCACTCCTCATCCGAGAACGGCGCGTAGGGCCGACCCCGCCACAGGCCCAGGGCGGTATCGAGGAATTGAAGTGCGATCGCCGCGTCGCCCGCCGCGAGGTGCCCGCGAGCGTCGGCGATCAGGCGTTCCAGCTGCGACGAGTCGACCTGGTCGGGGGTGACGAGCAACCGGTAGCCGCCGGCGTCGCCGATCAGCGATTCCGGCGAGTCGGGACGCGGTTCGAGCTGCCTCCGAAGGCGCCACACGTGCGACTGCAGCGTCGACGTCGCCCCCGCGGTCGCCTCGTCGCCCCACAACGCGTCGATGAGCGCGTCAGCGGGGACCCGGCGACCGGCGTGGATGGTCAGCAGCGCCAGCACCGCCGCCGGCTTCCTCCCGGCGACAGGCTCCTCGCGTCCGGCGGACGCGATGACCATCGTGCCGAGGTCGCGGATCACGACGACCGCCGGTCGCGCACCGTTCCGGCGGGAACCGGTGCGATCACTGCAGCGAAAATTCCCATCACCGGGAAAATACTCCTCGTCCTCGCCGAGCGCGATGCCGCAGACCGGGTGAACTTTCGCCACGGCGCAGCGATCCGAGGAGACGGGAGCGCGATTGGAGGGGACTTGGAGCGGCTCGGGCGAGCGTGGACGGGTATCCAGCACCTGTCCGAGGAGGACTCAATGTCGATTCATGTTCCGGTCACCGAAGCGCCGAACCACACCGGGTCGGACGTTCCCGACCTCCACAGCCAAGGTCGTGACCCATCCCGTTCTGCGACTTCGGTCGCGCACCGGCGCACCGATCAAGGCTCGCGGCGCGACGCGCGCACGATCGACCTGGCTCTGACGACGTTGCGGTGCGAGCAGGACGGGCGAGTGCTGATCGTGCGGGTGGATGCCCCGCCGTTCAACTTCATGACGGCGGCCATGCAGGAAGATTTCATCCAGCTCGTCGCTGCAGTACGTACGGACAGCAGCGTCGGCGCGGTGGTCGTCACCGGTGGTGTGCGCGGCCGCTACATCACCCACTACGACATCGCGGACCTCCTGCGAAGTGCCGGAACCCGGCCTCCGATGCCCCGCGCGGCTGCATCGCTGGCGGTGCGGGCCATCAAGACGACCTTGGCGATCGGTGGCAAGCCGGCACGGTGGATGCTGCAGCGCACGCCCGCGTCATCGCTGACGCGCCTGGCGAGATTCCAGGCCGCGTGCGAGGCGGTGCTGCGCTCGCCGGCGGTGTGGATCGCGGCCATCGACGGGCCCTGCGGTGGCGGCGGCATCGAGCTGTCGGGCTACTTCGACCTCCGCATGGCCACCGCTGATTCGAGCCTCATGCTTCCCGAACTCTCGATCGGCCTGTCCACCACCTTCGGGGCGCAGCGCCTGGCGACGCTGATCGGACCGTCTCGGGCGCTCAAACTCATGCTCGACGCTCGCGCGCTCACGGCGGCAGAGGCGGAGGCGGCGGGATGGATCGACGTCGTGACCGACGGCGACGTCGTCGCGGATGCCCGTGCGCTGGCGACCCTGTACGCCCGGCGGCCGCGCGACGTCGTCGCCGCTCAGAAGGCACTGTTCAACGACGCCGTTCCGATGTCGGAGAGCCTGACACGGGAGGCGATCGACCAGACCGTCGGTCTGCCCTCGCCGAGCACGCGAGCGGCCCTGGCTCTGTGGCTGCGGATGCAGGACCCGTCGGGCGACTCGACATTCCTGACCGATCCCGAGCCGTGGCGTGATGGCACGGCGCTCGACCTGAACACCGTCGATCCGACACGCTCATGAATTCGGCATCCCCAATTGGGCGCGCAACGCTCTTGCACCCGAATTGGATCGAGGTTGGAGAGCGCCGGAGCAGCGTGGAACCATCACCCGACGAACAACCGGAGGAAACGATGGAACCACTGTCTGAGCACCTGCAGGACCTGTCCGAGCAGGCCAAGAAGACCGAAGACGTGGTCGCCGCGGCACGCGTGCGCGACCAGGCTGCACTGCAAGCCCACCGCGAGCAGCTCCGCGACTCCTGGGACAAGGCGGTCACGACGACCAAGCAGCAGGTGGATGCCGACGACGCCGCCCTGCAGTTCCAGTGGTCCCAGATGCGTGAGCGCGTGAAGGGGCAGTTCGCTCAACTGCAGGACAGGTCCGAGCAACGGCACGCCGACCGAGACGCGCGGAAAGCCGACCGCTACGCGGATCGCGCGGAACGCGATGCAGCCGAGGCAGTCGACTTCGCCGTCCTCGCTCTCGATGGCGCGATGGCCGCAGTCGTCGATGCGGTCCTGGCCCGAGCCGATGCCGACGACGCCGAGACGAAGTCGCACCGCTGAGCAGCGGGGGAACCTCGATGGACCGCTCCTACTCTGATCGTCTCGCGACGATCGCCGTGCGCTTCGCGGATGCGCCCACCGGTTCAACCGGTGCTCGGCGCAGGTGGCGAATAGCCGACGGCCTGATCTGCATCATCGCGGGGATCATCACCCTGGTGACGCCCGACCGCGCCGTCGGCGTGCTCGCCGTTCTGCTCGGGTTCGCTCTGCTGTTCGTCGGCGGTTGGCTCGCCTACGGCATCATCGACTCGCGTGCCCGGGGGGCGCGCTGGTGGGCGGTGGTTCTGGCCATCGCGTCCTTCGCGGTCGGGGTGTGCATCCTCGCATACCCGGAGGTCGGCGCCGTCGTCCTGGTCGCGGGCGCGGCTGTATGGCTGTTCATTGCCGGCGCGCACGACATCGCCGTGGCGTGGGCCGGGCGGCAGCATCGCGTCATCAGCACCGTGACCGGTGCGTTGAGCATCGTCATCGCCGTCGGCCTGGTGATCCCGCCGAGCACCATCCTCACCAACGGCACGCTCGTCATCGTGGTCGGAGCCGGGCTGATCGTGCGCGGCATCCTTCTGCTCGCCCGTTCCACTCGACGGCGCCGCTCGACCGGCTACCGTCGGCGCTCGCTGGACGAGAGCGTTCCAGCCCCGGCCACATCGTAGACCGACATCATCACGCAACTTGGAGACATCATGAGCGAAGGCGGCTCCCCGCTGGGAGGACACGAATCGTCCCACGCCGGCGACACTTCGACCGAGCACGATCCCGGTCCGTCGGAGCGTTCCAGGTTCGGGCGTCGCTCGCTGCTCGGAGCCGCGGCCGCCGGTGCCGGCCTGCTGCTCGCCCGGACGCTGCCCGGGTCGCGCGCGGACGCGCTCACGCTGGGAACAGCCGCCACCCCCGTGCTCCCGCTCTTGAACACGCAGCCGAAAGGAACCGTGCTCACGCTGCTCGGCACGTCCGGGGGTCCGCAGGCCGAGTACGGGCGCACCGGGACGTCGAGCGTCCTGACGGTCGAGGGCTACAACTATCTGATCGACGCCGGCCGCAGCAGCGTGACGCAGTATCTCGACTCGGGACTGCAGTTCTTCCAGCTGGCGGCGATGTTCATGACCCACCTGCACGCCGACCACCTCGCGGATTACTACAACTACTTCCTGCTCGAGGGCGGGCAGGCCAACGCCGAAGGCGACCGGCTGAACTTGAACACGAAGACCCAGTTGCCGGTGTTCGGGCCCGGGTCCGCCGGCGCACTGCCGGTGACCAAGGATGCCTTCCCGACCATCGCACCGCAGAATCCGGTGCCGGGGATCAAGGACCTCACAGACAGCCTGAACGACGGGTACGCCTACAGCTACAACCTGTTCATGCGAGGCGACGGCACGCAGGACATCCGGGACATCCAGAAGATCACCGAGATTCAGATCCCGGCCGGAGTCGGCGCCAGCTCGACCAATACGGCGCCGGTGATGGACCCGTTCAAGATCTACGAAGACGATCGGGTGAGCGTGAGCGCCGTCCTCGTCCCGCACGGAGACGTGTTTCCGTCATTCGCGTACCGATTCGACACGACGAAGGGAGCGGTTGTGTTCAGCGGTGACACGAGCGCCCCCGGCTTCACGCCCGAGACCAACAACGTCGTCAAGCTCGCCCAGGGCGCGGACATCCTCGTGCACAACGTCATCAACTGGGAGATAATCTCGGCGGTCGCCACGAACATCAGGCACGAGGACACCAACACTGCGTTCTTCCAGCACCTGAAGACATCGCTCACCACGACCGATCAAGTGGGCAGAGTCGCGCAGGCAGCGGGTGTACCCCAGCTGGTCCTTACGCACCTGATCCCCTCGAACCCGCTGTCCATTCCGGATGCCGTCTGGAAGGCCCAGTGCAGCGTCGGGTACTCCGGCCGCGTCCACGTCGGCAATGACCGGGACCAGATCCCGCTGCCGGTGCGCCGCTGAGCATCTGCGGACCGCGATATCCCACCGTCCGTGAACAAACACCGAACGAGAGAACAGGAGCACGGCCATGGCCGCAACGATCACAGACCCCCAGGTCGCGGATAACACCTTCCTCTTCACCGGCACCTCGGTGAACTGGATCATCCTCCGGGATGGAAAAGACCTCACCCTCATCGACGCGGGATGGGACGGCGACGCCCCGGAGGTGGAGCGGTCCATCCGATCCATCGGCCGACCGGAAGATCTGCGCGCCGTCCTCCTCACCCACGCGCACGCCGATCACACCGGCGCGCTGAACCACCTGCACGACACGTACGGCGTGCCTATCTGGATGTCGCCCGCCGAGGTGCCCAACGCCACCGGCGAGCACGTCGAGCAGGCCGGCCCCGTCGACATCGCGAAGATGATGTACCGGCCGCAAGCGGTCCGGTGGGTGGTGGACATGGTGAAGGTCGGCGGAATCAAGCGAGTCGAGACCCCGTCCGCCGAGCAGTTCCCCGAGGACGGCCCGCTCGACGTGCCGGGCCGGCCGCTGCCGATCGCAACTCCCGGTCACACCGACGGCCACACGTCTTACGTCATCCCCGGCGTCGGAGGCGTGGTGACAGGAGATGCGCTGGTCAGCGCACACCCGACGCTCAAGGGCATCGGTCCGCGACTGCTCCCGCATGGGTTCACGCACAACCCGGAGCAGGCCATCCAATCGCTGAACGTGCTGCGCGAAATCGACGCGAGAATGTTCCTGCCCGGCCACGGACCCGTCTGGTACGGCTCACTGCAGGATGCCGTCGACGAGGCGCTGTCCCATGTCAACGACCGAGACCTCGCCGCGGAGGGTTGAGTCGGCTTCCGTCCTTCACATGGCCGCGCCACTGTGCATCGGGTTGCGACCTCCGCGACAGCGCTGCTCACGCCGGTTCAGCGTCGTGGATCGCGTCGGATCTCGACGTCGGTGCCTCCTTCGGCCAGGAGTGCGACGGCGTCGGGGAGCCACGACGGCTGGAACGCGGGATCACGCCGTGCTGCGGCGATCGTGATCGACTCCCACGCCCAGGGCGCCGAGCGGTACTTGTCTTCGGAGCCGACCGGCCACAAAACTGCGCCGTCCACGAGGTTGTCGTATATGACCGCACCCCGGGTGCCGGCGGCATCGTGCTCGGCGATGATGCCTGTGGGTATGCCGGTCCGCTCGTGGCTCGCGTCGACGGCGTCGGTCAGGATGCCCTTCAGAGCAATCCTGAACGGCTTCAAGGTCGCCGTGCTGAAGGGCGGCCCCGACGGCAGCTTGAGGCCGAACGACGTCGCGTCGGGCGATGTCGCGATCGCCGCGCGGAATGGGGGAAGCTCGGAGACGGATTCTTCCAGCACCGAGATCCGTTCGGCGAATGTGTCGGCGTGGGGTCGAGGGCGTTCCGGTGAGTGCGCGTGGTCGAACAAGGCGAGGGCGCGATCCTCGACCTCGGCGCTGCTGAGAACCTCGCGAAGGATGGTTCCGTCCGGGCCGACCGCCACAGCGGCCGCGGCCGACTCGATCTGCGACCAATCCGTCGAGCTCACCGGCATGACGTCCGCGATCGCGCGCAGGGCCCGCACCACCTGCGAGGTGGCTTCCTGTTCGGCGGCGAAGTCCGGCTGGGATGCGAACAACACGGAGCGGCGGAACACCGAGACGATGATGGCGGCGGGCCCGTCCACCACGACCTCCGGGTAGTCGAAGCCTCCGGCTTCGCGTTCAGCTGCGGTCAGGTAAGCCCAGTCAGCCATGTCCGGGTCGACAGCGGCGTGATCCGACTCGACCTTCGCCACGAAGCCGGCATTCGTCAGGAGCGTCAAGACCCGTTCGACCAGAGCCGCCGACTCCTGCGGGGCGATGGGGTCCGATACTCCGATATCGGACGCAGAAACGTGCAGCTGCAGGCGCATCGTCCGATGGTAGCGACGCCCGCCAGGCTGCCGCGTTGGCTCGACGGTAGGAGGAGGTTCATTTCGCGATGGCGATTCAGCGGCCTTCGTGTGTGTGAGCGCAGCCGCGCGCCGCGACAACCCCTCAGCGTCTGGCGGCGCACATACCGCTCGTACCGAGCGAGCAGTTACATCCCCACGGCCATGTCGGCGAACCGCGAGAAGTGGCCCTGGAACGCCACCGTCACGGTGTCCGTCGGCCCGTTGCGGTGCTTGGCGACGATCAGGTCCGCCTCGCCAGCGCGGGGGTTCTCCTTCTCATAGGCCGCTTCGCGGTGAAGCAGGATCACCATGTCGGCATCCTGCTCGATCGAACCGGACTCGCGCAGATCCGACAGTGCGGGCTTCTTGTCTGCGCGCTGCTCGGGGCCGCGGTTCAGCTGCGACAGGGCGATCACCGGCACGCCCAGCTCCTTCGCCAGCAGCTTCAGCGCCCGTGAGAACTCCGACACCTCCTGCTGGCGCGACTCGACGCGCTTGCCTGAGGTCATCAGCTGCAGGTAATCGATCACCACCATCTTCAAACCGACGCGCTGCTTGAGTCGCCGGCACTTCGCGCGGATCTCGACGA
>CAXTES010000037.1:17213-19372 GCA_964243215.1 uncultured Microbacterium sp. | reverse complement strand
CCATCGACGGCGACGGCTGCTTCCAGATGACCAACCAGGAGCTGGCCACCTGCGCCATCAACGAGATCCCGATCAAGGTCGCGATCATCAACAACTCCTCACTGGGCATGGTGCGTCAGTGGCAGACCCTGTTCTACGACGGCCGGTACTCGCACACCGACCTGAACACCGGGCACGACACCGTCCGCATCCCCGACTTCGTCAAGCTCGCCGAGGCGTACGGATGCCTGGCCATCCGCGTCGAGAAGGCCGAGGAGGTGGATGCCGCGATCCGCACCGCGCTGGCCACCAACGATCGACCGGTCGTCATCGACTTCGTCGTCAGCGCCGACGCGATGGTGTGGCCCATGGTGCCGCAGGGCGTCAGCAACAGTTACGTGCAGTACGCCCGCGACCACTCGCCGGCCTTCGACGAGGAGGCCTGAGCCGTGCCCAGCCATGTGCTGAGCCTCCTGGTGGAGGACAAACCGGGCCTGCTCACCCGCGTCGCGGGGCTGTTCGCCCGCCGCGGGTTCAACATCGAGTCGCTCGCGGTGGGTGTCACCGAGGTTCCGGGGCTGTCGCGCATCACGGTCGTCGTCGACGTGGAGGAGCTTCCGCTCGAGCAGGTCACCAAGCAGCTGAACAAGCTCATCAACGTCATCAAGATCGTCGAGCTCGACCCGGTGGCATCCGTCCAGCGCGAGCACATGCTCGTGAAAGTGCGCGCCGACAACGGCAACCGCTCGAGCATCCTCGAGGTGGTGACCCTGTTCCGCGCGTCGGTGATCGACTACGCGCCCGACGCGGTCGTCGTCGAGGTCACCGGCGACAAGGGGAAGGTGGAGGCGTTCCTGCGCGCGGTCGAGCCGTTCGGCATCAAGGAGCTCGCCCAGTCCGGCCTGCTCGCCATCGGCCGCGGCGGCAAGAGCATCACCGAGCGCGTCCTGCGCTCGTGAGCCCCAACACAAGGAGAACACCGAAGTGACCGACATCTTCTACGACGCCGACGCCGATCTCTCGCTCATCCAGGGCAAGAAGGTCGCGATCGTCGGCTACGGCTCGCAGGGCCACGCCCACGCGCTGAACCTGCGCGACTCGGGCGTCGAGGTCGTCGTCGCCCTCAAGGAGGGCTCGAACTCGATCGCCAAGGCGGAAGAGGCCGGATTCGACGTGAGGTCGGTGGCGGATGCCGCCCAGTGGGCGGACGTGATCGTCATCCTCGCCCCCGACCAGCACCAGCGCGGAATCTACGCAGAGTCGATCAAGGACAAGCTCACCGAGGGCAAGACCCTCGTGTTCAGCCACGGCTTCAACATCCGCTTCGGCTACATCGAGGCGCCCGAGGGGGTCGATGTCGTTCTCGTCGCGCCCAAGGGTCCCGGCCACACCGTGCGTCGCGAGTACGAAGCGGGTCGCGGCGTGCCGGTGATCGTGGCCGTCGAGGTCGACGCATCCGGTTCCGCATGGGACACCGCGTGGTCGTACGCGCGCGCCATCGGGGGCCTGCGCGCCGGTGGTATCAAGACGACGTTCACCGAGGAGACCGAGACCGATCTGTTCGGTGAGCAGGCGGTGCTGTGCGGCGGTGTCTCGCAGCTGGTGGAATACGGCTTCGAGACGCTGACTGAGGCCGGCTACCAGCCCCAGATCGCCTACTTCGAGGTGCTGCACGAGCTCAAGCTCATCGTCGACCTGATGTGGGAGGGCGGGATCGCCAAGCAGCGGTGGAGCGTCTCGGACACCGCGGAGTACGGCGACTACGTCTCGGGGCCGCGGGTGATCGACCCCCACGTGAAGGAGAACATGCAGGCCGTCCTCGCCGACATCCGCTCCGGGGCGTTCGCGGAGCGCTTCATCGGCGACCAGGACAACGGCGCCGTCGAATTCATGCAACTGCGCGAGAGGGCGGCCCAGCATCCCATCGAGGGCGTCGGTCGCGAACTGCGGGCGCTGTTCGCGTGGAAGCAGCAGGACGCCGACTACACCGAAGGCAGCGCCGCACGCTGACCACGGCGCCGCGCCGGCTGCAAGGGCTTGTGCAGTTTCGGCGATGTCGGTAGGCCTGAGGTGATGATCGCGGGACCGGAACACGGTCGCGCGCAGAACAAGACGGAGGAACGGATGAGCCAGTCAATTCCCGGATCGGGCGACCAGGTCGAAGGTCCCGCCGACGGCGG
>CAXTES010000037.1:3205-17113 GCA_964243215.1 uncultured Microbacterium sp. | reverse complement strand
CAGGAAGGCCCCGCGGACGGTGGCGCCGAGGGTACCGCGGGCGTGCAGGACGGCGGTGCCGATGGCGGTGCCGACGGCGGGGCGCAGTAAGGGCCCTTCGACACGGTGAGACGGAAGGATCCGGCGACCGAGGCGTCGGTGCTGCCGCGCTTGATCTCGGTCGATCCGGATCGCTTCGCCGCCGAGTACTGGGGCCGAGCCGCCCTGCTCTCGGAGGCGGCCGATCTCCCCGCGGGTTTCGGCGACATCCTCGACTCCGACGCGATCGACGAGCTCGTGTCCCGGCGAGGATTGCGCACCCCGTTCCTGCGGGTCGCGAAAGACGGCAACACCGTGCCGGACCGGTCTTTCACCGGTCCGGCCGGTGTCGGGGCTGGCATCGCCGATCAGGTCAGCGACGAGAAGCTCGTGCGCCTGTTCGCCGACGGCTCGACGATCGTGCTGCAGGCACTGCACCGCACCTGGCCGCCGATCATCGAGCTGTGCCAGTCGCTGGCGGCTGAGCTCGGGCATCCGGTGCAGGCGAACGCCTACATCACGCCCCCGCAGAATCAGGGATTCAGCGACCACTACGACGTGCACGACGTCTTCGTGCTGCAGCTGGAGGGGCGCAAGCGCTGGCGCATCCACGCTCCGGTGCTCGAGGCTCCGCTTCGCGACCAGCCCTGGAACGATCGGCGCGCTGCGGTGGAAGCCGCCGCCGCCGAGCCGCCGCTCATCGAGACCGTGCTGTCACCGGGAGACTGCCTCTACCTGCCGCGCGGGTATCTGCACGCGGCGCAGGCCCTGGGCGGCACGACCATCCATCTCACGATCGGCGTCCACAGCTGGACGAGGCACGCGCTCGCCGAGCAGGTGCTGCGCCAGGCGCTCGCCTCGCTCGCGAGTGCGCCCGACATCCGTCGCTCGCTTCCGCTCGGCGTCGACGTCGGTGATCCCGAGATGCTGCGCGCGGATGCCGACGTCGTGCGGTCGGCGCTCGCCGATGCCGTGCAGGCCATGGACCTCGACCGACTCGCCGCATCGATGGCCACCGAGGCGCGGGGGTCGCAGCGGGCCGCGCCGATCGGACCGCTGCGACAGCTGCGGGACTCGCGCGATCTCGCGCCCGACGCGACCCTGGTGCTGCGCGAATACCTCGCGGCGACCCTGCTGCACCGCGGTGATGGCGCGGTGCTGCGCAGTCGGGCCGGCGACATGGCGCTGTCCACGGACGACGTCGACGAAGTCGAACGTCTGCTGGCGGCGGGCGAGGCGGATGTCGCTCAGCTGGGTTCTGAACTGAGCCGGCGTCTCCTGCTGGCCGGCGTGGCCGTCGTGAAGTGAGCACGGCGTCCGCATCCGACGCCGTGGTCATCCCGCCGTACCGGTGTGCGGATGCCGCGCGGCTGCGGGACGACCCGATCGTCGGCACCGCCCCGCCGGCTCGCCGGTGGCTGCTTCTCGAGCATCCCGGACCGTGGCGCGTGGACGCGTTGGCGGGCCTGCCCATGTCGCCGGCCGTGCGCCACACTCTGCTGCACGCCGCCGCGCACGCTCACGCGCGCATCCTGCTGATCCGCCGGCCGGGACGGGATCGATTCGGCGTTCAACGGCGGTGGTACGTCGTGGACGAGGACGGCGGCACGGTGACCGGCGGCTGGCACAGTGAGGACGACCTGCTCACCGCCGCGGCGGCTGTCGAGGCTCCCGCGCCGACCGGGGGCGACCGCGAGCCGTTCCTGCTGGTGTGCGCGCACGGCGTGCACGACGTCTGCTGCGCGATCCGTGGCCGACCGGTCGCCGAAGCCCTGGCCGGGCGGTGGCCCGAACGCGTCTGGGAGGTCAGTCACGTCGGCGGATGCCGGTTCGCCCCGACGGTGGTCGTGCTGCCCGACGGCTTCTACTACGGCGATCTCGACGGTGACGCGGCGGTCCCGACGATCCAGCGCCACCTCGCGGGAGACGTGGCCACCGAGCATCTGCGCGGGATCGCCCGCTTCGCCCCACCGGCGCAGGCGGCGGTCGTCGAGGCGTACCGGCGCCTGGGCCCGCTCGCACCCGGAGCCGTGCACGTCGCGATGCCTACCGGCATCCCGCACGGCGAGACGACGGTCGACCTCGAAGTCGCCGGTCGGCCCGAGGTGTACCGCGCCGTCGTCCGCGCCGAGCAGCGCCCGCCCGCCCAGCTGACGTGCCGGGCGGGTCGCGAGACGTCGGCGACCCAGTACGAGCTGCTGTCGTTCGAGGCGCAGCGGGTCTGATCCCGCGGCTCCGGGCGGGCGGCGGCCGGATGCTGCACGAGTATCGGCCGGGTATCCCGCGACATCCGGCGAGTACGGGCCGCGGCGATGGTGGCGGGCATGAACACATCACACCTGATCCGCTCCGCCGCCGCGGGATCCTCCGCGGTCCTGTTGACAGCCGCGCTCGCCCTCACCGGCTGCGCCGCCACCACGCCCGCCACTCCGGCGGCTGCACCTGAATCTCGCGAGTCGTCGCTCCTGGCCGCGTGCGCCGACGAGGTCGTGTCCTACGTGAATGTCACGTGGGAGCAGGCCCGAGCCGGATGCCTCGCCCGCGCGGTCACCGCGCTGTGGCCGGCGGCGCCGTCGGGACGCCCGGCGGACCGCATCGAGGAGCTCCTCGACGGCGACGGGTGAGGAACTCACGTATCACCGGCCACGTCGCCCGCTCTGTCTCAGGGACGCCGCAGACCGCGAGGGGAGCTCACACGTGAACGTCGATCCGTGGAGCACGATCGGCCCGGGCACGCAGTCCCAGGCCGTCACCGCCATACAGTACCTGCTGCGCGCTCACGGGCACGCCGTCGCCGCCGATGGGGATTTCGGTCCGGCGACGGCGGCAGCCGTGACCGCATTCCAATCCGGCGCCGGGCTCACGGCCGACGGCATCGTCGGGCCGCAGACCTGGCAGCAGCTGGCGATCATCTCGCAGCCCGGCTCGAGCGGCGACGGGGTGCGCGCGGTGCAGCAGTTCGGCCTGCTGCGTCATCCCGGTGACACGCCGCTGGTCGTCGACGGCGACTACGGTCCCGAGACCGCCAGCCACGTGCTGTCGTTCCAGGACCGCTTCGGCCTCACCCAGGACGGCATCGCGGGTGTGCAGACCTGGTCGTTCCTCAGCACGCTGACCCCCGGTCCGCGGGCGTGGCCACTGGTTCTGCCCGGCGCCACCCAGGCCGGAAACTACCGCGTGCTGCCCGCGCAGCACCTGCTCCGCGCGCACGGCGCCACGATCGTCGCCGACGGGGACTTCGGGCCGGCCAGCGGCGCTGCAACGCAGGCTTTCCAGCAGACGCTGCGCAACACCGACCTGAGCACCACCGTCGGGCAGCTGGACTGGCCGCACCTGATCGTGACGGTGCAGCCGGGCGACTCCGGCGAGGCGGTACGGGCCCTCCAGGTGATATTGCCCGGTCTCGCCGTCGACGGCGACTTCGGCCCGCTGACCGAGGCAGCCGTCCGCGACTTCCAGGATGTCTTCTTCCCGCCGTCGGACGGCATCGTCGGACCGCAGACGTGGCAGGCGCTCGTGGGCGGCGTCTTCGAGTGAGCGGGCTACGCTGAGCGCATGGCCCGCGACGACCGCGACGACGCGCTGAGCTGGGGCGGTGACGAAGACCCCACGCTCGACGTCGGGTCGACCCGGGCCGCCGAAACGGCAGCCGTACCCCGGACCGAACCCGCCGCATTGCCCGATGGGTTCAACGCCGTGGGGAAGGGCGCCGACGGGGTCGGACGCATCCACTCGGACGGCACCGTCACGATGCCCGCCGATCGACGCCCGCTCGGCAACTCCGCCCTGATCACGATAGGCGTGGTCGGCGGGATCTACCTGCTGTACACCATCGGATGGGTGATCGGGGGGTTGCGCCTCCAGGGCGCGGCGCAGTACCTCGTCCTGGACGTGATGTTCCAGGGCAGCCTGTGGCTCGCGATCCTCGCCCCCGCCCTGTGGTTCGGGACCGTCTTCCTGCTCACCCGCACCGCGCGCACCTGGGTGCGCTTCGTGTGGCTGATCGCGGGCGTCGTCCTCCTCGTGCCCTGGCCGTTCATCATGACCGGGGCGGTGGGACGGTGACCGATGAGACCGCGGATGCCACGGCATCCGCCGCCACGAAGACCCCCGTGTGGCTCGTCGCGACGATCAGTGCGGTGTTCGGGCTGTTCTACGCCTACGCGGTGTGGAACGCCGTCGGCAACCTCGTCGCCGTCGTGCAGGCCGCGGGTGCGCAGCACCTGTCGCTGAACGGCCTCGGGTGGTTCCTGTGGATCTTCGCGGCGCTGTTTCCGATCCTGGTCTGGGCGCTGGCGTTCTCGCTCGGGCGCCGCCGCGCCGCGCACGAGCTGTTCCTCGTGATGCTGTGCGGGCTCGCGCTGGTGGCGGTGTTCTGGCTGGATGTCGTGTCCTACGCGACGCTGTACACGCCCGAGCTCCTCGGGTAGGACGTCTCGCGCGCGGGGCGCTGACACGGGCACCGGTAGGCTTTCGCTCTGTGCCCAAGCCCGTCGTCCTGATCGCCGAACAGCTGTCGCCCGCCACGCTCGACGCACTCGGACCCGACTTCGACGTCCGTCACGTCGACGGCACCGATCGGCCCGCGCTGCTGGAGGCGCTGGCCGACGCGGACGCGGTGCTCATCCGGTCGGCCACACGGGTCGACGTCGAGGCGCTCGCGGCGGCGCCGAATCTGAAGGTCGTCGCCCGAGCGGGCGTGGGACTGGACAACGTGGATGTCAAGGCGGCCACCGCCGCGGGCGTGATGGTCGTCAACGCGCCGACGTCCAACATCATCTCCGCCGCGGAACTGACCATCGGCCACATCCTCAGCCTGGCCCGCCGCATCCCCGCCGCGCACGCGTCGCTGGCCGGTGGCGAGTGGAAGCGCGGCGACTTCACCGGCACCGAGCTGTTCGACAAGACCGTGGGCATCATCGGGCTCGGCCGCATCGGGGCGCTCATCGCCGCCCGGCTGCTCGCGTTCGATATGCACGTCGTGGCATACGACCCGTATGTCACGACTGCGCGGGCGCAGCAGCTCGGTGTCCAGTTGCTGAGTCTCGATGATCTGCTGCAGCAGAGCGACTTCATCAGCATCCACATGCCCAAGACGCCCGAGACAACGGGCATGATCTCGACCGATCAGCTGCGGCTGATGAAGCCGAGCGCCTACATCGTCAACGTCGCCCGCGGCGGGCTCATCGACGAGGACGCGCTTTACGAGGCCCTGGCGTCCGGCGTCATCGCCGGAGCCGGGCTGGATGTCTTCACCGCCGAGCCGCCCACCGATCCCCGCCTGCTCGACCTGCCGAACGTCGTGGTGACCCCGCACCTGGGCGCATCCACCGACGAGGCGCAGGAGAAGGCGGGCGTCTCCGTCGCCCGGTCGGTGCGGCTCGCCCTCGGCGGTGAGCTGGTTCCGGACGCGGTCAATGTGGCCGGCGGGGTCATCGACCCCTATGTGCGTCCCGGCATCCCGCTCGTCGAGAAGCTCGGGCAGATCTTCGCCGCGCTGGCCGCCCACTCGCCGCTGACGAGCCTGGACGTCGAGGTGCACGGCGAGCTGCAGGACTACGACGTCAAGGTGCTCAAGCTCGCCGCCCTGAAGGGCTTCTTCGGCAACATCGCCGGCCACACCGTGTCGTACGTGAACGCGCCGCTGCTGGCCGAACAGCGCGGCGTCGACGTGCGGCTCATCGTCGACGGCGAATCCGACGAGTACCGCAACGTCATCACGCTGCGCGGCGCGCTGTCGGACGGCTCGCAGCTGTCGGTGTCGGGAACGCTCACCGGCACGCGCCAGATCGAGAAGCTCGTCGGCATCAACGGCTACGCCCTCGAGCTGCCGATCGAGACGAACCACATCGTGATGCTGTACACCGACCGCCCCGGGATCGTCGCGATCTACGGTCAGAAGTTCGGCGAGGCCGGGATCAACATCGCCGGGATGCAGATCGCCCGCCGCGCCGCGGGGGGACAGGCGCTGTCGGTGCTGACCGTCGACTCGCCGGTGCCCGATCAGCTGCTCGAGGATGTGCGCCAGGAGATCCAGGCCGACCTGTTCCGACAGATCGAGATCACCGAGTCGTAGGATCGTCCAACCACCGAGAGGATGCCACGTGGCTGACCCGGAAGCGGCCCTGGATCTGCGGGGCCTGACCAAGCGGTTCGGGGAGAAGGTCGCCGTCGACGACCTGTCGCTGACCGTCCCGGTGGGATCGTTCTACGGCTTGGTCGGACCCAACGGCGCCGGCAAGACCACCACACTGTCGATGGCGACGGGGCTGCTGCGACCGGATGCCGGCACGGCCCTGATCGACGGCATCGACATGTGGGCCGAACCGCTGCGTGCCAAGGCGCTGCTGGGCAATCTCGCCGACGGCGTGAAGCTGTTCGACCGGCTCACCGGCGCGCAGCTCGTCACCTACAACGCCATGCTGTTCGGCCTGTCACGCGACGTCGCCGCCGAACGCGTCGGCGACCTGCTCCGCCTGCTCGACCTCGAGAGCGCGGGCGGCACGCTCGTGGTGGACTACTCGGCCGGCATGACGAAGAAGATCGCGCTGGCGTGCGCGATGGTGCACGCGCCGAAGATCATGGTGCTCGACGAGCCGTTCGAGTCGGTCGACCCGGTGTCGGCCGCGAACATCCGCGACATCCTGACCAGTTACGTCCACGGCGGGGGAACCGTCATCATGTCCAGCCACGTGATGGATCTCGTGCAGCGAATGTGCGACCACGTCGCGGTGGTCTCGGCGGGCCGGGTCCTCGCCGCCGGAACGGTCGACGAGGTGCGCGGCGCGGAGTCGCTCGAGGACCGGTTCGTGCAACTGGTGGGCGGGCGCCACGTCGCCGAGGAGCCGGAATGGTTGCGACACTCCTAGCGCTGCGGCTGCGGGTGCTCGTCAACTCGCTCAAACGCAGCACGTGGCAGCTGGTCGGCGCGATCATCGGCGCCGTCTACGCCGTCGGGGTGCTGGTCTTCCTCGTCGCCGGACTCGTCGCGCTGGGCGTCGCGGGCGACACCACCCTGATCGGCACGATCCTCGTCCTGGCCGGCTCGGCGCTTCTACTCGGATGGGTGCTGCTGCCGCTGCTGCTCACCGGCATCGATCAGACCCTCGAGCCGGCACGACTCGCACAGTTCCCCATCCCGCTGAACACCCTGCTCGTCGCACTGACCGTCGCCGGCGTGCTCGGTGTGCCCGGCATCGTGACGGCGCTGGCGGCGCTGGCCACCGCGGTGGCATGGCTGCAGCATCCGGCCGCGGCGGCGACCGCGGTCGTCTGCGCGGCGGTGGCGGTGGTCACCGCCGTCGTCGCATCCCGCGCCATGACGGCGTTCAGCGTCGGGATGCAGTCGAATCGGCGCTGGCGCGAGGCCTCCGGCATCCTGTTCCTGATCCCGCTCTTCTTCCTCGGCCCGATCATCCTGGGGGTGACGATGAGCGTGCGCGAGTCGATCGACGCGCTGCCGTCGATTGCGACCGCACTGGGATGGAGTCCGCTCGGGGCCGTCTGGGCGGTGCCGGTCGCCGTTGCGGTGGGCGACCTGGGCGGCGCGGCTCTGCGTCTGCTCATCGCTCTCGCGACGCTCGCTGTGCTCGTGGCGGCGTGGCGTTTCGCACTCGCACGGGCGTTGGTGTCGCCGGCGGCGCCCACCGCGAGCCGCAGCGGCGCGCGGCGCACGATCGGGATCTTCGCAATGGTGCCGCAGACACCCGCGGGGGCCGTGGCGGCGCGGTGCCTGACGTACTGGCGGCGCGACCCGCGTTACCTGCGGCAGCTGATCTTCGTGCCGCTGCTGCCGTTGCTGCTGTGGTTCTACTCGGTGTTGAGCCCGGATCTTCACCTCGTGGTGTGGTCGGGCCCGTTCGTCGCGCTGACGCTCGCGCTCGTTCTCGTCAGTGACATCTCGTTCGACGGCACCGCGTTCGCCACGCACCTCGTCGACGGCGTGCGCGGTCGCGACGACCGCGTCGGACGCGTCGCCGCCCTCGCGTCGTTCGCCGTTCCCGTCACGGTCGTCCTGGTCGTCGGCGGGGTGGCGCTGACGGCGCAGTGGCAACTGCTGCCGGTACTGCTCGGTCTGTCGCTCGGGATGCTGCTGACCGGGATGGGCGTCTCGAGCATCTCGTCGGCGCGCTACGTGATTCCGGTCCCGGCCGCCGGCGACAACCCGTTCAAGGCGGCGCAGGGTCAGACGTTCACCACCGGACTGCAGGGACTCGTGGTGATGAGCGTCGTACTCGCGTTGATGATCCCCACCGGCGCCCTCGTCGGGCTCTTCTTCCTCTTCGGAATCGCGGCGTTCGGCTGGGCGGCGCTGGCCACCGGCGTCGTGCTCGGCACCACCGTGCTGATCGTCGGCGTTCGGACCGGGGGAGCGCTGCTGGACCGCACCGGCCCGTCCCTGCTGGCGAGCCTGCGCAAGCTGCAGGGCGCGTGACGTCGGGCCGGAGCGGCGAGCGACCGGGGCGCCGATACGCTGGGCGGGTGGCGGAACAACGCGTCGTCAAGCTGGCAGTCATTCCGGGCGACGGCATCGGGCCGGAGGTGATCGCCGAGGCCGAGAAGGTGCTGGATGCCGCGACCGCGGGCTCCGGCATCCGCTTCGACACCACCCGCTTCGCACTGGGCGCGGGTCGCTACCTCGACAGCGGCGACACCCTCACCGACGATGACCTCGAGGCGATCAAGAGCCACGACGCGATCCTGCTCGGGGCCGTCGGGGGTGTCCCGGGCGATCCGAGACTCAAGGATGCGAACATCGAGCGCGGCCTGCTGCTCAAGCTCCGGTTCGAGCTGGATCACTACGTGAACCTGCGGCCCTCGAAGCTCTACGCGGGCGCTCCCGGCCCGCTCGCAGACCCCGGCACCATCGACTTCGTGGTCGTGCGCGAAGGCACCGAGGGACCCTACGTCGGCAACGGCGGGTCGATCCGCCGCGGCACGGACCAGGAGGTCGCCAACGAGACGTCCGTCAACACCGCCTACGGTGTCCAGCGGGTGGTGCGATACGCGTTCGACCTGGCCGAACGGCGCCGCAAGAAGCTCACACTGGTGCACAAGACCAACGTTCTGGTCTACGCCGGGGGGATGTGGCAGCGGATCGTGAACGAGGTGGCGCGGGAGCACCCCGACGTCGCCGTAGACTACCTGCACGTCGATGCGGCCACAATTTTCCTGGTCACGAACCCGGGCCGTTTCGACGTGATCGTCACCGACAACCTCTTCGGCGACATCCTCACGGACCTGGCCGGCGCCGTCACCGGTGGCATCGGTCTCGCCGCATCCGGGAACATCAACCCGGACGGTGCGTTCCCGTCGATGTTCGAGCCCGTGCACGGATCGGCGCCCGACATCGCGGGAAGACAGGCGGCCGACCCGACCGCCGCGATCCTCTCGATCTGCCTGCTGCTTGATCATCTCGGGCTGCAGGACGAGGCCGGCCGCGTCACCGCAGCGGTCGAATCCGACATCGCCGACCGGGGCGCGACGCCGCGCACCACCGCCGAGATCGGCGACGCCATCGCCGCTCGGCTGCGGGCGTAGCCTGGACCCAGCGCTCTTGACCCACTGGACGTGACATGACGATCATCGACACCGACCCCGACACCGGGCTGCACTCCCTGCAGTTCGCCGTCACCAAAAACCTCGCCGCCAAGACGCGTGCCCAGCGCGACGAGATCCTGGCCAGCCCCGGCTTCGGGCAGCACTTCACCGACCACATGGTCGACATCTGCTGGTCGGTCAACGGCGGGTGGCACCGCCCGCGGGTGCAGCCGTACGGCCCGATCACGCTCGATCCGGCCGCGGCCGTGCTGCACTACGGGCAGGAGATCTTCGAGGGCATCAAGGCCTACCGGCACCGGGACGGCTCGATCCACACCTTCCGGCCCGACCAGAACGCGCGACGGATGCAGCGCTCGGCGCGACGGCTGGCGCTGCCGGAACTGCCCGCGCCCTACTTCATCCAGTCGCTGCGGGAGTTGATCGCCGTCGACGGGGCGTGGGTGCCGTCCGGCGATGACCAGAGCCTCTACCTGCGACCGTTCATGTTCGCGAAGGAGGCGTTCCTCGGTGTGCGCCCCGCTCACAAGGTGAACTACTACGTCATCGCCTCGCCGGCGGGCGCCTACTTCCACGGCGGCGTGAACCCGGTGTCGATCTGGCTCAGCGAGGACTACGCCCGCGCCGGCAAGGGCGGCACCGGCGCCGCCAAGACCGGCGGCAACTACGCCGCCAGCCTGCTGCCGCAGTCCGAGGCGTACGAGAACGAGTGCGACCAGGTGGTGTTCCTCGACCAGGACCGCAACGTCGAGGAACTCGGCGGCATGAACGTCGTGTTCGTCTTCAAAGACGGCACGCTCGTCACACCCCAATCCGACTCGATCCTGGAGGGTGTCACGCGGGACTCGATCCTGCAGCTGGCGATGGACCGCGGCCACCGGGTCGAAGGTCGCGACGTCTCGCTCGACGAGTGGCGCCAGGGCGTGGCATCCGGCGACATCGTCGAGGTGTTCGCGTGCGGCACCGCCGCCGTCGTGACCCCGATCGGCGTTCTCAAGGGCAAGCACTTCTTCGACGAGCAGCCGGCGGGCACGCTGGCCCTGTCGCTGCGCCAGGAGCTCACCGACATCCAGTACGGCCGCGCCGAAGACCGGCACAACTGGCTGCTGCGGCTGGACGCCTGACCTCGCTGGCTAGGCTGAGCCGGTGAGGATCGCGCGGTTCCGTCACGGCGAGGCCATCCGTTTCGGGGTCGTCGACGACGCCGAGCTGGTCGTGCTCGCGGGCGATCCGATGTTCGCCGGATACGAACCCACGGGGGAGCGGGTGCCGCTCGGCGACGCGGTGCTGCTGGCTCCCGTCATCCCGCGTTCGAAGGTGGTGTGCGTCGGGCGCAACTATCGCGAGCACGCGGCCGAGCTCGGCAACGAGGTGCCCGCCGAGCCGATGCTGTTCTTCAAGCCCAACACCGCCGTGATCGGTCCCGGCGACACCATCGTGCGGCCGCCGCAGACCTCGTTCACGAGCTTCGAGGGCGAGCTGGCCGCCGTCATCGGCCGGATCGCCAAGAACGTGCCCGCCGTGGACGCGCTGAGCCACGTCTTCGGATACACGATCGCCAACGACGTCACCGCGCGCGACCTGCAGAACAAAGACGGTCAGTGGGCACGCGCGAAGGGCATGGACACCTTCTGTCCGCTCGGCCCGGCGATCGAGACCGAGTTCACGTTCGACGGAGCCCGGATCGTGACGCGCCTGAACGGCGAGGTCGCTCAGGACGGCGCCATCAGCGACATGATCCACTCCGTCGCCGACATCATCGCGTACGCCTCCGCGGCGTTCACACTGCTGCCCGGCGACGTGATCCTCACCGGCACGCCCGCCGGCGTTGGCCCGTTCGTCGGCGGCGACGTGATCGAGGTCGAGATCAGCGGGCTCGGAATCCTGCGGAACCCCGCACGCGATGCCTGAGACGACGGATGCCGTGACCCTCGCGGTGCGCGAAAGCGAGTTGGCCCGCATCCGGCGCCGCACGGTGCTGGTGCTGTCGCTCGGCCAGATCCTCGGCGGAATCGCCTTCGGGGCCACGGTCTCGCTCGGGGCGGTGCTGGCGGGCCAGATCTCGGGCGACGACTCGCTGTCGGGGCTCGCCACCGCGGCGGTGACGCTCGGCGCCGCGGCGGTCGCGGTGCCGCTCGCCGCACTCGCCCGCCGCGGCGGACGACGACCCGCGCTCGCGACGGGAATGCTCATCGCGCTCGCCGGCGTGGGCATCGTCCTGTTCGCGGTGTCGCTGCGGGCGTTCCCGCTGCTGCTGGCGGGCTTCGCCGCCATCGGCGCGGGCCAGGCCGCGAACCTGCAGTCGCGCTTCGCCGCGACCGACCTCGCCACCGACCGGTCGCGGGGGCGCGACCTGTCGGTCGTGGTCTGGGCCACGACGATCGGTGCGGTCCTCGGCCCGAATCTCGTCGGGCCCGGACAGGCAATCGGCGACGCGCTCGGGATGCCACCGCTGACGGGGCCGTACGTGTTCACCATCGCGGCGCAGTCGCTGGCCGTGCTGATGTACCTCGTCGCGCTGCGGCCCGACCCGCTGCTGCTCGCGCTGCGCATCGCATCGGACCACGACGGCGAGGCCGACGAATCGATCGCGGAGCCGGACCGGCCCGTCGCCGCGCGGTACGCGATCTTCGCGATCGCCGGTGCGCACGCGGTGATGGTCTCGGTGATGGCGATGACCCCGGTGCACCTGCTGCACGAGGGCGCGACGCTGACGGTCATCGGGCTGACGATCAGCCTGCACGTGCTGGGGATGTTCGGCCTCTCCCCGGTGTTCGGCATCCTCGCCGACCGGGTCGGGCGCGTGCCCACCGTGATCGTCGGACAGGTGCTGCTGGCGGCATCCCTGCTCACCGCGGCGGTCGGGGCGCTGTCGATGCCCGCCGTCGTCGTCGCGCTCGTACTGCTCGGTCTCGGCTGGAGTGCGTCGACGGTTGCCGGATCGGCCCTGCTGACCGAGGCCTCCGGCGAGGCCCTGCGCACGCGACGTCAGGGCCGCAGCGACCTCACCATGAATCTCGTCGCCGCGATCGGCGCGATCCTCGCCGGCGTCGTGCTCGGCTGGATCGGATACGGCGGGCTGGCCCTGTGCGCGCTGGCCGTGGTCGCCGCCGTGGCGGGCCTGTCGCCGCTCGGCCGACGCTGAACACGAGAACGACCCGCGCCCAGAGGACGCGGGTCGTTGTGATCGTGAGGACTAGCTGCCGGTTACGGCGTCCTTGACGTCGTCGCCGGCCTTCTTGAGGTTGGCGCCCACTTGGTCGCCTTTGCCCTCTGCCTCGAGCGATTCGTTGTCCGTAGCATCGCCGATCTTCTCCTTGGCCTTACCGACCAAGTTCTCGGCGTTGTGCTTGATGTCATCACCGATACCCATAAGCACTCCTTCCGTTGCGTGTCTCAACACTCGGACGGTGAGCGTCATCGGGGGAGGGGATTGCCAGCGCGGCCCCGGAGTGTTAGGCGTGATCAGCGGTGCAGCGCAGCGGCGCCGATGTCGACATCCTCGAGATCGTTGAAGACGTGGAAAGCGACCCGAGCGCGGCCGACCCGACCGGATGCCGTGACCCCGGCGCTCGCCAGACGCGCGAGGTCTCGACCGTCCTGGTCGGCCCACGTCACGATCGCGCTGGGGCGCTCCGGCTCGGGCAGCGCCAGCCGAGCACGGAAGGCACGCGCGAGCCCCGTCGTGTGGCGGAACACATCGCCGGCGGATGCGCCGGCGAACAGGGCGAGCGCCGGCTCCGCGCCGACGAACGCCTGCCACGCGGGCGACACGTCGAAGCGTCGGGCGTCGTCGGCCAGTGGCACCTCGTGGCCGTAGCACGACGACCACGGATCTGCACCCGCGTACCACCCCGCGTGCAGGGGCGACAGCTGGGCGGCGATATCCGCGCCGATCGCCATGAAGGCGACGCCCCGCGGAGCGCACAGCCATTTGTAGGCGTGGCACACCAGCACGTCGAACGCGGCCGCATCCACCGGCATCCACCCCACCGCCTGGGTGGCATCGCAGACCGTGCGGGCGCCGTGACGCCGCGCCGCGGCGACGATCGCCTCGACGTCGGCGACGTCTCCGGTGGCCGACTGCACGAGCGAGAAGGCCACGACGGCTGTCGCATCCGTCACCTCGTCGGCGAGCCGGTCCAGCGGCGCGCACCGGATGCGCACGTCCCGCCCGGTGTGTGCGAACGGCGCGACCAGCGACGCGAAGTCGCCGTCGGGCACGAGCACTTCTGCGCCGTCGGGGATACCGCTCGCGATCAACGCGGCGAACACCGAAGTCTGAGATCCGATCGCCACCCGCGAGGCGGATACCTGGACGAGCGAAGCGAA
>CAXTES010000037.1:0-3105 GCA_964243215.1 uncultured Microbacterium sp. | reverse complement strand
CTGCGCCTGCTCAAGTCCATCGCCGACGAGGGCTCGATCACCGCCGCGGCCGCGGTCCTGGGCCTGAGCCAGCCGGCCGTCAGCCAGCAGCTCAAGCGCCTCGAGTCGCGGCTCGGGGTGCCACTGGTCGAACGGGTCGGCCGCCGGGTGCGCCTGACCGAGGCGGGCCGTGTGCTGGCGCGCCATGCGCCGATGGTGACGACGGCTCTGGATGCCGCCGCGGGTGAGCTCGCCGAGCTGCAGGGTCTTCGCGCCGGGAGGGTGCGCCTCGTCGGCTTCCCCTCCGCCTCGGCGACGGTCGTGCCGCGGCTGCTGACCGAACTCGCCGTGCGCCAGCCGGGCCTTTCGCTGACCTATGTCGAGGCCGAGCCGCCCGAGGCGGTGGACGCGGTCCGCGACGACCGCGCCGACATCGCCCTGACATTCAGCTTCCCGGGCGACGCCGACGACCCGCACGACACCAGCGCGCGTGGTCTGTCGGTGCGTTCGATCGGCGTCGACGATCTGCTCGTCGTCGTACCGACGGGCCACCCGGCGGGGCGCGACGGTGTCGTCGATCCGGCCGACCTCGCGGACGCGGCCTGGATCGCCGGATGCCCCCGCTGCCGCCGCCACCTGCTCGAACTGTGCAGCCGGGCGGGTTTTCAGCCGCGCATCGCCTTCGAGACCGACAACTTCGTCGCGGTGGAGGGTCTGGTAGCACAGGGGATCGGGGTGGCCACGCTGCCTCGGATGGCCGTGGCATCCTTCCCGCAGCTGGCGGGCGTCGACGCCTATCCGCTGCCGGCATCCGAGCGTCGCACCGTCCACACCGTCACGGCCCGGGGGGCCGATCGGGTGCCCGCGGTGCGCGCGACGCTGGAGGCGCTGGAATTCGTCGTCGGTTCGCTCTCCGAGGGCCCGGTCGGCGCGAACTAAGGTGGGATCCGATGCCCGCCTCGCCTGATACCCGCACCACGACCGCGTCCGGCGCCGACATCCGGGTGCGGTTCTGCCCGTCGCCGACGGGTCTGCCGCACGTCGGACTCGTGCGCACCGCACTTTTCAACTGGGCCTATGCGCGCCACAACGGCGGCAGGATGGTGTTCCGCATCGAGGATACGGATGCCGCGCGCGACAGCGAACAGAGCTACCAGCAGCTGCTCGACGCGCTGCGATGGCTCGAGATCGACTGGGACGAGGGCGTCGAGGTCGGCGGACCGGATGCGCCGTACCGCCAGTCGCAGCGTCATGACATCTACCGCGGGGTGCTCGAGAAGCTGATCGCGTCGGGCGCGGTGTACGAGAGCTACTCGACCGCGGCGGAGATCGACGAGCGCAACGCGGCGAACGGCCGCGCGAAGCAGCTCGGCTACGACAACCACGACCGCGACCTCACCGCGGAGCAGAAGGCGGCGTTGCGAGCGGAAGGGCGAGAGCCGGCGTGGCGGCTGCGGGTTCCCGACGAGGATCTGACGTACGTCGACCTCATCCGGGGGGAAGTCACGTTCCCGGCCGGATCGTTCCCGGACTTCGTCGTGTACCGCGCGGGCGGCGTGCCGCTGTACACATTCGTCAACCCGGTCGACGACGCGCTCATGGGCATCACGCACGTGATCCGCGGCGAAGACCTCATGCCGTCGACCGCACGCCAGCTCGCGCTGTACCGCGCGCTCGTGGACGCCGGGGTGACGACGTTCGTGCCGCGCTTCGGCCACATGCCGCTCGTGCTGGGGGAGGAGGGCAACAAGAAGCTGTCCAAGCGCGACCCGAAGGCCGACCTGTTCCTGCAGCGTGAACGCGGTTTCATCCACGAGGGGCTGTTGAACTACCTCGCACTGCTGGGCTGGTCGCTGGCTCCGGACCGCGATGTTTTCTCGCTCGACGAGCTCGTGGCCGCCTTCGACATCGCGAACGTCAACCCGAACCCCGCGCGCTTCGATCAGAAGAAGGCCGAATCGATCAACGGCGACCACATCCGGATGCTCGAAGCGGAAGATTTCGCGCGCCGGATCGTTCCCTACCTCGTGCACGCCGGTGTGGTCGCCGATCCGCCGACCGCCCGCGAGCAGTCGATGATCGACGCATCCGCCCCGCTCGTGCAGGAGCGCGTCCAGCTGCTCGGCGACGTGCCGGGGTTGCTGCGGTTCCTGTTCGTCTCGGAGGTGAAATTCGACGATGACGCGCTGGCGGGGCTGCCGGCCGACGCGGGCGAGGTGCTCGTGGCATCCGTCGGCGCCCTCGAGCTCGTTCCGGAGACCGAGTTCACCGCCGCCGCGATTCAGGAGGCGCTGTCCGGCACCCTCATCGAGGGGCTCGGGCTCAAGCCGCGCCTGGCATACGGACCGCTGCGGGTCGCGGTCAGCGGTCGGCGGGTGTCGCCGCCGCTGTTCGAGTCGATGGAACTACTGGGCAAGGCCGACACGATCCGCCGCCTCGGCGCCCTCGTGCAGCACCTCTCCTGACCGTCGCGGGCGGTTTGGCGGCCCTGAGACGGTCGTCTAGACTTGATCCTTGGCACGGCTCCGGTCGACGCCGGTGGGGTATGGTGTAATTGGCAACACGGCTGATTCTGGTTCAGTTGTTCTTGGTTCGAGTCCAGGTACCCCAGCTTCACCGAACCCCCGCCGAGCGGGGGTTTTCTCGTCAGTGGGCGCAGTCGTAGAGACCGGATGCCGCGGCATCCGTCACGGCGGTGCAATTCTGCTGCACCCAGGTGCGGATCGATGTCGACGTGCTCGAGGTGGACCCGCCGCCGAAGCCGCCGCGCGCCTGATCCGTCGCCTGCACGTAGCGCACCTGCCCCTGGGCGACCATCTGCTCGAAGGCCGCGAGCGTCGGGACGGGGTCGGCTCCGTTGAATCCGCCGATGGGCAGCACGGATTGGCCGCCCGAGGAGATGATGATGCCGGCCGCGGACTGCGCACCGAAAACCGCGACGAGGTACTCGGCATCCCCCCGGTTCTGTTCGAGGTAGGTGAGCGTCGCGGTCGACAGGGAGCCCCCGCCCGCACCGCCGAAGCCGCCGCCGCCGAAGCCGCCCGCCGCGGGCGCCTGCCCTCCCTGCGCCGGCGTCCCGGGAACAGCCTGTCCCGCCTGCGCGCCGGGACCGCCCTGTCCCGCCTG
>CAXTES010000036.1:0-19544 GCA_964243215.1 uncultured Microbacterium sp. | reverse complement strand
CCAACGCCCGCACCCGCAAGGGCCCGAAGCGCACCGTCGCCGGCAAGAAGAAGGCCGGCCGCAAGTAGCCCTTCGACAGGCTCACGGACCGGGATCACAGGCTTAGGAGAACGAAGCACATGGCACAGGCAAAGACCGCCGCGCGCAAGCCGCGCCGCAAGGAGAAGAAGAACATCGCGTTGGGCCACGCCCACATCAAGTCGACGTTCAACAACACGATCGTTTCGATCACCGACCCGTCCGGCGCCGTCATCGCGTGGGCGTCGTCCGGCGGCGTGGGTTTCAAGGGGTCGCGCAAGTCGACTCCGTATGCGGCCGGGATGGCCGCCGAATCCGCCGCCCGCCAGGCCGCGGAGCACGGCGTCAAGAAGGTCGACGTCTTCGTGAAGGGCCCGGGCTCGGGCCGCGAGACCGCGATCCGCTCGCTGCAGGCGGCCGGGCTCGAGGTCGGCTCGATTCAGGACGTGACCCCGCAGGCGCACAACGGCTGCCGCCCGCCCAAGCGCCGCCGCGTCTGACGCGGGACCGCGTCGGTCCTGAGTTCGCCGAAGGGTCCGCCCTGGGCGGGCTCGAGACCGAGGCGGCGCTGTTCACCGCAGGATTTCCGGATGCCTCGACTCGCGGCATCCCCGAGCAAAACTCAATACACCTCACCCACACCACGTGTCATATAGCGGGCACGTGACTGAAAGGAACACATCGTGCTCATCGCACAGCGTCCCACCCTGACCGAGGAGAAGATCGGAGAGTTCCGCAGCCGCTTCATCATCGAGCCGCTGGAGCCCGGCTTCGGCTACACGATCGGCAACGCGCTGCGTCGCAGCCTGCTGTCGTCCATCCCGGGCGCGGCCGTCACCAGCATCCGCATCGACGGCGTCCTCCACGAGTTCAGCACCATCCCGGGTGTCAAGGAGGATGTCACCGAGATCATCCTCAACATCAAGCAGCTCGTGGTCTCCTCCGAGCGCGACGAGCCGATCACCGCCTACCTGCGCAAGACCGGCGCCGGTGAGGTCACCGCCGCCGACATCTCCGCTCCGGCCGGTGTCGAGGTGCACAACCCCGAGCTGGTGATCGCCACCCTCAACGACACCGCCCGCTTCGAGCTCGAGCTGACGATCGAGCGCGGCCGCGGCTACGTGTCGGCGACGCAGAACCGCAACGAGTACGCCGAGGCCGGTCAGATCCCGATCGACTCGATCTACTCGCCGGTGCTCAAGGTCAGCTACCGCGTCGACGCCACCCGTGCCGGCGAGCGCACCGACTTCGACAAGCTGGTGCTGGATGTCGAGTCCAAGCCGTCCATCGCACCGCGGGATGCCGTGGCATCCGCCGGCCGCACCCTCACCGAGCTGTTCGGTCTCGCCCGCGAGCTGAACGTCGACGCCGAGGGTATCGAGATCGGCCCGGCTCCGGTGGAGACCGTGCTGTCGAACGAGCTGTCGATGCCGATCGAGGATCTCGACCTGTCGGTGCGCTCGTACAACTGCCTCAAGCGCGAGGGCATCAACACCGTCAGCGAACTGGTCGCCCTGTCGGAGACGCAGCTGATGAACATCCGCAACTTCGGTCAGAAGTCGGTGGACGAGGTCCGCGACAAGCTCGTGTCGCTCGGTCTGTCGCTGAAGGACTCGGTGCCCGGTTTCGACGGCGCCCACTTCTACGGCGGCTACGACGACGAGACCGTCTGACGACGCCCTACCCGATCACCCCTGGAGTAACCGACAATGCCCAAGCCCACGAAGGGACCCCGTCTCGGCGGCGGTCCCGCGCACGAGCGCCTGCTGCTGGCGAACCTCGCCGCGGCGCTGTTCACTCACCAGTCGATCCAGACGACCGAGACCAAGGCCAAGCGCCTGCGTCCGCTCGCCGAACGCCTCATCACCTTCGCCAAGCGCGGCGACCTGCACGCGCGGCGTCGAGTGCTCAGCGTGATCGGCGACAAAGAGGTGGTGCACGTCCTGTTCACCGAGATCGCGCCGCAGGTCGCCGACCGTGAAGGTGGATACACGCGGATCACCAAGATCGGCAACCGCAAGGGCGACAACGCGCCGATGGCCGTCATCGAGCTCGTTCTCGAGCCGGTGTCGCCGAAGGCGAAGCGTCGCTCCGAGCCCGCCGGATCGACCAGGAAGTCCACCGCTGCCGCGGTGCCGGCCACCGATCTGCCGGCGGAGGTCGAGGTCGATGAGACCGTCGCCGCCGAGACACCCGAAGAGGCTGAGGATGCCGCTGCGGCCCTGACCGCGAACACCGACGACGCCGCCGAGGAGGCAGACGTGACCGATCAGAACAGCAATCCGTCCGACACGTCCGGCGACGACAGCTCCACCGCTGCCGGGTCCGAGTCGCCCGAGGAGGGCCAGGCCGCCGAGGCGGCCGCGGCCGACGCGGTCGTCGACGACGGCGACGAGAAGGCCTGAGCCGCCGCATCCCGATCCGAGACCCGCGCGCCCTGAGGGGCCGCGGGTCTCGTCGTCGTTGCGGCGCCCCGTCGCCCCCCGCAGCCACCCGGAGCCTACGCTGAGCAGGTGACGGATGCCGCGGTGGTAGGCCCCGTCGAGGCCCCCGACCTGCACGTCATGACCTACAACATCCGGCGACGGATGCCGCGGATGATCCGCCGCAGCAAGGACCTGTGGGCGAACCGGCGGCCGCTCCTGCAGGCGATCCTGCGCGCCGAGCAGCCGACGATCCTGGCCGTCCAGGAGGCGCTGGCCGACCAGGCCGCCTTCATCGGGAAGGCGCTGGGACCCGCGTACGAGCGAGTGGGCCGCGGTCGTAATCGCACCGGCGACGGCGAGCGGTGCCCGATCTTCTACGACACCCGGCGTCTCACCCTGCAGGGCTGGTCGCAGCGGGCCCTCTCCGCCACCCCGCTCCTGCCGGGGTCGCGCTCGTGGGGCAACATCCTGCCGCGCATGGTCGTGTCCGCCGACCTGATCGACAACGACACCGGCATCCGGTTCACCGTGTTCAACACCCACTTCGACAACGTGTCGCGGCGGTCGCGGACCCGCTCGGCGGTCATGATCAACCAGCTCGTGATGGCGGCGGCGCAGCCGGCGATCGTGATGGGGGACCTGAACGCCGGACCGCGGTCGCCGGCGGTGCGTATCCTGACCACCGGACCCCTGCGCGATGCGTGGGCGGTCGCGCAACGTCGGCTGACACCGCTGTGGGCGACGTACTCGGGGTACCGGCGCCCGCGTACCGGCGGCAAGCGTATCGACTGGATGCTGGTGACAGCCACGGTCGCCGTGGAGGCGGTCGGCGTCAACGCGGTGCGCATGGACGGCGCCGCGGCGTCGGACCACGAGCCGGTGCAGGCGCGGGTCCGCCTGATCGCGTCCACCCCCGCCGTGGGGTCCTTATCCTGAGAGGGATGATCGCCACGTTCGTGCGGCCACCGCGCGGGGCGGCAGAAGTCGTCGCCGACGCGGTGCGCGTGCTCGGGCTCGTCAGCGTCGTCGTCGCGATCGTCGGCTGGTCGCCGGTGGACGGCGCCGTGTTCGCGCTGGTGCTGCTCGGGCTTGTGCTGCCGCGGTTCCTCGACCGCTGCGGGCAGCGCCCTCTCGCAGAAGGGCAAGGGTAAAGGTAAGAAATAGGACCGGCGTCAAGGCCTCCTCGGCAGCCGGGGTATTGTTCGCTGAGGAATCGCCCTACGAACACTCCGAGCCGTCAGCGCGCGGCCGCGTCTTTCCGCGATGCCGGGTGTCTCAGGTAGCGTGACCGGTGGCCGTCGCAGTAACGGTGTCCTATTCGAGGCAGGAGAACGGCATGGCCAGCTGCTCGGGGGAGTGGCCGCGGTCGTTGGGTACTCGCGGGTGTCGACGCTGCCGCAGGACATCGAGGCGCGACGGGCTGCAGCAGACGCTCGCCGCCGTCCGTGACGGCGACACACTCGTGGTGCCGCGCATCGACCGGTTCGCGCGCAACGCCGAGGAAGACGCTGCGCTTCGTTCGCGGGCTCATCGAGAAGGGGGTCGCCTTTCAGTTTGGTCGCACTGTGTACGACCCGCGCGCCCGTGGTCAAAGCCCTTCACGATATTTCTGGCCGTGATAGCGAAGCCGAGGCGGCTGGATCAGCCTGCGCACTCAAGAGGCGATGGCGCGCCCGCGCGTGCGAACGAAGCTCAAGGGCCGGCATCCGAGCTTCACCCCCAAGCAGGACGCCGCAATCGCGCGGCACCTGACAGCAGGGGAGTTCTCCGCGTCAGAGTAGCCACGATGTTCAAGACGTCCGCGCGAGCGGCGGTGGCCGTCGATTGCAGAAGTCGACGGTGATGCCACGCCTCTCTGTGGTGCGCCGTTCTCAAGCTCACGCTGCGGTCCGCACCGTTCGATTGGATGCAAGACGAGTGGCCCCGATCTACGGCCCATTCTCGACCAAACGGCGCAGTTGACTGCCAAACTTCGATTATGACGTCACGTCGAGCACCAGCTGTGTTGATAGTTGTAGCGATCACGATGTTGTCCGGTTGCAGCTTGCTTGTACCACCATCCCCAACCGGAACCTCTACGGACTCTTCCGGCAATCCGGTGACTGTGAACTGGGCAGATTACCCTGCCGCCGCGGGCGTAGATGGTGAGGCGCTCATCGGGCACCCGGATCAATCGCAGATCGAGCAACCCGCGCGAGAAGTGATGCGGATGGTCGGAGACGCTGTGCGAACATCGGCAGGCCTTACTCCGTCTCCCACACAGCCAGAGAGTTCCTGGTTCGGGAGCGATGAGTGGCATCCGCAAGTCGGAAACGGCTATGGCGGCGATTCGATGCTTACGACCGTGAACTGTTGCGAGCTGCGAACTGATGGGGCACCCCCGACCACCGACTGGCAGGCTGTGCTCGATGCGGTGAGCGATGCAACCGTCGAGGCCGGACTCGGCCCGATGTTGATCGAGTTCGGTTCCGACTCCGCGCCTGCTGGTTCGGAAGGCGACAAAGAGTATTTCAGAAAGTACTGCAACGGGTCGACGGGCGAATGTTGGAAATGGTCTGCGACCGTCAACGACGGCGTGCAGTGGATATTCTTCACCGTTCAAGACGCGAACTTGGATCCCACGGGTGAGGGGCTGCGCGAAGCGCAGGCCAGCAAGCAGCCACCGGCATACATCGCTGTCGAGTACGGTGCGACAGTCGTCCGTGCCGGGATGACAGAAGAGTACGAGCGCGCGATCCAACCCTTCGTGGGGCTTACGCAGCCGCCACCTACCACGTCTGACTAGGTGTGATGTCCAGGCAGGTTGTTGAGTCTGCTGATGGGCGTGGCGCCAATTGCGGAGTGGAGCCTGTGGTGATTTTAGAAGTGGATCCAGTCGGGAAGGGAATCTCGACGCTGGGTCTCTGACTGATAGAAGCGGGCGTATGCCCACCCGTCGGCGAGGGTGCGGTGGAAGCGCTCTATCTTGCCGTTGGTCTGCGGCCGGTAGGGGCGGGTGCGCTTGGGTGTGATGCCGAGCTCGGCGCATGCGTCGCGCCAGGCGTGAGACTTGTACGCCGAGCCGTTGTCCGACAGCACCCGCTCGATCGTGACGCCGCGGTCGGCGAACCACTCGACAGCGCGGCGCAGCACGCCGATCGCGGTCGCAGCCTTCTCGTCGGCGCAGATCTCGGCGTAGGCGACGCGGGAGTGGTCGTCGATGACGGTGTGGACGTAAGCCCTGCCCATCAGCGGCTCGCGGGTTGCGCTGCGTGGCGTTCCGGTGCGTTCGACAGTGGCGGACCTGTTGCGGTTACCCTGCTGCCTGCCCACGTAGCGCCAGCCGCCGCCGTCGGGGATGTTGCCGAACTTCGTGACGTCGACGTGGATCATCGCCCCGGGGTGGTCGTGCTCGTAGCGGCGGATGGGCTCGCCGGTGACCCGGTCGATCGTCGAGAGCCGGTTGATGCGGCACCGCACCAGCACGGCGTGCACGGTCGAGGCAGGCACGCCGAGCTCGCCGGCGATCTGCACCGGCCCCAGCCGTCTGCGCCACCGTGCTTTCACGATCCGCTTGACGACGTCGGCCGGCGTCTTCGCCGGCATCGAATGCGGCCGGCTCGAGCGATCCGCCATCCCCACCGGCCCTTCCGCGCGCAGCCGGGCCGCCCACTTGCGGGCCGTGACCGGCGACACCATGAACATCTTCGCCGCCACCGTGGGCGGCCAGCCATCGATGACGATCAAACGTGCCAGCCGCAACCGGGCGCGAGGAGTCAGAGCAGCGTTACCGTGGGACACGAACGCCTCCTTGGGAGTGAAGCGGTTCCTAGACAGCTCCACTTCACAATCGGAGGCCTTCACCCTTCAGCAGCTCAGGCCCGTGTCCCCGAAACAACGTCCCTGGACATCACAGCTAGAGAGCCGCCCGCATTGAGAATGCAGGCGAGGCCCAGCAGTGCGATTGCTTCCGTGGGACGATACGCAGTCAACGAGAAAGCGCAAGAGGAGTTCGACGCGTATCGATTCGAACTCCTCTTTCACTCCCCTGTCAGCCGCTGAACCAACCCTCGGGATAGTTGCACTTGTAGGGAGCTATCAGTGTCCAGTTCCAATCCACCCGATTGGACTCAAGGTTGTACGTGGGGAGGCTAGCTGGAACACCCGCGATGTGACAGTAAAACTGCTCCTGAATGCTATTCGTCCAACGCCAAGAGTTGCCTCCCAGCTTGTTCCGTACCTCATCGCGATGGGCCCACCAAGTAGCACCACCGGTGTTGACCTTGCCCCAATCGGTTGGCTGCACGTTGATCTTGTATCCCCATGAGTAGTACGTAATCCAGGGATTTCCATACAGATTGGCCCCGAGCCACGGGTCAGCAACGATGGGGTACTGATACCCGGCTCCGACGTGGTCGACGACCTGGATCAGTGTGTTTCCCGCTACTTCAAAGTGTGTGGGAACCGCGACCCCGTTGGCATCAACCGCCCACGGTGATGCAGCTCCTCCCAGGAATGATCCGTCGGAAGCTAGGAACGCTGCGCTTCCGTCGTCGTTGATGTCAATGTGCGCAAGGTTGTCAGCGGAGACTACGTACTCGAACGTCTCGGGGGCCGCGACAGATTCCAAAATTGTATTGATCTGGACTGATCCGTCGGCCTTCCCTGTCGGCACCGTTGTCGTGTCGTTGGCGTTGTCATAGGCGACCGTGCTGTCGTCCACCGGAACGGCGTCAGCGGCCTGGTCGGCGAAGGGCAACTTCACACTCAATGCATTCCCGTCTTCGTCCTCGAGGGTCACGCCGTCGGATGGGTCCTGTGCAATCGTGAAGTCGTCGGTCTGTGTTGACGAGGCTGCGTCCTCAAGCACCTCATACTTCGATGGGACGTTCTCAAGAATCTGCTCGACAGAGTCATCAGAAGCGTCTGCAAACGCGGGCGTTGTTAGCGACGCCATCCCAACCGACATCACTGCCATACCGACGACTACTCGCGTCGCCGCGTGCTTCCTTAATCCCATTCCACTCACTCCCTTGTATTTACTCGTCGGCACAACGCAGCGCATCGATCGCGGGCCCGCCATCAATACTCCTAGGTCGGAAGCCTCCGGACGGTGGTCTAACACCTGAGACCGCCCGAGCGACGGTGCTGAAGGTCCGCTTGTCCCGTCATCGTGGCTTGTTCCCCCGGAAACATCTATCCCCCATTCGGAGGACAAGCAGCATTCGGTTCGAACCGGTGACACGCCGAATCGGATGCCTGGCGGAAGCGGCTCGATCACACGCACCGGAATCGATCGTTTCGGTGGGTGTGTCCGCGAGGTTCCGACTGTGCGCGACAGGCCGAGGATCTATCCGGCGAGACCCCCCACACCGAAACCGATTCGCGCCAGAACTCGGCAGGTACCGTCTTTGACATGGGTCATGTAGTCGGATACGCGCGAGTGTCAAAGCGCGATCAGAGCCCGAATGCGCAGCAAGCGGAGCTGCACGCGGCCGGAGCTTCGCGGGTGTTCGTCGACCAGGGCGAGTCGAGCCGGACAGTGGATCGTCCATAGTGGCAGGCGTGCTTGGACTATCTGCGTCCAGGATGGTGTGGCGGCTGGATCGGCTGGCCGGCAGCGAACGGACCCTGATCGAGACGCTGCAGGATCTCGATCAGCGGCAGGTTGACATACGTAGCCTGACCGAACCGTTGATCGACACGACCAGCCCGATGGGGCGGGCGTTGTACGGGATCGTCGCTGTGTTCGCGCAGGTGCGCGTCAACACCATTCGGGACAACACGCGTCGCACCTTCGTCGACCCGACGATCCTCCTCGGCTACGAGGACTCGCTGGGCGACCTCGCCGCCGGCGCGGCCGGGTCGCTGGCGGCCGGGTCGTGCGGCCGGTACTTCACGGCCGACAGCCGCTGGGTGCCCGCCGCCCGGCCGGTGCACGCCGCCGTGTGAGCGCCTCGGCTGGCCGTCGTTAGGCTCGTTGCGTGCGGATCCGGCTCGACCTCGCCTACGACGGCACGCACTTCCGCGGGTGGGCGCGCCAGCCCGGGCTGCGCACCGTGCAGGGGACGCTCGAAGGTGCCCTGGCCCGCATCGTCGGCGGCGAACCGGGCCTGGTGGTCGCCGGCCGCACCGACGCCGGCGTGCACGCGACCGGGCAGGTCGCCCACCTCGACCTCGACGACGCGCAGGCCGAACGGCTGCGACCGCGCGGGCACGAGGCATCCGATCCCGTCGCCTCGCTCGCGCCGCGCATCGGCGGCGTGCTGGGACGGTATGCGGATGCCGCCGTGCACCGCACCTCGCGCGCCCCGGCCGGCTTCGACGCCCGCTTCTCGGCGGTGTGGCGGCGCTACCGGTACCGGATCGCCGACGACACGGCCGGCTACGACCCCCTCGAGCGCCACCGCACCACGACGGTCCGCGGGCGCCTCGACGAGGAGGCGATGGATGCCGCGGCGCGCTCGCTCATCGGACTCCACGACTTCGCCGCGTACTGCCGGGCCCGCGAGGAAGCGACCACGATCCGAACGCTGCTGACATTCTCGTGGCAGCGGGATGACCGTGGCGTACTGGTCGCCGAGGTGACCGCGGACGCGTTCTGTCACGGCATGGTGCGCGCGCTGGCCGGCGCGTGCGTCGCGGTCGGTCAGGGCCGGCTCGACGTCGCGGACGTCGCCGGGCTGCGTGACGCCGGCGACCGCACGAGCGAGTTCACCGTGCTCGCTGCGCGCGGGCTCACCCTGACCGAGGTCGGCTATCCCGCCGACGAACTGCTGGCGGCCCGAGCCGAGCAGACCCGCGCCCGCCGCGACGCGGAGTGACCGGCATCCGAGGCGGATACGGTCAGCCGCAGGGCTTCTGCTGGATCGTGATCGGGGTGTCGCCCACGAGCGGGGTGGTGCGCACGTCGGCGACCGTGGATGCGCCGATGCTCGCCCGGTCGACGGTGGAGGTGTAGGTGACCGTGCGGGTCTCGCCCGGCTGCAGCCCGATGGTGACCGTCTCGGCGGGACGGCTCTGCTCGACCCCGGTGCGGTTCAACCTCGACCAGTCGCCGCCTTCGGGGTCCACGGCGGTGATCTGGCCGCCGACCGGACCGAAGAACAGCACGTCGAGGATCATCGTCGACGCCGAGACGCCGAGGCGCGCGCCGCGCAGATTGCCCTGCAGTACGGACAGACCCGAGCTCGGCGCGCTCGACGTGAGGGTGATCGAGGTCGTGATCGTCGCCGGTCCGTCACCGGTGCTGCACAGGTCGGCGGTCATCGACACCGAGCTCGTCAACCAGTACTCGAGCTTGCTGTAGCCGGAGTCGTTGACGAAGATGCCGACCTGGGTCTTGTCGGTGTTGTCGGGCACGAACGTGCCCGTCGCGCCGTACTCGGCGGCCAGGGCCTCCTCGTCGGGCCGCGCCATCCACACCAGCACACGGTGAGCATCCACGCCCTGCACGATCGCGTCGAGCATCGCCTGCGGCGACCCGTCACCGGAGGTCAGCTTGGCGAAGACGCGCTGCGCGGCGTCGGCGAAGTAGGCGTCGAGCACCCTGCCGTTGTCGTAGCGTTCGTACGTCTCGCCGAGCAGGACCTGCGCGGCGTTGCCGGAATCGATCTGCACGCCGTCGCTCAGGGTCACCGGACCGGTGGCGGCGAGCAGGAACTGCAGGGCGACCGGATCGATCGATACGACGCCGTCGATCTCGCCGCCGATCTCCTGCTGCCAGATCCCGATCATCATGCGAGCCGACGTGGGGAAGTCGGGCGTGCGGGTGTAGTTCTGCATGTTCGGCACGAAGTCGGATTCGTACAGCTGCAGCATCTCGGGCGGAAAGCCGAAGTCCAGCGATGCTCCTCGCCAGTTCGCGAGGTTCTGCGAACCGCTCTGCTCGGGCAGCGAGATGGCGCCGTTCTCGACGTGCAGCAGAGCGAGCGATGCCGGGTTGCCTCCCGTCGCGCGGACTTCGGCGTTGTTCTGGAACATCAGCAGATAGTTGCGCGGCTCGGCCTGACCGAGCATGTTCAACGCCACCGGCAGCACGCGCTGCGCTTCGTTCAGCAACGGCGCTGCGTCGTCGAGCACGTCGAGCAGCTGCCCGATCGCCTGATCCACCTGGGGGACGAGCTGCGTCCGGTCGATGTCGGCCACCTGGGCTTGAGCGGCGGCGACCGCGTCGCGCAGGTCCGGGATCACCGGCAGAGCCGCCTGCAGCGCGGCGAGGTCGATACGGCCGTCCTTGATGGCGAACCGGTCGATGCTGACGTCCGAGAGCAGCCGGACGGCCGGGGGCATCGCCTGGGCGACGAGGATGTCGGCCGCCGTCGCCGTCTTGCGCACCGCCGACAGATTCGCGCCCACCATGGGCACCTGCTCGACGAAGGACCACAGCGGATCCGCGGTCGCAGCCAGCGCGGCATCCGTGTGGCCGCTCAACTGCGCCGACGCCGCCTCGAGACCGGCCGTGTCGCGCGCGCTGGCGAGCTTCGGAATCGTCGCCGCGACGTTCTTCGCGGCGGTCAGCTCGTCACGGACGGTGGTGGCCCGATCGGCCAGGTGGACGGCCGCGACCGCGACGACCACTCCGATCGCGACCAGTAGCAGTGCGACGCCCAGCAGGACCCAGGGCCAGACGCGCCGCCGGGGACGTGCGGGGCGGTCGTCCCGGTGATGCGCCGACGGCTTCGCCTGCCGTGCACGACGAGTCGCGACGTACCCATGGTGCTCCGTCGCGACATCCTCGGTCCCCAGACCGGTCCCCAGACCCGGTGTCACCGCGCAATCATATTGCAGATCACTGGGCGCGCGCCGTGAGGCGTCCGGGCCCTATGGATCAGCGGAGAGTGCGAGCCGGGTGACCCGGGGCGACTCTAGGCTGTGACCACGATGAAGGTGATCTCCTACAACCTGCGCAAACACCGCGCGGTGTCGGAGCTCGCCGCGCTGGTGGAGGCGCACGCCGCCGACGTGCTGTGTCTGCAGGAGGCCGACACCTCCGCCATCCCCGACGAGCTCGCGGGCCTGCGGCTGGCCGACGCCACCCAGCGCAACCGGCTGGGGCTCGCGATCTACTACCGGGCGAACGCCTATCGGGCCCTCGAGGTGCGCTCCATCGCGCTGAAGAAATCGCTGCACGACCGTGTGCTCAAGCCCGCGGAGGAGCGGATGCTGGGCGTGCGCCTGCACGACATCGACGCCAACCTCGAGTTCATCGTCGCTTCCTTCCATGCGGCGCCGCTCACCGCCTTGAACTCACTGCGCCGGCACCAGATCCGCACCGCCCTGACCGAGCTGGCCACCCTGGGCGAGAGCCTGCCGGCACTGATGGTCGGCGACTACAACTACCCGGTGTTCAAGGAGAACCTCGGGCAGAAGATGCGCGAGCACGGGTACGAACTCACGCTCAGCGATTCGCGCACGTACACCCGGTACCGGTTCTTCCGCGGGCACTACGACTTCGCGACATCGGTCGGCTTCGACATCCAGCGCATCCGCACGCTGCCCCAGGGACTCAGCGACCACCTGCCGATCCTCGTGTCGGCCGACATCGCGCAGGCCGCCAGCGCCGGCGCGGCGTGAAAGCGGATGCCCGGGTAGCCCCGGGGCGATAGCCTGGAACCGACCACTGAGGGAGCCGCCGTGTACATCGTCTCGATCGTCCTGTTCCTGGCCGGCATCTTCATGGCCGGGATCTCGTTCGGGCTGGGTGACCCGTGGCGCGCGATCGTGTTCGTCGCCGGCATCCTCGCCTTCTCGTCGGCGATGGCGATCCCGATCCACACGACGCGCCGCAACATGGGAGCCGGTCCTTCCTCCTGACCGGACGCGGTTTGGCGGCTCGCACCCGGATGCCGTAAGCTCGACCCTTGGTGCCTGCGGCTCTGCTGCCCGGGCATCACGAACGTGAGCCCTCCACTGGCGCCCTTCGAACCTCGGGAACGAGCCGAAGCACCCCGGAGCGGGATTCACGAACCTCTCCGTTCGACAAGAAAGCAGTACTACTGTGACGCGCACCTACACCCCCAAGGCCGGTGAGATCCAGCGCGAGTGGCTGGTCATCGACGCGACCGATGTCGTCCTCGGCCGCCTCGCCTCGCACGTGGCCGCCCTGCTCCGCGGCAAGCACAAGCCGACCTTTGCCAACCACATGGACACCGGCGATTTCGTCGTGATCGTCAACGCCGACAAGGTGGTGCTGACGCGTCAGAAGGCCGAGAAGAAGATGGCGTACCGGCACTCCGGCTACCCGGGCGGCCTGACCGCCGTCTCCTACACCGAGCTGCTCGAGAAGAACCCCGTCCGTGCGGTCGAGAAGGCCGTTCGCGGGATGCTGCCCAAGAACAGTCTCGGTCGTCAGCAGCTCACCAAGCTCAAGGTGTACACCGGCGCCGAGCACCCCCACGCCGCGCAGCAGCCGAAGACGTACACCCTCGACCAGGTCGCCCAGTAAGCGCCGCCCAGGAATAGGACACACTCGTGGCGAAGATCTCAGACTCCACCGAACCCCAGAACTACTCGACCGAGACACCGGCCGACCTGGCGGCACCGGCCGCCGAGCGCCCCGTGCTCAGCGTGCCCGGCGCCGCAGTGGGACGCCGCAAGCAGGCGATCGCGCGCGTGCGACTGGTCCCGGGCTCGGGCACCATCACCGTCAACGGCCGCACGTTCGAGGACTACTTCCCGAACAAGCTGCACCAGCAGCTCGTGAAGGATCCCTTCACCGTGCTGAACCTCACCGACGCCTACGACGTCATCGCCCGGATCTCGGGCGGCGGCCCGTCGGGTCAAGCCGGAGCGCTGCGCCTCGGCATCGCCCGCTCGTTGAACCTCATCGACGTGGAGAACAACCGCGCCACCCTGAAGAAGGCCGGCTTCCTCTCACGCGACGCGCGCGTGAAGGAGCGCAAGAAGGCCGGCCTCAAGAAGGCACGTAAGGCGCCGCAGTACTCGAAGCGCTGATCCATGCCGCTGTTCGGCACGGACGGCGTGCGCGGGCTGGCCAACGGCTCTCTCACCGCCGATCTCGCGCTCAGCCTGGCCCAGGCGACCGCGGTCGTCCTGGGCCAGGGTCGTATCGCGGACGCGCGGCGCGCCGCGGGCAGGCGTCTGACCGCCGTCGTCGCGCGCGATCCGCGTGTTTCCGGTGAGTTCTTGTCCGCGGCGGTGTCGGCGGGCCTGGCCTCATCCGGTGTCGACGTGCTCGACGCGGGCGTGCTTCCCACACCGGCCGCGGCGTTCCTGATCGCCGAGCGCGACGCCGACTTCGGCGTCATGGTGTCGGCCTCGCACAACCCCGCCCCCGACAACGGCATCAAGATCTTCGCGCGCGGCGGAGTCAAGCTGCCGGATGTCGTCGAGCAGCGCATCGAGCAGGCGATGTCGGGCGAGAAGCTGCAGCCGACCGGTCCGGCCGTCGGCCGCATCCGCCGCTTCGCGGACGCCGAGGACCTCTACGTGCTGCACCTGCTCGCGTCGCTGCCGAATCGCCTGGACGGGCTGCACGTCGTGCTGGACTGCGCCCACGGCGCGGCGTCGGGCGTTTCGCCGGAGACGTTCCGCGATGCCGGCGCGCGTGTCACCGTGATCGGTGCCGACCCGGATGGCCTGAACATCAACGACGGCGTCGGGTCCACCCATCTCGATGTGCTGGCCGCGGAGGTGGTTCGCACCGGGGCCGACGTCGGCATCGCCCACGATGGCGACGCCGACCGGTGCCTCGCCGTGGATGCCGCCGGAAAGGTCGTCGACGGCGACCAGATCATGGCGATCCTCGCGCTCGCGATGCACACGCGCGGTCACCTCGCTCACGACACCCTCGTAACCACCGTGATGAGCAACCTTGGCCTGCACCGCGCCATGGGCGACCACGGCATCCGCGTCCGTCAGACCGCGGTCGGCGACCGCTACGTGCTCGAGGCGATGAACGAGGGCGGGTTCTCGCTCGGCGGCGAGCAGTCCGGGCACGTCATCATGAGCCAGTACGCTACGACGGGCGACGGGCTGCTGACGGGACTGCACCTGATGGCCGAGATGGCGCACACCGGGCGGACCCTGGCGCAGCTGGCATCCATCATGACCGTCTACCCGCAGGTGCTCGTCAACGTGCGGGACGTCGACCGATCGCGGGTCGACGACCCGGCCGTCGCGGATGCCGTCGCCCGGGCGACCGCCCGACTCGGGATGTCGGGACGGGTGCTGCTGCGCGCGTCGGGGACCGAGCAGCTCGTGCGGGTCATGGTCGAAGCAGCCGAGGCACCGGTGGCGCAGGAGATCGCCGACCGGCTCGCCGACGTGGTGCGCGAACGCCTCGCGCTGTAATCGCCGGATCAGTGGTGCACCGTCACTGTCGTGACGCCGGCACCCGGCGGACGACGATCTCCATGCGCACCGTCACGGCGGTGTAGAACACTGCGGCCACCCCCACGAGCGCCACGAACCCGAACGCCGCCGGCCGGTCCCACTGCAGTGCGGCGCCGCCCAGGACGAGCGACACGATGATCGCTGCCACACTCACGAGCTGGGACTGCAGCAGCACCCGCAGCGCGCTCCACCGATCGTCGACCAGAACGCCCGCCGCGACCACTCCGGGCAGGCTCAGCACCGCGCCGGTGACCTGCCCGGTCAACGGGGTGAGGGGCCATGCCCACATCGGCCCGATCGCCGCCGGCGCGACGAACAGCGCCGCACCGCACACCAGCGCGCACGCTCCCACGACGAGGAGGAGGATGCGGATGCCGCCCGCGACGCGCACCTCGGCGGCATCCGGCGCAGCCCTTCCGGAGCGACGCTGCAGCCACCACGCCCACGCCACCGCGAACGGGGTGGTGATGTACAGGACCAGCCACACCGCGAACGACAGGTTGTGCGAGAACTTGTCGAGGTGCAGCAGGGTCGCCACCAGCAACGCCGCGGCGAAGACCACGACGGCGGGGAAGCCGTGACGCACCGTGTGCCACTCCCGCGCGATCACCACCCGGACGAAGAACCAGATCCCGCCCACGTACGCCGAAGCGAGCAGGTATGCCGACAGCGGCGGGTCGATCGGCCACGCGAACAGCTCGCCGGTACGCGTCGGGAATCCGAACAGCAGCACCACGGCGACGACGAGGAACGGCAGGATGACCACCGCGATCGCCCGCGTGATCGGCAGCACCGGACCGTCGGCGGATCGGCCGCCGCGTTCACTCCCGGACGGCATCGAGCACCTCGGGCACCGACATTCCGCCGCCGTCGGACATTCCGGCATCCAGCGCACCGCCTGCGCCCGCATCGCGCAGGGCGGCGACTGCCGGCGCGTACAGCGCGTACGCCGCGATGTTGCCGATGCCGGCGCGGCGGCGGAGGGTGTTGGCGGCGCCGAGCAGCAGGCCGGCGCTTCGCGCGTCGCCGCGTGACGCCCATACGGCCGCGAGGCCCTCGAGTCCGTACGCGACGCCCTCGTCGTGCACGAGGGCGATCGACACGTCGAGCCCCTCGCCGAAGTCGGCCTCGGCGCCGGCGACATCCCCGCCGAACAGCCGCGCCCAGCCGCGGTGGTTCTGCGCGATGACGATGCCGAGTCGTTCGCTCTGCTGCGCGGCCAGGGCGTAGCTGTCCTCGAAGCGCGCCCGGGCGGCGTCGACGGCTCCGCCGGCCAGTTCGAACAGCCCCAGCGTCACGAGGGCCATCGCCTCGCCCCACGTGTCGCGTCCGGCGCGGAATCCGTCCAGCGCGTGCTGGAACTCCTGCTGCGCGCCCGGTAGATCGGGACCGTCGGCGCGCGTGAGCAGCGCGAGGCCGAGCGAGATCCGCGCGAGTGCACCGCCGGCCGGATCGCCGGTCGCTTCGAACAGTTCCGCGCTGCGGCGCAGCCCCGGCACCACGTCCAGGCCCGGCTCCTGCCAGAACGCGACCGCGCTGGTGTAGTACAGCGCGATGGCCATGGTGCGGTCGGTGACGGTCAGGCCCGCGGACTCGCGCAGGCCGAGCAGTTCCGCCATCCACGATCGGACGAGGCCGAGGAACCCCCCGAGCCACAGGTAGAGGTACAGCGACCATGCCAGACCCGCCGCCGCGTCCAGTTCGCGGCGATCCAGCAGCACGCGCATGACGGCCGGGTAGTTCTCGGCCTCGGCTTCGATCCGAGCGAGCTCCTCGAGCTGTGCGGCCCCGCGCAGCCCCGCCGCGGCGCGGTCCCCCTCGGCGAGGTAGTACGCGATCCAACGTTCGCCGGCGGCATCCGTCGTATCCGGCGAGGCCTGCTCCGCCGCGTAGGCGCGCACGACCGACAGCAGCGCGAACACCGGCATGCCGCCGCGATCGCGATGCTGCAGCAGGCTGGCATCCACGAGTGCATCGATCGCGGCCAGCGGCTCGACACCGGGGATGCCGCCGAGCACCGACTCCGCCGCGGCGATCGAGAAGGGTCCCGCGAACACCGACAGCGCCCCCAGCGCCTGGCGGCCCGAGTCGTCGAGCAAGCGGGTGCTCCACTCGATCGTGCAGCGCAGGGTGCGCTGGCGCACCGGCAGATCCCGGGCGCCGTCGACCAGGAGGGACAGCGCGGAGTCGAGCCGCGTGAGGATCTCCCGCGGCGTGAGATACCGCATCCGGGCCGCGGCGAGTTCGATCGCGAGCGGGATGCCGTCCAGCGCCCGGCAGATCCCCACCACCGAGCCGACATTCTGCGGCGTCAGCGTGAAGCCCGGCCGCACCGCTGCTGCGCGCTCGAGGAAGAGCGAGACGGCGGATGCCTGAGCCGCGACGTCCACGTCGGCTCCGGCAGTTGGAACCGCGAGCGCGTCGACGTCGTACACCCGCTCGGCGCGGACCCGCAGCGGCGATCGGCTCGTCACGAGCATGTGCAGCCGCGGCGCGGCGGTCAGCAGGCGCACGAGCTGCCGGGTCGCGGCGAGCAGGTGCTCCATGTTGTCGACGACGAGCAGGAAGTCGCGGTCCGAGATCGCCGCGAGCACGGTCTGCTCCAGCGGCTCCTCGCCGCTGTCGCGCACCCCGACGGCGCGGGCGATCGCATTCATCACCCCGTTGGGTGAGCCCACCGACTCGAGCATCACGAATCCGACGTCGCCGCCGGCGCCGGCGACGGCGTGTGCGACCTCGATGGCGAGCCGCGACTTCCCGATCCCGCCCGGGCCGAGCAGGGTTACCAGCCGGATCTCGGGGCGCTCCAGCATCCGCATCACGTCGGCGACCTCGCGCTGCCGGCCGACGATGGCGTTGTAGGGCGCGGGAATCGCCTCGCGATGGATGCCGGGATCGCCGGATGCCTGACGGGCCCCCGCGTCGAAGCGTTCGGCGAGCAGGGTGGCCAGGTCGCCCACGAGCAGCTCGGACAGGTCGTCGGGGCCGGTGAACGACTTGTAGGACGTGCGATCGTCGCCGCGGATGCGGTCGAGCAGTTCCGCGAGCCGGGACTCGCGTTCGGGCGCCGGGTCTTTGATGTAGATGAGCGCCGGCAGCCGGCCCGAGAGCCGATACTCGTCTTCGAGTCCGGAGACCTCCTCATCGGGAGCGACCCAGCCGTACCGCTCGCCGTAGATGCCGACGAAGATGTCGCTCTGCTCGAGGTAGGAGCGGTACAGCGAGCGCGGCGGGTGCGGCCGCGCGCCCAGCTCGAACATGACCGGCGCGAGCTTGAGGCTCTCGATGGCCTCGCGCGCGGCACGACGCTCGGGCTCCAGCTCTTTGAGCGTCGAGCTGACGAACACCCGGATGCGGTGGTCGGGGGTTCGGATCGTCGGACGCGAGGCATCCATGTCTGAAATCATTCAGCAGGCAGCAGCCGCCGTCCAGACGTGCAGCCGAGCCGCCACCACCGGCCGCCGATACGATGGGCGCGTGCCGGACGCCTCCGAGACCACCGTGCTGCCCGAGCTGTACCGCGAGATCGACCGGGACGAGTGGGCCCGGCTCGCGAGCGGGATGACCCAGCCGCTCACCGAGACCGAGGTGGTGCAGCTGCGCGGACTCGGCGATCGGCTCGACCTCGCGGAGGTCCGCGAGGTGTACCTGCCGCTGAGCCGGCTGCTGTCGCTGTACGCCAACGCCACCAAGCGGCTGGGCGCCGACACCGCCGGATTCCTGCAGGAACCCGACACCACGACCCCCTTCGTGGTCGCGGTCGCCGGTTCCGTCGCGGTGGGCAAGTCGACCATCGCGCGGCTGCTGCGCGAGCTGATGAGCCGCTGGTCCGACACCCCCCGGGTCGAGCTGGTCACCACCGACGGCTTCCTCTACCCCAACGCCGAGCTCGAGCGACGCGGCCTGATGGGGCGGAAGGGCTTCCCCGAGTCCTACGACCGGCGCGCGCTGCTGCAGTTCCTGTCGGAGGTCAAGTCCGGCGCGCCCGAGGTGCATGCGCCGTTCTACTCGCACGTGCGCTATGACATCGTCCCGGACGCTCAGGTGACCGTGCGGCGACCCGATGTCGTGATCGTGGAGGGGCTCAACGTGCTCCAGCCGCCGCCGTCGCCGAACGATGTCGCGGTCAGCGACCTGTTCGACTTCTCGGTCTACGTCGACGCCGAGGCATCCCACATCCAACGCTGGTTCACCGATCGCTTCCTGGCGCTGCGCAACGGCGCCTTCAGCAACCCGAGCTCGTTCTTCCGGGTGTTCGCAGACCTCGACGACGACCAGGCGACCGCGATGGCGTCGGCGTTCTGGAACGACACGAACCTGCCCAATCTCGAGGAGAACGTGCTTCCCACGCGTCACCGCGCCACGCTCGTCCTGCAGAAGGCGGCCGATCACGCGGTCGAGAGGGTGCTGCTGCGCAAGCTGTGACCCCGCGGTGCTCCGGCCCGCGAGAGTGCACGTCGGGTGCGCGAGAGTGCACGTGGGGTTCGCGAGAGTGCACGTGGGGTTCGCGAGAGTGCATCGGGGGTTCGCGAGAGTGCGTCCCCCACGTGCACTTTCGCGACCCGGCGTGCACATTCGGCGGCCCGGCGTGCACTTTCGGCGACCCGGCGTGCACTCTCGGCGACCCGGGGTGCACTCTCGGCGACCGGCGCGGCGGCCGCCCCGGCCCCGGCACCCGGGGTCTCCCAGGCGCCGCTCCTAGGATGGGCCCCATGTGCGGAATCGTCGGATACGTGGGCCCGCGACCGAGCCAGGCCATCCTGC
>CAXTES010000035.1:0-19592 GCA_964243215.1 uncultured Microbacterium sp. | reverse complement strand
GGATGCCTCGAGCACCGCGCCCACGGTCTGCAGCGGTCCCGCGAGATCCGCGTACGGCTTACCGCCGATCGCCGCGGTGCCCGACGTCGCGCGGACCAGTCCGAGGAGTATCCGCAGCGTCGTCGTCTTGCCCGCGCCGTTCGGTCCGAGGAATCCGGTGACCGAGCCGGGCTGCACGCGGGCGGAGAAGCCGGATACGGCGGAGACGGCGCCGAAGCGCTTGGTCACGGCGTCGAACTCCAGCACCTGGCCCTCGGGCATCCCGAACCTCTCGTCGTCGCGGCGTCGTGCCCCATCTTCGCGGATCCGCCCGGCGATCGCATGCACGCCGCCGCGCGCCCGCGGCCCCGCGCCGGACTCGATTAATATGCGACACACTCCTGCTTCTGCCCCCACGAATATGTGGCGCACGTGCAGGATCCTGTGGCGCATGCGCGAATGTGCCGCAGATGCATCGGTGGCACGGGTCCACTGCCCGAAGCCGGCGCGGAAACGCCGGTAATCTTGCGCGGGTGACGGATGCCGCGGATGCCTCACCCTCGACGGTGCTCGCCCGCGTCTCGGGCGGCGTCGGGCATCTCACGCTGAACCGGCCGAAGGCGCTGAATGCCCTCGACGTCGACATGATCGGCCTGCTGACCAATGCCCTGAATGAGTGGCGCAACGATTCGGCCGTGGCGGTCGTGCTGCTCGACGGAGCAGGCGACCGCGGACTGTGCGCGGGCGGCGATATCCGCGCGCTGTACGAACAGATCCGAGGCGGCGCGCCGGCCCAGGCCGCCGGTTTCTTCCGCCCCGAGTACGCCCTGGACGCGGCGATCGGGGAGTACCCTAAGCCCGTCGTCGCGCTCGCCGACGGCATCACCATGGGCGGCGGCATCGGCCTGGCCGGTCACGCGGCCGTCCGCGTCGTCACGGAGCGCTCCCGACTCGCGATGCCCGAGACCCGCATCGGATTCACGCCCGACGTCGGCGGCACGTGGCTGCTCGCCCTCGCGCCGGGGCGCATCGGCGAGTACCTCGGCGTGACCGGAACGACGATGGATGCCGCCGACGCCATATACGCCGGATTCGCCGATGTGCTGGTCCCGTCGGACCGTCTCGAGACCCTGCGCGACAGGCTCCGCACCGACCCTTCCGATCCTCGCGGTGTCGCGGCATCGCTGGCCGAGCACCCCGCCGCATGCCGCCTTGAGACGTCGCGGCCGTGGATCGACGAGGCGTTCGCAGCCGAGACGGTCGGCGACGTCATCGACCGGTTGCGGGCGCGCCCCGAAGCCGAGGCGGTCGCGACCGCCGACGCGCTCAGCGAACTGTCGCCGACGGGTATGGCGGTCACCCTGGAGGCGGTCCGCCGCGCACGCGCACTGCCGGACCTGCGCGCCGCGCTCGCCCAGGAGTACGGCCTCGTGATGTGGTTCGTCACCGGCCAGCCCGACCTCGTCGAGGGCATCCGCGCGCAGCTCGTCGATAAGGATCGTTCGCCCCGGTGGATCCCCGCGACCCTCGCCGAAGTGTCGGGGGATGCCGTGGCATCCGCGTTCTCGTTCGTTCCGCCGGAGCCGCTATGGCCGTGAAGGAGGCGCCCGCACGGGCCAGGCGATCGCACCGGTACTCGATCGGGGTCGCGCTGGACTGGTTCTTCTTCGTCTTCGCCGGCCTCGCGGCGATCTGGCTCGCCTATCTCAGCTTCACCGAGACCTTCACGCTCGGCTGGTGGGGAATCCTCGGCGGCATCGTGTTCTGGATACTGCTCGCCTACCTCGTGCTGCCGCGACTGCACCGCATCCTGACCACGATCTACGTGCCCGATTACTTCATCGGTCGCGCGAGGACGAGCGATGGACTGCTCGGTGATCCGGTGAACCTCGCGTTCCTGGGCACCGAGGAGCAGATCAAGCGGGTGATGACGGAAGCGGATTGGACGATCGCCGACCCCGTGACCCTGCGGTCGTCGATGCTGATCATCACCTCGACGCTGCGCCGTCGCAGCTACGACACAGCGCCGGTCAGTCCGCTGTTCCTGTTCACGCGGCAGCAGGACTTCGCCTTCCAGCAGGAGCAGAAGGGCAGCCCTTCGCAGCGCCATCACGTCCGCTTCTGGGAGTGCCCCGAAGGGTGGCTGCTCCCCGGCGGCGTGCGTGTGGACTGGCTCGCGGCGGGAACCTTCGACACCTCGGTGGGACTGTCGCTGTTCACCCTGCAGGTCACGCACCGCATCGACGCGAACACCGACATCGAGCGCGATCACATCGTCGCGACGGTGACGCAGGCGGATGCCAGGGTGTCCGTCGACGTCATCCGCGACTTCTCGACCGGATACCACGCTCGCAACGGCGGCGGCGACAGCATCCGCACCGACGGCGACCTGCCCATCGTCGACGTTCGGGGGGTGGCGACGTGAGCGCGCCCGAGAAGCGGCCCGCGTTCGAGCCGGCCGAGCGGCTGCTGACTCCGCCGCGCTACGACCCGGCGATGAAGCGTCCCGTCACGACGGCGGCGGGGGCCATGCTGGTCATGCTGCGCGTCGTGGTCGGGGTGCTGCAGGTGCTCGAGGTCGGTGGACGGTTCGCTGCCGGTGAGGGCCCCGACATCCTGGTGGACGGCCTCGGCGGATCGGATGCCGCCACCGTCGGGCTGACCGCCGCGGCCGTCTTGGTGGGTGTCGTCCTGCTCGCCGAGGCGCTGTTGGCGGTGCTGATCTACGTCGGCCGCAACATTCCGCGCGTGATCGTGATGGTGCTCGCGGTGCTGTCGATCTCCACGGCCTTCGCGGGGTGGTGGGCCGGCGGGCAGGAGATCACGCTGCGCACGAGCCTGCTCTCGCTCGCTGTCGACATCCTGACCCTGCTCGCACTGTCCAGCCGCAGCGCCGCCGCCTACGCGCGACGCAACCACCGCAACCCGGAGTAGGTGCGCCGCCTCACGGCCGCCGCAAAGGCGGGGTCGATTACGCTGATCCGGTGTTCGACAGCCCGCTGTCCGACTCGGCGTATCAGGTGCTCGGCGTCGAGCCCACGGTCGACCACGAGGTGCTGCGCAAGGCCTACCGCATCCGGCTGCGCCAGACGCATCCCGACACCGGGGGCAACGCGACGGTCTTCGTGCAGGTGCAGCGCGCATGGGAACTCGTCGGCACCCCCGACGCCCGTGCCGCGTACGACCGCGGGCACGGTTTCGGGGCGCTGCCGACCGCGCACGCCTCGACGAACTTCGCGGGAGGCGGGTGGCACGCCCCGGCGCCTCACGCGGACACGCGCCCCCGAGCCCGCACGCACGGACAGCCCGGTGGATGGCGGCGCGAGCGGTACCTGTCGCTGATGCGCGAGTGGGTCGGCCGGGGGGTGGCGATCGACGATCCGTACGAGCCGGCGCTGGTGCGGTCGGCGCCGCAGGAGTTGCGGCGCATCCTCGCGGACGCGCTCGCCGAGGAGGAGACGGCGCGCATCGTCGCCGACCTCGGGATGGGCTTCACGGTCTGGCACGACGTGCTCGCCGGCGGCGGACCCGAGGACAAGCTCGACCACATCGTGCTCGGACCGAGCGGGCTGTACGGCGTGCTGTCCGAGGACTTCGGCGGCCCGGTCGGCTTCCGTCGCGGCGAGATCGTCGGTCCGCACGTGCCGGGATCGCCGATCACCCAGCTGATCTCGCGGGTCCGGGTCGTCACGCGCGAGTCGCGGGCGAGGTTCTCCGGGGCGATCGTGGTGCTGCCCGACGACGACGTGGCCCAGCAGATCACCGAGCTCGGCAAGGTGCGCGGCATCCCGGTCGTCGTGGTCGGGCGCTCGGCGCTGTCGACGATGCTGCGACGCGGCCTCTCGGGTGCGCGTGAGGTGGGCGGCAACGAGGTGTTCGACATGCGCACGCGGCTGCAGCACGCGGTGCGCTTCGTCTGACCCCGCGTGCACTCTCGCGAACCCCGCGTGCACTCTCGCGAACCCCGCGTGCACTTTCGCGAACCCCGCGTGCACTTTCGCGAAAGTGCATCGGGGGGCGCCGAGAGTGCATCGGGGGGCGCCGAGAGTGCACGCGGGGGCGCCGAGAGTGCACGCGGGGTCAGTCGTTCAGGCCCAGCAGGTCGAGCGGGTGCGTCAGGCGCCACCACGGGCTCGGCCCGTCGACGTCGCCCGCGAGCGTGAGGTCGACGGTCGCCGAGTTCAGCGGACCGTCCACGGTGAGCGCACCGACCGTGTCACCCGCGGTACGGTGCTCGCCGAGGTCGAATGTCTCCGACACCTCTCCCGCCGCCCCGTTCCACAGGATCAGCGCGGCATCCGCGCTCGTCGTCACGTCGACCCGCTCGCCCCAGCGCGTCTCGACCACGCCCGCGACCGTCCCGCTCGCCACGGAGGTCGTGGGAAGCAGCTCCTGCTGCATCTGCGCGAACAGCGCGCCGGTCGCCGCGACACGGGTCGCGTCGTCGGGCTGCCCCAGCGTCGCCGCATAGAGGCGCACTGTCGTATCGCCGATGGTCACGTCCTTCGCGGCGAGCAGGTTGTACGTGTCGAGCGACCCGGTCTTGATGCCGACCACCCCGGGGTCCGTCAGCAGTCCGTTCGTGTTGTCGACGTGGCCGGCCCCGGGCAGGTCCACCGCGGTCTGGCGCACGATCTCGGCGATCACCGGGTTGGCCATCGCCCGCTCGGCGAGGGGGATGAGCGCCGCCGGGCTCGCGGAGTTGCCGGCGTCGATACCCGTGGGCTCGAGGATCGTGATGCCCGGGATGCCGTGCGCGTCCATCCAGCTGCGGGCCGCGGCGGCGAAAACCCGGTCGTTCGGCCAGATCGCATTCACGAGCCGGTCGGCGTAGTTGCTCGCCGAGCCGATCAGCATCCCCTGCAGCAGCTGGTATTCGGTGAGCGTGCCACCGACGGGAACATCGAGGGCCGACTCGTTGCCGCGCAGGTACGCCCAGTACGTCGAGCGGTCCGCGGCGGGGAAGCGGAACGCCGGGCCCTGCTCGCCGACCGCGAGCGGCAACTGATCGAGCACGACCAGCGCCGTCACCACCTTGCTGATGCTCGCGATCGCGCGGGCGTCGGATGCCGAGCTCAGCGTGCCGCCGATACCGGCGACCGCGACGGCCGCGCTGCCCTGCGCGGGCCACGGCGGAGCCGCGAGCGGTGCCGCCGCCGGCTGCACGGACACGGCAGCCACCGTGGGCGCGACCGCGTTCAGCGGCCACAACAGCGTCGTCGCGCAATATGCCGCCACGAGCATGAGCATCAGAACGAGGGGGACGAGCACACCCGGCCGCCACGGCGACCGCCGCGGCGCGTCCACGAGCAGATCCGCCTCGACGGGGACGTAGGGCGACTCGACGGCGTCGAGCGACACGATCGGGGCGGCGGCGACGGATGCCTCGTCCACCCATGTCAGCGCCGGCCGGCTGCCCGCGGCCCGCGCCCGCTTCCCGGTCGGCTCGGCGACGAGGACGCCGCTCGGGCCGGTGTCGGCCTCGCGCGGGCCGCGGCGCGAACGCGGCGCATCCTGCGAGGTCATTGGCCAAAAGTACCCGACCGGACGGCGGTATACTCGGAGCTCACAACACGGGAGTCCGGTGTGCCGGGCTGAGAGGAAGCGACACGCTTCGACCGTCGAACCTGATCTGGGTCATGCCAGCGCAGGAAGGAGTGTCCATGCACGTTTCAGCGTCTGCATCCACGCGCACCTCGATATCGGCGCGCCGCTATCGCTGGCGGGTCGTCGACATCGTCGTCGCCAGTGTGATCGGCGTCGCCGCCGGAGTGCTGTTCTGGCTCTGGGGGCTCGCGTGGCCCGGGCTGTCCGGCATCCTCGCGGTGACCCCGGGTCTGTCGGGACTGCTCGCCGGCGGATGGCTGTTCGCCGGCGTTCTGGGCGGCCTGGTGATCCGCAAGCCGGGAGCGGCGCTGTATGCCGAGGTGGTCGCGGCCGTCGTCTCCATGGCGCTCGGCACGCAGTGGGCGTTCCTCACCCTCGTGTGGGGCGTGGTGCAGGGCCTCGCCGCGGAGCTGGGTTTCGCGGTCTTCGCCTACGCGAGCTGGCGGCTGGTCGCCGCGCTCGTGTCCGGCGCCTTCGCCGGAATCGCGGTTGGGCTGCTCGACACGACGTTCTCGGACATCGCCGCTCTGTCGTTCGAGGCGCGGACGGTGTACTTCGTGTCGGCCGTGGCATCCGGCATCCTCGTCGCGGGGCTCGTGTCATGGCTGCTGGTGCGGGCACTGGCCGCGACCGGCGCGCTCGACCGCTTCGCGGCGGGACGGGAAGCCCGCCCCGTCGACCTCCGCGAAGACGCCGGTCCCGGCGTCGGCTCCGACGCGAGGCCGTGACCGGCGCCCGCGTCCGTGCGCGCGGGTGGGGCTGGCGCCACGCCGGTCGACGCCGCTGGGCGGTCGCGGGTCTCGACCTCGACATCGCGGCGGGGGAGCGGGTGCTGCTACTCGGCGCGAGCGGGTCGGGCAAGAGCACGCTGCTGCGCGGTCTTGCCGGCGTCCTGGGCGACGTCGAAGACGGCGAGTCGCTCGGCGAGCTGACGATCGACGGGATAGCGGCCGCAGACACCCGCGGGCGCGCCGGGCTGATGCTGCAGGACCCCGACGCGCAGGTGATCCTCGCGCGCGTCGGCGATGACGTCGCGTTCGGATGCGAGAACCTCGGCGTCCCCCGCGACGAAATCTGGCGACGGGTGGATGCTGCCCTCGCCGCGGTCGGGCTCGACGTCGGCCGCGACCGTTCGACATCCCAGCTGTCGGGCGGCCAGAAGCAGCGATTGGCCCTCGCCGGCATCCTCGCCATGCGGCCGGGCCTGCTGCTGCTGGACGAACCGACGGCGAATCTGGACCCGGCGGGGGTTGCGGAGGTGCGGGATGCCGTCGTCGCGGCGTCCGAGGCATCCGGCGCGACCGTCGTCGTCGTCGAGCACCGCGTCGACGTGTGGGTCGGCGCGGTGGACCGGGTCGTGGTGCTCGGTCAGACCGCGGGGTCGGCCGCCGAATCGGCCGCCGACGGGGGAGGGAACCCCGCTGACGCAGGCCTGATCGCGGACGGAGCGCCGGATGCCGTCTTCCGCGACCACGAACGGGCGCTGACCGACGCGGGGGTATGGGTGCCGGGCGTGCCGGTCACCATCGAGTCTCGCGAGCGGGGCGCGGCCGGTCCGATCCTGCTCGACGCGCACGAGCTCGCCGTGGGGCGGCGACCGTTCGGCGCGCGACGCACCGAGGTCGTGGCATCCGGGCTGTCCGCGACGATCACCGAGGGACGGGCGCTGGCGATCACCGGACCGAACGGAGTGGGCAAGTCCACGCTCGCGCTGACGCTCGCGGGACTGCTGCGACCGGCGGACGGGTACCTCGCCTCGACCGACGCGCTGCGCGGCGACGCGGTCGCCGGCGAGCTCGGACCCGAGCCGTACACGTGGACGTCGCGGCAGCTGCTCACCCGCATCGGCACGGTTTTCCAGTCGCCCGAGCACGAGCTGCTCACCACCCGGGTGCGCGACGAGCTCGCGGTCGGCCCGCGTGCGCTCGGCTTCACCGACGCGGAGGTGGCCGCGCGCGTGGACCCGCTGCTCGAACGGCTGCGGCTCGGCCACCTCGCCGGCGTGAACCCTTTCACGCTGTCGGGAGGGGAGAAACGCCGGCTCACGGTCGCGGCGGCGCTGGCGACGCGACCGAGCGTGCTCGTGCTCGACGAGCCGACGTACGGACAGGATGCCCGCACCTGGCGGGAGCTCGCCGAGCTCATCGAGGAGGTGCGCGCGGCGGGCACGGCGGTCGTCGTCGTCTCCCACGACCGCGAGCTGGTCGACGCGCTCGACGACGACGAGCTCGTGTTGGCGGCGGCGACGTGAGCCTGCTCGCCGTCGATGTCGGGCAAGCGCCGCTCGGTCGCGTCAATCCGGTGACCAAGCTCGCCGCGACGTTCGTGCTGGGCGGCACGCTGCTGCTGTCGATCGATCCGGTGTCGGCGGCCGTCACTCTCGCGGCGACGCTGCTGCTGATGCCGTTTTCCGGACTCAGCGCGCGCCAGCTGTGGCTGCGGCTGTGGCCGATCGTCCTCGCGGCCGGGATCGCCTCCGTCGCGACCACGCTGTACGGCCGCACCGCCGGTACGGTTCACCTCGAGTGGGGACTGCTGCGCATCAGCGACGGATCGATCTACCTCGCGCTGTCGATCTTCCTGCGCGTGCTCGCCATCGCCGTTCCCGCGGTCGTGCTGTTCTCGACCACCGATCCCACCGATCTCGCGGACGGGCTGGCCCAGGTGTTGCGCCTGCCCGCCCGGTTCGTGCTGGGCGGCCTGGCGGGGCTTCGGCTCGTGGGACTGTTCATCGAGGATTGGCGCGACCTGTCGATGGCGCGTCGAGCGCGCGGTGTCGCCGACCGCGGCCGCATCCGCCGCTTCTTCGGCCAGTCGTTCGCACTGTTCGTGCTCGCCATCCGGCGCGGCACCAAGCTCGCCACCGCGATGGAAGCGCGCGGCTTCGGAGCGCCGGGCACCCGCACCTGGGCGCGCGAGTCCCGCCTCGGGCGTCCGGACGCGGTGCTGCTGGGGATCGCGGTCGTCATAGCCGCGGCATCCGTCGTCGCCGCCGTGTGGGCCGGCACGTGGACCTTCGTCTGGGGCCTGTGACCCGCCGTCCGTGTCCCGAGGACACGACAGCGGAAGCCGGTCATCCGCCGGCGACGAGCTCCTCGTAGTACGGCTGCAGCGCCGGGAAGTAGTCGTCCCAGACGATGGATGCCACGTCCCGCCCGTCGCGACCGGCGACGAGGCGGTCGAGGTAGTACTCCCAGCCCGGGCCGATTGATCCCACATCGTCCTGCGGGCCGAGCCGCTGGCCGAACCGAAGCGTCGTGGATCCGTCCGCCTCGTCCAGCTCGAACCACAGTTCCCACCCGCCGTCGTCGGGCGAGATCGCGCCGGCGAACCGTTGGGGGCGTTCGCACTCGTCGATCCGGAATCGGGACGCCGCGGCATCCGGCGACTCCGCGGTCATGAAGAAGGTGACGGCGCCGGAGGTCGGGTCGCCCTCCCACCGCCCGATCCAGCGCTCCAGGCGGTCGGATTCGGTCATCTCCGCCCAGACCTCGTCGGCGCCGGCGGCGAGGGTGCGCTCGATGACCAGGTTCGGATGCCCGTCGATCGACGAGACGGTGCCGCGCGGGCCGGGTGTGGTCATGTCTCGTTCCACAGCTTCCTGTAGTAGGCGATCCGTTCGCGATCGGGGTCGACACCGTACGCCGCGAGGAGCTCGCCCTCCCATCCCGGTCCATAGTTCCACTCGGTGCTCATCGCCGCCACGGCGATGTCGGCCCATCGGTCCGCCACCCCGAGCGCGTCGAAGTCGACGTGCGCGCGCCAACGGCCGTCGTCGCCGATGAGCGTATTGGGGGAGCAGGCATCCCCGTGGCACACCACGAGCACATCGACGGAGGGTGGATGCCGCAGCTCATCGGGAACCCGGATGCCCCGCCCGGCCGCGTTCGCGATGCGAGCGGGCACGTCCCACGCGAACGGGCACGTGTCCACCGGCATCGCGTCGTGCAGCGCCCGCAGTCCCTCGCCGATGGCCCGGACGGCGATCGCCGGCTTCGCCACCCATCGCGGCGCAACCGCGCTGTCACCGGGCAGCGCCGCGGTCACGAGCCACTCGTGCGAGTCGTCCTGGCCCTGCTCGATGACGGTCGGTACCGGCGTGAAAGCGCCGGCCCACCGCAGCCGCTCGGCCTCGCCCGCCATGGTCGTCTCGTCGTTGCGCGGACCGTACTTGATGAAGCGCTGGTCGCCGGTGCGGAACGTGAGGCCGCCCCGCTCGTTCTCCCAGACCGGCGTCAGCACGGCGCCCCGCGCCAGCCGTTGCACCACGGCGGGTATCGCGATCGGCTCGAGGGGTACCGTCACGGTCCCATCCTCCGACGACCGCCGGAGGAGCGCGTGGCGACGGTCAGAAGATGGTGGGGTCCGGGTCGAGGGGAAGCTCGTAGTCGAAGCCGCTCTCGCTGGGCCGGGAGACGACGGCCTTGGGGGTGTAGACATTGAGCTTGAATCGGAGTTCGGTCACGGCATCCGCGAAATCCGGGTCGGGCCCGTCCCAGGCGTACGGCACCGACAGCACGTCGGTTCCGGCCCCGATGACCAGCTGCACGATCTCGAGAGTGTCCTCACTGCCCGGATACTCTTCGCCCTCGGGGTAGATGGGGATCTGGACGGCCTCGGCCTGCCCCTTGGATGCCAGCGCCGCGGTCAACTGCACCACCAGGTCAGCGATTGCTTGAGAGGTGACCAGGTGTTCCCCCGCGTACGTGATGCACCTCATCGACCAACGGTGACATCCGAAAACGGGCAGCACCACTGCTTGTTTGCTGGCGCCGGTTGCAGTAGCCATGCCGTTCGGGCGGACGCCGCCGACCCGTTGCGGCTCTCCGGGTGGTCATCCCACACCCGCCATCAGCGGCATCACCTGTGTGCGGAAGGCGGTGAGTTGGGCGACTTCGTCGCCGAGGGGCCAGAGGAAGATCCGTTGCACACCGGCTCTGACATAGGCGGCGAGATGTGCGGCGCACTCCTCGGCCGAGCCGATCGGCAGTTGCGCCGCGCGCAGAGCGTCCGCGGGCCGGTTCAGCAGTGGCGACAGCACGCCGTCGACCATGTGGTCCGCAGCGGCTGGGCGATCCGTGACATGAAACCACGTCGTGGCCAAGGCGTTCGGGAACGCCGCCGCTGGGCGTCCGGCCGCCTCGAGCCGCTGCAGACCGTGCGCGAACGCCTCGGGCGTGCCGTTGTACGCGGATGCGATCCAGCCGTCGCCGAGTGCGGCGACCCGGCGGATGCCGGCGGTCGAGCCCCAACTCGAAATCCACAGCGGCGGGCCTTCGGCGACCGGGTCGTCGAGCGCATCGCTCGAGTAGAAGGTGCCGCGGAACGGTCCCGGTTCTCGGCCGAACAGGGCTCGCAGAACGTGGACCGCCTCGTCGAAGCGCGTCCACCGTTCGGCGAACGGGATGCCGACAGCTGCGAAGTCGGCGGCCGACGATCCCGCTCCGACGCCCGCGAGGAGCCGGCCACCGGACAGCGTATGCAGGGCCTCGAGCAGCTTGGCGGTCTGGGCGGGACCGCGCACGACCGGCAACGCCACGGTGGTGGCGATCGTCATGCCGGTGGAGGCATCCAGCACCGCGGCCAGCGCCGCGGGTCCGTCCATCCACGGCTGCCGGAAGAGCAGGTGGTCGTTGGCGCACACGTACGCGAACTCGAGGGCAGCCGCCTCGCGGACGTATGCCGTGAGCCGAGCGGCGGTCCAGGGCGCCCCGCCGAAGTCGATGAGCGGCAGATGGATGCCGAACTCGACGGTCACGACGTGCTCCGTGCGGCCCGTCGCAGCCCGTCGACCATGGCGTTCAGCGTCGGGCCCTGGTAACCGTCCACCGGCCAGGCCGCGCAGATGCTGCGAACCGGGGCGGCGGAGACGAGCGGTCGCACCGCGACGCCGGGCACGGGATGGCGCACCGCAAGTCCCGGGATGACGGATACTCCCAAGCCCGCCGCCACCAGGGCCTGCACCGCGGTGTAGTCATCGGTCGCGACGTCGGCCCGCGGACTGAATCCGACCTGCTGGCAGACATGGCGGACGATCCGGTACCAGGCGCTGCTGGGCGCACCGCCGATCCACGTTTCGCTCCGCAGGTCCTTCAGGTCGATACTCGGTTGCTGTGCGAGCGGATGAGCGGCGGGCAGCACGGCTGCGAACCGATCCGCGAAGATCGGAGCGCGGTGGAAGCCGGCGCCGATGTCGGGCAGCGCTTCATGCTCGTAGATCACCGCCAGGTCCAGCTCGCCGGACTCGAGGCGGGGGATCAGCCGGTGCAGGTGATCGTCGACGACGGTCAATCGCACGTCCGGATGCAGGCGGCGGAAATATGCGAAGGCGACCGGCATCAACGTTCCCAGCACGGTGGGAATGCACCCGAACCGCAGGCGGCCGCGCCGGCGTTCGGTGATCTCCTCGACCTCCTGCTCGGCCGCCTCGAGGCGCGCGAGGATGCTCGTCGCGTGCCTGGTGAGCGCGGAACCGACTTCGGTGAGTTCGAGCGGCCGTGTTCCCCGTCGCACCACGGCTTGCCCCACATCGCGCTCCAGTGCGGCGATGTGCTGGCTGACGGCGGACTGGGTCATCCCCAACGCGGCGGCGGCCGCCGAGAAACTGCCCTGTGCCGTCAGTTCGGACAGCACACGCAGCCGTCGGATGTCGAGCATAAAGCCTACTTATAGACCTGAAGTGTCGAGCATTGCAACTTATGGTTGCGTCGCAGACAGTGGGGGCACCTAGTCAGATCCGAAGATCGGAGAAGCAATGCCATTCATCAACGTGAAGGTCATCGAGAACGTCTTCACGGCCGAGCAGAAGCGCGACGTCATCGAGCGTCTCACCGACGCCATGGTCAGCATCGAGGGCGAGAACATGCGGGCGGTCACGTGGGTCGTTGTCGAGGAGGTCGCCAGCGGGGAGTGGGGCATCGCCGGCAACCCGTTGACGACCGCCGCCGTGAAGGCGCTCGCGGCCGGAGTGCCGGCGTAGCATCCGGACACTTGTCGGCAGCGCGAGGATCTTGATGCTTCCGTCCCGAGTCGGAAGCATCGTGGGTGTGAGCGTCGAGGAAGAGCCTCTTGTGGATGAGGTGCTGGCTGCGATCGAGGCCGGGCGGCCTCAGGACGCGAAGCTGCTCCTTCATCCCTACATTCACTGGACCACGGCGTCGGGCGAGACGATCCGCGGCCGCACCAAGGTTCTCGCGCTGCTCGCCGGCGAGCAGTCCGCCGCGCTCGACCAAGCGGCGCTCATCGACGTCGAGGTGCGGGACGGCCAGATCTACCGCTGGATGCCGCGGGAAGCGCGATAAGAACGAAGAAGGGTCGCGCGTGGACAGCCTTCTGCGCGACGCCGGGGTCAGCTATGGCTGTTTTCCAACCCGGCCGTCGGGTACCTCCCACTTCCGCTTCCGCGGCCAACCCTTCGGAATGTCGCCGAGCGTGTAGCGAATGAGGTCACCGTTGTCCAACGCTTCAATGTGCAACCAACGCCGGACATTCGAGCCCTCGCCGTAGCCGAACACCAAGACCAATTCGATAAGCAACAACCACCAGGGTGATCGCACCTTGTGTACGAGGATCAGCTCGCTTCCGGAGCGGTGTACGAGCGCCCATCCGTCTTTCTCGCGTGCCCGAACCTCCGCCGCGAGGGCAACCCGACGCTTCGCGGCGTCGAGTTCGTCCTCTTTGGTGCCCACGTCACGATCATGAGCGCCGTGTGTCTCCCGTTGCAACGCCCTGCACTTCCGCCCCTGTCGTGAAACTTTGCGAGGCGTGAACTGCTCGGCAGATTCAGTTCAGAGTGTCGCCATCCCAAGACAGGTCGTCATCGACGCCCACCTCGAACGTCTCGAAGCGCGGATCGGCGAGTATTTCATCGATGAGCGACCGCGCTCCGGCCACGATCGTCGAGTCCCAGTCGACCTCGGACGCGACGATCCATCGGTGATCGGCGGGCCAGAGCAGCTGCACCGATGGATGGCGAAACGACGGGAGCCATCCGACGTCCGATTCGGTACCCCAATCGGGGTCAGCGAGTTCGTCGAGAGTCGTCTGCAGCAACGCGTACTCTCGTCCAGGCAGCTCGAGCGACGCGGGACTGATGATGCGCTCGCCTCCCCATCCCGTCCAGAAGCCCGCGATCACATCGTCGTGAGTCGACGTCGCATTCTCGAGCATCGGTATCAGCGCAGCCAGCACTTCAGGGTCGAGCCACCCGACCGAGCTTCCCTGCAGATAAGGACTCTGCGGATGGTGCAGCCGGCCCCATTGAACGAGCGGATGCATCCGCTTCCCGGTCTCCGCGGCTACTGCCGCCCACCGTCGGGTCTGCCACGCATGATCGGCGGACGCGACGAGCCGGTCACCGGGGTCGGGCACGGGGTGTAGAAGACGCGCGTACGCTTCGAAACCCGTCCCGGCGACCCCTCCGACTCTGGCCCAGCCCCCGACCCGCTCCGCGAGCCACGCGCCCTGGTGCTTCATCTCGACTGCGTGCATGACTGGGGTCTCGCCTGCCGATCAGTCGGCCGCCGGTGATCGCACCGGGTCTCTGAGGAACTCAGCGCGTGACATCGGACAGCGAGTCGAGATGCGTGAGAACGTCGTTCAGATTCGTGTCCGCCGGCCGGACCGCGTCGACGATCAGGCGTTCCGCCTGCAGGGGTACGATCTCTCGTCGCATGAACTCGACGTGGCTCCAGTCGATCTCGTGCCACCCGGGAATGTTCCGGACCCGACCCTCGATCCGGGATCGGTGCACGACCTCGTCCGAGCAGACGCACTCGACGGTCACCAGCCTGCCGCCGTGCGTCGCCGTGATCGTGGACCACTTCCCGAGGGTCTCGTCAGAGACGATGCAATCGAGGACGGCGGATTGACCGAGCATCAGCTGACGGGTGAAGAGCGTCTGGAGGAGCCGCTCGTAGACGTCGACGGAGACATCCCTGTCCACCTCGTCGAGAACGTGCGAAGGAGCGATCGCTCCGAGCAACCAGTCCCCCGAAAATGAGGGAGCGCCGAGGCGCGCGGCAACGCCATCCGCCAAAGTCGACTTACCCGTGCCGGGCAGCCCTGTCACCACGAGGACGAGCGGCTTCCGCGGTGCGGGTGTTGTCATCCCCTCACGCTACGGGACACCGATCGGCGCTTCGCGGCCGAGCTCGAAGGGAGCAGTCTCAGCGGTAGCCGGCGTGAGACTGAGTGCCGCGTATGCTGGCACGGGATGCCGCGGCCCGGCCGGCCGCGACATGTTCGAAGGAGAACGGCATGGACATCACCGGCGCAGCGGCTCTCGTCACCGGAGGTGCCAGCGGCCTCGGACTCGCCACCGCCCGCCGCCTCGCCGGCGCCGGCGCGACGGTCACCATCGTCGACCTCCCGAGCTCCGCAGGCGCTGAGGTCGCCGAGGAGTTCAACGGAACCTTCGCCGCCGCCGACGTCACCGACCCCGAGCAGGTCGCGGCAGCTGTGCGAACCGCATCCGCAACCGCCCCGCTGCGCGTGGTCGTCAACTGCGCCGGTATCGCGCCGCCGGCGAAGGTTCTCGACCGCGACGGCAACCCGTCACCGCTCGCCGACTTCGAGCGCATCATCCGCATCAACCTCATCGGCACGTACAACGTCATCGCCCAGGCATCCGCGGTGATGTCGCGCACCGACGCGACGGACGGTGACCGCGGCGTCATCGTCAACACGGCGAGCGTCGCGGCGTTCGACGGGCAGATCGGCCAACCGGCGTACTCGGCGAGCAAGGGGGGCGTGCACGCGATGACCCTGCCGATAGCGCGCGAGCTCGCCCGCTACGGCATCCGCGTCTGCACGATCGCGCCGGGGATCATGGAAACGCCGATGCTCAAGGGACTGCCGCAAGCCGCGCAGGACTCGCTCGGCGAGCAAGTCCCCTACCCGCAGCGCCTCGGCCGACCCGACGAGTATGCGTCGCTCGTGATGGCGATCGTCGAGAACGGATACCTGAACGGCGAGACGATCCGGCTCGACGGCGCGATCCGGATGGCGCCGAAGTGACTCCGGCCCGGGATGCGCGCACTAATGCAGGCTGGAACCGGGCGGACGCGCGCGCGAGCACCGGAAAGTCGCGCGTCGCGCCGACCCCGACACGTAGCGAGCCTGTGTTAGTGCTGGCAGAGAGGACACGACCATGACCGACTCGATCCTGCTCGACATCGACGGCGGGCTCGCGCACGTCACCTTCAACCGCCCCGACCGCCTCAACGCCATGGATTTCGACATGGGTCACCTCTGGCGCGAGGTCGCCGAGCAGGTCACCGGCGACGGGCGCGTCGGCGCGGTGCTGCTGGATGCCGCAGGCCCGGCGTTCTGCGCGGGCGGCGACGTCATCGCGATGGCGGTGTCCGGCGCGGGCGGCGCCGCGGTGACCGAGACGGCGAATGTGATCCACGAGGGCATCCGCGCGTTCGTCGAGTCCGACAAGCCGATCGTCGCGGCTGTGCAGGGCGCGGTCGCCGGCGGCGGGCTCGGGCTGATGCTCGCGGCCGACTACATCGTGGCATCCGACTCGGCGAAGTTCGTCAGCCGCTACGCAAACATCGGACTCACACCCGACCTCGGCGTCTCGACCCTGCTGCCGGCGGCGATCGGTCAGCGACGGGCGCTGCGGATGCTGCTGCAAGACATCACGGTCGACGCCGCAGAGGCGCTGGACTGGGGTCTCGTGACGGAGGTCGTTCCGGCGGCCGACGTGGCCGATCGCGCGCGCGCGGTGGCGCAGTTCTGGCTCGACAACGCCACGGCCGCGTTCGGGCTGGCCAAGCGGCTCGTGCGGTCCGGTGCGGGTCGCCGGTTCGAGGAGAACCTCGCAGCCGAGGCATCCACCATCGGCGCCTGCTTCGACACCGAGGAGTCGCGGGTTCGCGTGGCGGCATTCGCCGCGGCATCCCGCCGCAGCGCCGCCCGCTAGCCCGACCGTGTCCCGAAGTTTCGCTATTCAGCCCCTCAGATGGCCGAACTTCGGGACATGCAACCGTGATAGTGGGACACGATGACGAGAAGGACAGCATGACCGAGACAGCGGCGCCACTCGCCGGCAAGACGATCCTCATGTCGGGCGGCAGCCGCGGCATCGGTCTCGCGATCGCACTGCGCGCCGCGAGCGACGGCGCGAACATCGTGCTGCTGGCCAAGACCGACACCCCGCATCCGAAGCTCGAGGGCACCGTGCACTCTGCGGCGCAGCAGATCCGGGATGCCGGGGGCCAGGCACTCCCGATCGTCGGTGATGTGCGCAACGACGACGACATCACCGAGGCCGTGCTGACGACGCACGGCGAGTTCGGCGGCATCGACATCGTGGTCAACAACGCCAGCGTCATCGACCTCTCGCCCACGCTCGACCTCGCCGCGAAGAAGTACGACCTCATGCAGGACGTCAACGTCCGCGGCACATTCATGCTCAGCCGCGCGGCCGTGCCGATGCTGCGGGATGCCGAGAACCCCCACATCCTGTCGCTGTCGCCGCCGCTGAACCTGTCGCCGAAGTGGCTCGGCGCTCACACCGGATACACGCTGGCGAAGTACGGGATGACGATGGTGACGCTGGGTCTGGCCGCCGAGTTCGCCCGAGACGGCATCGCCGCGAACACCCTCTGGCCGCGCACCACGATCGCGACGGCGGCGGTGCAGAACCTGCTCGGCGGCGACATGGTGATGGCCGCCAGCCGAACGCCGGAGATCTACGCCGACGCGGCGTACGAGGTGCTGATCACCCCGGCGCGCGAGCGCACCGGCCAGACGCTCATCGTCGAGGACGTGCTGTCGGATGCCGGCACCACCGACTTCTCGCGCTACGCCGCCGTGCCGGGCACGCCCGACGGGAAGCTGTTCCCCGACATCTTCCTGGACTGAGCCCCCGGCTCAGTCGACCGCGGCCAGCACGGCGATCGAGATGCCCTCGGACGGGCGCCACTGGAAGTCGAGCGAATCGCCGGCCGCCATCCCGGCCGGCACGTCGTCGCCGGGCACCTCGCCGTACGGCACCGCGATGTGCAGCTCGCTCCGCGCGAAGCGCTCCTCGGCCAGGCAGCGGCTGTGCGAATCGGCGTCGCGGTGGACGAGCACGCACAGCATGCCGTCGCGCGATCGCGCGAGCCACAGCATCCATCCGTAATACGTGCCGATCGGTTCGCTCCACAGCGGCGGCTCGTACAGCGGAAAGGCCGGCGCCGAGACTCCGGTCGCATCCCGGCTGATCGACAGGTCGACGGGCACCTGCATCACCACTCGGCCGGCGACCGCGGGCGCGGGCGGCTCGGAAGTGACGCCCGGATCCGCCGACGCATCCGACGTGCGCCCGGTGAGGATGATCACGGTGTCGCCGGGGACCCACCAGAAGCCGATGCTCTGATCGCTCGCCAGCTCGGCGGGACGCTCGTCGTCGAGCACCGCCGCGTAGGGCACGCTCACGAACAGCGCACCGCTGGCCTGGTCCGCCGCCGATGCGCAGCGCGAGAGGGATGTCACCGCGACGATGAGGATGCATCCTCGATCCGCCTGATCGCGGGCGATCCACAGCCGCCAGCCGTAGTACTCGCCCAGCGGCTGCGACCACTGCAGCGGCTCGCGAGTCGGGAACCGCGGACCGGCCTCGGGCGAGGGTAGGTCCAGGAGGTGTCCGTGCGCGCCGTCGAGCGGGATGCGCAGCAGGATCTGCGAGCGCGGGTCGGACTCGAACGCGAACGCGGCGCCCTGGTCAGCCGACGTCGTGGGATCGGCGGATGCTGCGACGGGCGGCCCCACGGTGCGGACGGCCGCCGCCGTGCCCAGCAGCAGCGCCACCGCCGCGACCGCGACGACCATGGCGGTATGCCAGGCGGGACGGCGACTCCGCCGGGCTTCGACCGGCGTTTCGCCGACCGGGGCGGACGCGACAGGCGGCGGCGCCGCATCGTCGGGCAGCAGCTCGACGTCGGCGGCCTCGACCGCGCCGTGCCGGCTCTCCAGCTCGGCGAGGCGCGCCTGAGCCGACGGGTCGTCCGCGATGTCGGCGTACGGACCGTACGCGCGGCGACGCAGCGCCGCCAGTTCGACATCCTCCTCGATCACCGTGGCCGCCGGGACTCAGGTCAGCGGCTTGCGCAGGTAGATCTCGTCGATTCCGCCGTCGGTGTGCACCCGCTCGGTCTCGACGTACCCCTCGCGCTGGTACAGCCGCAGGTTGGCCTCGCTCAGCGATCCGGTGAACAGTTCGGCCTCGGTTGCGCCTGCGGCGCGCCCCCGCTCCTCGACGGCGGCCAGCACGCGTGATCCGATGCCGGCTCCCTGTTGGTCGGGCGCGACCGTGATCCGCCCGACGAGAAGCAGATCGCCGTCTCGGCGCGCCCGGGCGGCGCCGACCATGCGTGTGCCGCTGACCGCGACGCATCCGAGGTTCTCGTTCAACTCGGCGACCAGTTCGTCGAGGGACTGGGTCAGCGCCGGCATGCGGACGGTGTCGTAGATGAGTGCTTCCGACACGAAAGAGGCGCGCTGCAGTGTCAGGACCTCGCCGGCATCGCCGGGTCGGATGTCGCGTATCGAGAGGTCGCCGTCGGCCACCCCTCCAGGCTAAGCGTCAGGCGGTCAGGCTGCGCGAGCCGAAGAACGCATTCGCCTTCGCCGTGTACAGCAGGATGACCCCGACGATCGACGGCAGTGCTGACAGCAGCGACACCCAGAAGCCCTGGGTGCCCGAGAAGATCTGCACGATGGCGTTGATGATGTTCAGCACGAACACGATCGTCACGACGATTCGTGCGCCGTTGCTCCCGCGGAACAGGCCGAGACTCACCAGGATGACGACGATCCCGATGATGATCGAGAGGACGGCGGACACGACGATCAGCGTGCGGTTCTGGCTGGTGGTCGACAGTCCGCTGACGATGAGCAGGATCCCGCCGAGGATGCTGAGCGCCCCCGATATCCACGCGAGAACTGCGACGACGGTAACCCCGACCGGGCGTGCACCAGCCATGAAACGACCCCCTCGATTCGTGTCACCC
>CAXTES010000034.1:0-19850 GCA_964243215.1 uncultured Microbacterium sp. | reverse complement strand
GAGTCGGGCAGGGCGCCCTGGTGACGCTGGTCTTCAACGTGCTGGTCACCGCCTCGCCGAAAGAGCTGGCCGGCGATGTCGGATCGGTGCGCGGCACCACGCAGAACCTCGCCTCGGCCGTCGGAACCGCCGTCGCCGGAGCCTTGCTCGTCGGCATCCTGAGCGCGAACATCACCACCGCGCTTGCGGGAAATGTCGACCTTCCTGAAGCGCTCACCTCCCAGGTGGATCTCGACAGCACCAACTTCGTCAGCAACGACCGCCTGGGCGAGATCCTCGCCGGCACGGACGCGACGCCGGCGCAGGTGGATGCCGCCGTCGCGGTGAACGAGGATGCTCGCCTCTCCGCCCTTCGCCTCGGCCTGCTGATCCTGGCGGTGGTGAGCTCGCTCGCGATCGTCCCGGCCAGCCGATTGCCGAGGTACCTGCCGGGCGAGGTGCCCGAAAGCGTCGCGACCGGCGAGGCCAGCGTGGATGTGGCCGCTCGCGACCTCGAGTAGCTCTTCGTTTCGCGTGTGCGACCAGGTCGTGAGACCGGGCTAGGGGCGCGGCAGCAGGTCGCGCCGGGTGCGCACCGGGCGGTAGCCGTCGCGCGCGACCTGCACGAGCGTCGCGATGACAGCGACGAGCAGAACGACGCCGATGGCGAGGAGCAGGATTATTGCCATGACTGGCCTCCAAGGGCTGATTCTTCGACGACACCGACGGTCCTCTCTGAGGTGGTCGGTGCGCATGAGGCATCAGCCGTAGATTCCAGCCGGCGGCGACGACAGCTCTGAGGGTACGGTCGCGCGGAAGATCAGTGCGTGGAGTTGGCCGACAGGTACGCGGCTTCGGTGCGGGTCGTCGCACCGGTCTTGCGGAGGATGTTCGACACGTGCACGCTGGCGGTTTTCGTGCTGATGAACAGCTGCTGGGCGATCTGGCCGTTGCTCAGCCCCCGCGCGACGAGATCGAGCACCTGTCGCTCGCGCTCGGTCAGCAGAGTCTCGAGGGATGCGGCATCCGCCGGCGCGTCGCGGTGATCCCCCCCGACGGCACCGACGCGGCGTTCGAGTTCGGTCACGCTGTCGACGATGAGTCCCATGCCGATCGCCTCGGCGCGCTCGCGTGCCGTCCGCGCGGCCAGGCGCGCACCGGCGCGGTCGCCCGCGTTCGCGAGGGCGTCGGCGAGCCTGAAGGCGGCATAGGGCACCAGCTGGGCGGGGGCGACGCGATCCTCAGCCGCGTCGATGGCGCGCTGCCAGAGGTCCGGATCGGTGCCCGTGGCGCGCGGGCCGCCCAGCTCGGCATCCACGATCGCCGAATACGCGGATGCCGTCGGCCACATGCTCGCAGCGGCAAGCGCGGACCGCACCTGTCGTTCGAGGTCGTCGATCGAGCGAGGTTCTCCGCTGGCGTCCGACAGTGTCATGCCCGTGACCCGCGCGGCGCCGAGGACGCGAGCCGCGAGAGCGATCAGCGGCAGATCGTAGGCGGGGAACGAGTGGTGCTCCGGGTCGATCAGCACACTGACCTCCTGCCACGCCTCTCGGGTCTCGCCGCGAGCGAGCGCGAGCTCCCCGCTGACGAGGGCCAGGCCGAGCACGGCCTGCGCGTCCAGGCGGCCTTGCTGGCGCAGCGAGGCGTGCCAGCCGCGGAGCAGTCGGTCCGCAAGGGACCGATCACCGGACCACAGCACCGCCCGCACTTTTTGGCGCCGCAACGGCGCGTTGAAGCCGATCGGGGCGTCGAGTTCGAGGGCGCGGTCCAGCATCTCGTCGGCGCGAGCGGTCTGTCCGAGCGCGTAGAGCGGGCTGATCACGTTCGACAACAGCACCGCCCCCGAGGTGCGCTCCACACCGCGCTGCCTCGCTCGCTCCGCCCCCTCCTCGGCCGTGCGCACCGCCTCTTCGTAGCGGCCGAGGAGGTTCAACGCATCCGACTGGTTGACCCAGTACCGAAGGCGCGCCGAATCGTTGCCGACGGCGAACTCCCCGGCGAGCGCGAGGTCGGCCAGTCCGGCGTCGATGTCGCCGCCGGCCAGTCGTGAGAAGCCCCGGATGTTGGCAGCAACCGACATGCGCGGCCGATTGTCGACCGCGGTGGCCTCCGCGAAAGCGCCGTCTGCCATCTCGATGGCCTGGTCGAAGCGGGCGATGAGCATGAGGCGGGCGGCCAGCTCACCGAGCACGTTCGCGCGCAGCACGCTGCGCGGCTCCCCTTCGAGCACGGCGAGGGCTTGACGCAGCAGATCGATGGATCCGGTCTGGCCGATATTGGCGAGGTACGACGCCTTGTTGCGAAGCAGGAGCGCGTAGGCTGCCGCATCGGCCTCGTCGCAGAGCGAGATCGCCTCGTCGACCAGCGCGATCGCCCGCTCGCTCTCTCCCGCGTTTCGCAACACGTACGAGGTTTCGCCCAGCAATTCCACCTTGGTGCGCTCGGCGAGATCCTCAGCGTCGGGCACCTGGTCCCACAGTTCGATCGCTCGTTCGCCCATCGTCGCGGCGGTGGCGAATGCGAACGACAACCGGGCCTGCCGGAAGGCGGCGATCGAGGCGATGAAGGCCTCGCGAACGTTGTGAGCGGCCATCCAGTGGTAGGAGATCGCCGTGGCGTCAGCGCGACCGGTTCCCGACTGCGCCACCAGCGCTTGGGCGTACCGCGTGTGGAACCGTACCCGCTCCCCCGGGAGGAGCTCATCGTGGATCGCTTCTCGCACCAGGGCGTGCCGGAATGCGTACGCGGTTCCCTCCACCACCAGCACGCTGGCGGCGACCGCCTCGCTCGCCGCGGCGTCGATGCCCTCGGACGACTCGTCACACACGGAGACGAGCAGCTCGTGCTCGACGCGCACACCGCCGGCGGCGATCAGTCTCAGCATCCGCTGGGTGCGCTCGGTGAGCTGGTCGTAGCGGGCGAGCAGGATGTCGCGGAGCGTGTCGGGGAAACCGTCCATGCTGCGCACCCCGCTGCAGCAGACCAGCTCCTCCACGAAGAACGGCACGCCCTCGGTGCGCAGGTAAACCTGTGCCAGCTCGTCTTCGTCGGGCGGCGTGTCGAGGATCGCCGTCGCCATCTCCCGCACCTGCCGACGGTCGAGGCGGGCCAGTTCGAGGCGCGCGACGCGCCGATTGCGGTCGAGTTCGGGCAGCCACGCGCGCAATGCACTGCCGCGGCCGAGCTCGTCGCTTCGGAAGGTGAGCACGATCAGCACCCGTGCGTCTTCGATGACCCTGATCAGAAAGCGCAGCAACCCCAGACTCTGCGGGTCGACCCAGTGGAGGTCTTCGATCACCAGCACGACCGGCCTGGCAGCCGCGACGTTCTCGAGCACCTCGGCGACCGCATCGTAGAGCCGGTCGGCACCGCCTCGCACGGGTGCATCGCCGATGGATGCGCTGATGCTGAGCTCGGGCAGAAGGAGGGCGAGCGCGTCGCCGGCCGGGCCCGACGCGTCCAACAGCGCCTGCTCGCCCACCTCCTGCGCGAGCGACCGCAGTGCGGCCAGGATCGGGGCGTACGGAGGGGCGTCGCGATCGAAGTCGACGGACTGGCCGCGCAGGATGATCGTCTCCACCGGCAGCGATCGCAGGAACTCGCCCACGAGACGGGTCTTACCGATACCCGCCTCGCCCCCGATGAGCACGGCTCTGCTAGAGCCCGCGACGCTCTCGGCATACGCGTCGCGGAGCGCATCCATGTCGGCTTGACGGCCGACCAGCGCCGGGCTGACCGTGGCTCGCATGTACCGATGGTCCCACGACCCTCCGACATCAGCCCGGGCGGCCCGCGAAGCGATCACGGTGCGCGGCGACCGGCGCGAAACGCCGTCACGGGCGCGAGAGCGGCCTCGGCGCGGAGTGTGCCAAGCGGCGGAACTTCTGAACGAGCTCCCCCGGACCCCGCCATGCCGTCGACGCGGTGTCGGCGGCACGCTCGTGGGCGATCCGGCGGTACTCGAGCTCGCGACGCTGCCGCTCATCGGCGGCTTGGCGAAGGTGGGCGAACGTGTCCTCGCTGACGTACATGGTGTCTCCTCAGGTGGTCTGTCCCGAGTGACATTTCTCGCTAAGGCACCCCGCCCCCATCGGGAAGGTGCCGTATTTGCGCCCGGCAGCCGCGATGGATGCTGAGGAGTCAGGTGCGCATCAGTCGCGGTCCGGAGGTGTCCAGTCGTCGGCCTCCCAGCGATAGAACACGTTGGCTGCCGAGTCCCTCGGGGTCTGCCAATGATCCGGCTGGTACGGCGAGAGGTACGGGCTCAGGTCGGTCATGATGCGGGCGAACGCCGGCCGGTGCGACTCGTGGTTCTGCCGCACGGCGGCCGCCTTCACCTTGTCCTGCTCCAGCAGGTGCACGAACACGTCGTCGATCGAATACAACCAACGCCCCGTCACGCCCGTCTCGATCGGCATCGGGCCGGCGTCGGACTCGGCGAACACCCCGGCGATATCGGGCTGGGCATCCGGCTTCATCCGCTGGATGATGACGGTCAGTGCCCGGTCCTCGGGGACGTCCCCGTCCGGAACCCAGCTGTAGAACTGCTTGGCCACCGAGTGCGACGGGTTCTCCCAGTAGTGCGGGTACGGCGTGACGTACGGACCGATCTCCTCCGCGATCTGCTGGAACGCCGGCAGCCCCCGCCGCTGGCCGGACACCTCCGGGTCCTGCTTGCGATCGAGGACGTGGATGTAGAGGTCGTCGTGCGACAGCAGGGTGCGGCCGATGACGCCGAGGTCCTGCGGCCGGGTGATCTGGTCGTAGTGGCCGAAGACACCACCGACGGTGTCCTCGCTGCCGGGAACCATGTGACACACGATCACGTTGCGGAAGGGGCGGAAGGTCATGACTTTTCCTTTCTCTCGATGAAGATGTGCTGCAGGTGATCGTCGATTCCGGCGAGCGTCGCACTCGCGCTGCGGTACCCGACATGACCGTCGGGGCGGATCAGATACGCCGTGAGTCCGTGCCCGCCGTAGGTCTGGCGGAAGGTGCCGGCGCTGTCGCGCAGGACGGGAACGCGCAGGTGCGCCGGCACCTCGGCATCCGCACTCGCGATCAGATAGGCATCCACCTCGCTCGACGACCGTTGCCGGACGGCCGCGGCGAGCTTGTCCGCCTCGACGATGTCGTCCTCGCTCACCGTTTCGTCGGCGTAGAGCAGCAGCGTCGATCTCGTTCCCCGCGTGACGTCGAACAGGCGGAGGGGGTGACCGACTCCGAATCTGCTCAGGCCATGCACGTCCGGTGCCCGCTCGCCCGGCGCCGGTCCACCCGGAACCGGGTCGGTGCCGATGTCCTCGCCGACCAGAGCGCTTCCGGAGTAGTTCATGGTCATCTGCATCTCGAGCAGGAACTGCGCCTTCTCGTCCTCCATGTCCATCTCGTCGGTGAACGCGAGCGCGACGGCACGATCGACGACGGCCTTGCCTGCCGGGCGCCGTTCGGCCTCGTAACTGTCGAGCAAGCCCGGCGCGGCGATTCCGCGGACAGCCAGTGCGAGCTTCCAGCCCAGATTCCACGCGTCCTGGATGCCGGTGTTCATGCCCTGCCCGCCGGCCGGTGGATGCAGGTGTGCGGCGTCGCCGGCGACGAAGACGCGGCCCTCGCGGTATCTGTCGACGATGCCGTGCTTGATGCGGAAGATCGATGACCAGCGAAGGTTGCTGGCGGTCGTCGGCTCGGGTGCCAGATCGTCGAGCACGGCTTGGATGTCGGCGAGGGTCGGTGGTGTGTACTCCTGCCAGAAGCCCGCCGGCACGACCCCCGACCCGATGGTCTTCTGCAGGGGTTGCGGCGCCAGGGTCGCGACACGGTAGCGCCCGTCGCCCTGCAGCGGGACGCAGACCAGCATCCCGGTGAAGTCGCCGTCGTCCTCGATCCGGACGAAACGCAACAGGTGGCCCTGCGGCATCGTCCAGTCGAGTTCGACGTCGCCCAGCATGAACAGCTGCGGGAACATCGACAGCCCGCCCTCGAACGTCAATCCGAGGTCGGCGCGCACCCGGCTGTGTCCGCCGTCGCAGCCGACCAGGAACTGCGCTCGCGTCACCGTCGTGTCACCGGTGGTGCTTCTCAGCGTCGCGGCCACCCCCTCGGCATCCTGCGCGAAGGAGTCCAGCTCGACGCCGCGTTCCAGCGTGACTCCGAGGGCGGCCAGCCGGTCGGTCAGGATCCGCTCGGTGTCGTACTGCGGCAGGCCCAGGTGCGCGTACGGAAGATGGCTGAGTCCGGCCCAGTCGACCTGATGGGTCAGCGTGCCGTTCACATACACCGTCTGGCCGTGCAACCAGACCCCGGCGCGCATCGCCTCCGCGACGACGCCCTGCTCCTCCCAGATCTCCATCGTGCGGCAGTGGATGCCGATCGCCTTGTCGGCCTGGGCGGCGGCTTCGGCCCGCTTGTCGATGATGCGCACGGAGATCCCCCGGCGCGCCAGCTCGATGGCACAGGTCAGTCCCACCGGCCCACCGCCGACCACGAGCACGTCGACGTCTCCTGCGCCGTTCCGGGGCGTGGAATCAGGAGCGGTAGGGGGTGCTGATGTCGGAGTGGTTGCCACCGTGGGTACCGGAGATGGAGCCACCGCCGGCTTCGGCAACGGCGCAACCGGGGGCGCGAACGTCGGAGGTGGTGCGGAGGAGCGTTGGACCGTAGCGAACTCCTGCGTGCCCGGAGTCCGCTTGTGCTGCGCCGGGCGATAGCGGATCTCGAACACCCGCCGCGCGAATTCGACGGACAACCACCGGGCCAGCGGGCCGCTCTGATCGGCGTGCGATGGATCCTCGACCCAGTTGACGAAGTCCTGCTCGGAGTCCCATTCCGCGAAGATGTGGTAGACGAGCGAGCCCGGTTCCTTGAGCAGTTCCTCGCGTACCAGGCCCGGCGTACCCTCCAGCCGGGATGCCACGATCTGGTAGGCGTGCTCGAACGCCTCCTCCTCACCCGGGCCGACGGTGGTGGTCAGGTCGATGCGGATCGGCAGCGGCTTCGTCGCCGGGACGGTGCTCAGCAGCTCGTACGTGCTGCGGGCCGCCTCGTCGCGCAGATCACGCAGTCCCGCGGTCAGCGCCTCACGCTGATCGCTGCGGCCGAAGGCATCCACCGCCGCGCGGTCGATCCATTCGCTGGTGATGACGAAGGTGCGTGAGTCGTCGAGATCACGGGAGAGCTCCTGTCGCACGTTGCCGGGCACGCGGCTGATCTCGGCCGCCGCGCGGGCCCAGGCTGTCTGGAACTCCGCCTCCCGGCCCTGCCGAGCGCGCATGCGCAGCACCGTCCTGATCGCCGCGTCGGTCACGGGGAACCCTCCTCGGCAACGCCCTCGAGATCCGTAGCGGCGATCCTCCGCAGCACCATCGAGCTGTTGAAGCCGCCGAAGCCGCGGGCGTTGATCAGCACGACGTCGAGGTCGAGCTCGCGGGGCACCCGCACCAGGTCGAGTCCGTACGCCGGATCGGGCTCGTCGAGGTTGCCGACCGCCGGCGCCACTCCTTCGCGCATGGCCAGCAGCGCCGTCGCGACGCTGAGCGCCGAACCGCCCGCGTTGAGCCGACCGACGAACCCCTGGGGGGCGGTCACCGGCACGGCGCTGACGCGTTCGCCGAAGACCATCCGCAGCGCGGCTGCCTCCAGGGCGTCGAGCTCGGGCACCCCCGCCGCATCGGCGACGACCAGGTCGACGTCATCGGCCGTCACACCCGCATCCGCCATCGCCAGGCTCATCGCACGGGCCAGCTGCGTGGCATCCGGCGCCGGCGCATTCGGGTCGAACGCGTCGTGGGTAGCGGCGTACCCGGCGATCTCCCCGTAGATCTGAGGACTTCCGCGCTCTGCGGCGGTGCGAAGGTCTTCGACCAGGAGCACGGCCCCGCCCTCACCGGGTGCATACCCGTTCGCCCGCGCGTCGAACGGCTTGTAACCGGCGCGGGGGTCAGCCGCCGTGGTCAACCGCCCGCTGCTGCTGTAGCAGGTCAGCGCGTAGGGCGACAACGGGGCTTCGGTTCCGCCGGCGATCACGGCTGTGGTTCCCCGACGAACGACCCGCCGCGCATGGCCGACGCTGTCCAAGCCCCCGGCTCCCTCGGTCACCAGCACGCTCGCGGGACCTTTCGTGGCGTGGCGTATCGAGGACTGTCCGGTGCTGGCCGCATAGAACCAGGCGATCGACTGGTAGGCACCGACTGCGCGCGGGCCTTTCGTGTACAGGCCGGTCATCTCACGCTGGCCGAATTCGTTGCCTCCGGAACCGGCCGCCAGAGACACCGACGTCGCGTAGGGACTGTGACCGGCGGGGTCGTACAGCGCGTCGTCGAGGGCCATCTGCGTCGCGGCCAGCGACATCCAGGTCCAGCGGTCGGTCTGCACCACCAGCCGCGGATCCACCTGGTCGGTCACCTCGAATCCGTCGACCTGGCCCGCGATCGTGGTGGCGTACCGGGTCGGATCGAACGCGGCGATGCGACGTACGTTCAGTTCGCCGGCGAGGATGCTCGTCCAGTGCTGGTCCGCGCCGATGCCGCTGGGTGCGACGACGCCGATGCCGGTCACCACCGCCCGCGTCATGCCGCCACCTCGGGTCGGGCGAGCACGATGGCCGACTGGAACCCGCCGAAGCCGCTGCCCACCGAGACGACGACATCCACCGGCATGTCCCGCGCGGTCTTGGGGACGTAGTCCAGGTCGCACTCGGGGTCGCGGACCTCGAGGTTCGCGGTGGGCGGAACGACGCCGTGCTCGATGGCGAGGCTGCAGGCGACCAGCTCGATGGAGCCGATCGCGCCCATCGAGTGCCCGACCATCGACTTGATCGAGCTCATCGAGATGTCGTGGGCGTGATGTCCGAGGCTGCGTTTGACCGCGGCGGTCTCGTGCCTGTCGTTCTGCTTCGTGCCCGAGCCGTGGGCGTTGACGTAGTCGACGGTCGTCGGGTCGAGCTCGGCCTGGTCGAGCGCGGCGTCGATCGCGGCACTCATCTCCACCCCGTCGGGCCGCAACCCGGTCATATGGAACGCGTTGCACCTGTTGGCGAAGCCGCCGATCTCGCAGTAGATGTGGGCGCCGCGCGCCCGAGCGGCGGCGTACTCCTCGAGGATCAGCACCGCCCCGCCCTCACCCATCACGAACCCGTCACGGGTGGCGTCGAAGGGGCGGGATGCGTGTTCGGGATCGTCGTTGCGCGCGGATGTCGCATGAATCGTGTCGAAACACGCGACGGAGATCGGCGAGATGGGGGCGTCGCTCGCGCCCGCGATGACGATGTCCGCGTCGCCGTCCTGGATCAGCTGTGCGCCATATCCGACCGCGTCGATGCCGGATGTGCACCCGGTCGACATCACCGATGCCGGCCCGTGCGCGTGGAACCGCACCGCGAGTTCGGTGGCCGCACTGCTGGGGATCAGCGCGTTGTACAGAAAGGGCGACCCGTAGGCGGGGTCGACCAGCCAGTCACGACCGTGGTTGCTGACTTTGACGTACTCCTCCTCGAGCCGCATCGTCGCGCCGACGGCGGTGCCCACGCTGATGGCGAGCCGGTCGTGATCGACGCCGATGCCGGACCGCAGGTCCAAACCGCTGTCCGCGACGGCCTCGTCCGCCGCGATGATGGCGAACTGGATGAAGCGGTCGTTGCGGTGGATCTCCTGCGGCGTCAGGCCGGCGGCCAGCGGTTCGAAGTCGACTTCCGCGGCGATCTGCGATCGAAACCTCGCGGGGTCGAAGAAGCTGATCGTGCGGGTGGCGGTACGGCCCTCGGTCAGCAGGTTCCAGAACGCCTGCTTTCCGATGCCGCCCGGTGCGACGACTCCGATGCCGGTGACGACCACCCTCCGCCCCGCGCTCATCGAACCCCGCCGAGGGATCCCGGTGACGGTTCGGTGTCGACGTGCCCCAGCTCCGGGCGCGGCGCGAGCGGACCGCAGGTGAAGACGAAGAAGGCCGGCTCCGCGCCGTCGTTGACGATGCGGTGACGTACCCCGATGGGAATGTGGATCGCCGATTCCCGCACCAGTCGGCGCTCGTCACCGTCGACGGTGATCAAGACGTCACCCGAGGCGCAGTAGAGGAACTCCTCGGAGTACGGATGCCAGTGCTCGGTGACGATCTCGCCGGGCGCGAGGGTCAGTGTTCCCATGAACGCCGCGGTGGCCCCGACACTCGCCGGTGACAGCAGGGTGCGGATGTCGCCGCCGCGCCGGTGGTTCGGCGCGGCGTCGTCGCGATGCACGATCGGACCGCACTCGACCGCGGAGACGGGGTGGGCAATGGTGGTCAACGGGACTCCTCGGCGGTGGTGGAGACGAGCGCGGCGGAACTTGCCTGGACCTTCTGCGCGATGAGCGCCATCTGGATCTTGCTGTTGGCATCGATCCGCCGGGTCATCGCCAGGGTGTCGACAGGCGCCGTGGGACGCATCCGGAAGTCCTGCACCCAGCGCATCACCGTTCCGTCTGCGGTCTGCCGGTACGTCCACTCGATGTCCATGAACTCGAACGGGCCCGGCTCGACGCGCCGCGCCGTCACCCGGTGGGCGATGGGGTCGAGGGTCCGCTCGGACACCCAACTCCAGACCGTCCCGTCGGCGTCCGGATGCATGGCCAGCCGGAACCGGAAGTAGTTGTCGCCCCGATTCTCGAGAATGTCGACCGACGCGTACTCGGTGAACAGGTCCGGCCAATTGCCGAGGTCGTTGGTCATCTGCCACACCAGGTCCAGCGGGGCGTCGATGACGACGGAGTTGTCGGTGTGCCCTGCCGTTTCCAGGGTCGGCGACTGCGAGTTCATCGGGATCACGACGCTCGCTCGACGGATTGCGCCGCGAACTGGCTCTGCACCACGGCGACGATCTCGCCGAACGTGTAGTGCTCCGTCTGATCGTCGGGCATCTCGATCCCGTAGGCATCCATCAGTGCGGTCTGCATCTCGAGGAATGCCAGCGAATCGAGGCCGACGTCGGAGAAGCGAGCGGACAGATCGTCGGTGTGGGCCGCGACCGGCAGACCCGCCTTCTTGGTGAGCAACGTCATCAGATCGCTGATCGTGAAGGTGTCATTCATGCTGGGGTGACCTCCGGTTGTGGTGTGGCGTGGGGGTAGGTCGCGACGCCGGATCGGCTCCGCGGGGATTGGGACGGCACGGACGACGTCTGTCACGGAGAGGACGCGGGGTCGCTGCCGGGAAAGTTCGGCCGCGCTGGCGAGCAGGGCGGGCATCTCCCGGTCGAGGAACTGGACGTCGTGCCGGTCGGCGCGGATGTCGGGATGCCGGAGCAACGCCCGGTGGAAGGTCGCCGTCGTGAACAGGCCTGGGCCTTCGACCGCCAATTCGGCCAACGCGCGGTCCATCCTGCACAGCGCCTGATCCCGGGTGGGCGCCCACACGATGAGTTTGGCCAGCAGGGAGTCGTAGTGCGGACTCACCTGGTCGCCCTCCCGGTACCCGGTGTCCAGCCGCGTCCACGGCCCCGCCGGCGCTCGGTAAACATCGAGCCGACCGGGGGTCGGTGCGAACCCCCGCGCGGGATCCTCGGCGTTGATCCGGCATTCGATCGCGGCTCCGGTGCATCGGACATCCTCTTGCCCGAAGGCGAGCGGCTGCCCATCGGCGATCAGGATCTGCTCGCGGATCAGGTCGATCCCGGTCAGCATCTCGGTGACCGGGTGCTCGACCTGGATGCGGGCGTTCATCTCCATGAAGTAGGGCTCGCCCGCACCGTCGACGAGGAACTCCATGGTCCCGGCGCCCGTGTACCCGACCGACAGCGCACCGCGGACGGCCAGCGCCCCCAGATGTTCGCGCTGTGCGACCGTCATGTGGGCGGCGGGCGCCTCCTCGAGGAGTTTCTGGTGACGGCGCTGCAGCGAGCAGTCGCGCTCACCCAGGTAGACGCCGTTGCCGTGCTGATCGCACAGCACCTGCACCTCGACGTGACGTGCACCGGCGAGGTACCGCTCCACGTACACCGTGGGGTCGCCGAAGACCGCCCTGGCCACCTCGCGGGTGCTGACATACGCGTCACCGAAGTCCGCCGCGCTGTGGACGACGGTCATCCCGCGACCGCCGCCGCCGGCCGCGGCCTTGATGATGACGGGATACCCGATGGCGTCGGCGGTCTCCTGCCCATCGGCCATCGAACGCAGCGGTTCGACCACCCCGGGCAGCATCGGCAGCCCGGCCTCCTGCATGAGCCGACGCGCCGTGGCTTTGTTGCCCATGTCCTGCATGACCGACGGCGGCGGACCGACGAAGGTGAGCCCCGCCGACTCGCAGATCTCGGCGAAGTCCGGGTCTTCGGATAGGAAGCCGTAGCCGGGATGGATAGCGTCGGCGCCCGTCTGCAGGGCAGCCTCGATGATGTTGGGGATGTTCAGGTAGCTTCGTCGCGGTGCCGGCGGGCCGATGTTCACGGCGATGTCGGCCAACCGGACGATGTCGGAATCCCGATCGGCGGAGCTGTGCACGGCGACGACCTCGATGCCCAGCTCTCGGCAGGTCCTGGCGATGCGCACGGCGATCTCGCCGCGGTTGGCGATGAGCAGTTTGCGGATCATGCCACCTGCTCCTTCGGACGAAGTCGCAGCAGGATCTGGTCGTATTCGACGGATTCACCGTTGCTCACCAGTACCTCGGCGACGACGCCCGCCTCGCCGGCCACGATCGGGTTCATCATCTTCATCGCCTCGATGATCGCCACCGTGGTGCCGGCCTCCACCTCGTCGTCGATCCGCACGAACGGCTCCGCACCCGGTGACGGCGCGGCGTAGTAGCAGCCGACCAGCGGTGCCCGTACGGCTGTGAGCGAATCGTCCATGGTCGGCGGGGGAACCTCGGTTGTCACGTACCCTGCGCCGCCAGGGCGAGCCGCACTCGGTCGATCGACGAGCGATTCCCGGTCGGCCCACTCGACCTCGATCTCGCGGTCGCCGCCGCGCACCCGCAGTCGGCGCAGCTCGCCGGGCAGCGTCCGGGCGAGTTCGGCCACCTCTTGCCGCAGCTCGAGCATCGATTCCGAGTTTTCGGGCGTCGGAAGATGCATTGCCGCCGGAACGTCGCCATTCCGTGACGGAATCGTATGGTTCGCTGTCATCCGGGCCCGCCTCAGCTCGCGATGTCCGTCGTGAGCGGAGTCATCGTGGCTGCACCGCCGAGCCGGGAGAACCGCTGCTCCCGCCTCCCGAGCAGATCGTCGGGCGCAAGACCGTGCAGCTCGTCCAACTCCCGGGTAATGATCTCGCGGAGCGTTCCTGCGACGGCATCCGGATCCGCTTGCGCCCCGCCGACCGGTTCGGGAACCACCGAGGTGGCGATGCCGCTGTGCAGCAGTTGCGGCGCGCCGAGTTGCAACGCGCTGGCCGCGGCCGGCGCCGACGAGGCGCTCCGCCAGAGGATCGCCGCGCACCCTTCCGGACTGATCACCGACAAGAAGGCGTTCTCCAACACCAGCAGGCGATCCGAGGTGCACAGCGCGAGGGCTCCGCCGCTGCCGCCTTCACCGGTGATGACGGCGACCACCGGAACGCGCAGTCGCGAGCTGCGCATGATGGTTTCGGCGATGGCGATGGACTGCCCGCGTTCCTCGGCGTCCGGGCCGGGGTGAGCGCCGGGGGTGTCGACGAAGGTGACCACCGGCAGCTCGAACGATTCGGCGTGGTCCATGAGGCGCATGGCCTTGCGGTAACCCTCCGGGTGCGCCATCCCGAAGTTGTGCGCGACGAGCTCCTTGACCGTGTGGCCCTTCTGGTTGCCGATGACCACGACGGGCCGCCCGGCCAGGGATGCCACCCCACCGACGACCGCGGGGTCATCGGCGTACGCACGATCGCCATGCAGCTCGACGAAGTCGTCGAAGACGAGCCGCAGGTAATCCGATGTGGTCGGCCGATCGACGCTGCGCGCGGCTTGCACCACCGCCCACGGGTCACGCGCGGCCGCAGACCCGGCCGACGTCGCCGCCCGGTTCGCAACCGGGTCGGCGTCGGTGCAGGTGGATCGTCCGGCGTGCAGATCCATCAACCGGATGAGAAGCGGCCGAAGATCTCCTCTGTTTTCGACCCGGTCGACCAGGCCGTGCTGAAGTTGCGACTCGGCGGTCTGAAACCCGGCGGGCAGTGCTGCACGGATGGTCTCCTGCACGACCCGCGGGCCGGCGAACCCGACGTGCGCGCCCCGTTCCGCGATCACCACCGAACCCAAAGTGGCGAAGGATGCGGAGACACCCCCGTACGTCGGATCGGTGAGCACGCAGACCGAGAGCACGCCCGCCTCGCGAAGCCGGGCGAAGGCGATCGCGGTGCGGGACATCTGCAGCAGCGAGAAGACACCTTCCTGCATCCGTGCTCCGCCGCTGGCGCACACGACGATCAGTGGCTGCCGCATCTCGAGGGCCAGGCTGGCCGCCTCGCTCACCCGGCGGCCCACCTCCAGTCCCATGCTCCCGCCGAGGAAAGAGAACTCCATGACGGCGAGAACCGCCCTCCGGCCACCGAGGAGTGCCGTGCCGACGATGACCGCCTCCGATTCGCGAGACGTGGTGATCGCGTCGGCCAACCGGTCGCCATAGAGACGGGAGTCGGAAAATTCCAGCGGATCCGGCATCCGAGGGTCGAAGTCGAGCTCGCGAAAACTTCCTCGGTCGACCAACAAGTCGATGCGGGCTCGCGCTCCCATCCGCACGTGGTGCTCGCACTCGGGACAGACCCGCAGGTTCCGATCCAGTCGCTTGTGGTAGACGAGGCAGCCGCAGCCCGGGCACTTCGTCCACTCCGCCTGGCCGGCGGTCACCGCGACCTGTTCCAGTGTCTGTGTCATCGGGTCCCTCTATCGAGTCGGTGGCGGCGCACAGTTAACTCAGCCTTCGTGGGCGGGAGACTCCCAGTGGTAGAAGCGGTCCGCCATGGCATCCGCGGGGGAACTCCAATGGGGGTTGTACGCCTCGATGTACGGGCGCAGATCGTCGCTGACGGTGCGGAAAGACGGCAGTTTCGCCGCCGTTCTCATGGCGTCTGCGGCGGGCCGTGCGAAGTCGATGAGGTGCACGTAGATCCCGTTGAACCGATACAGGGAGCGACCCGTGACACCGATGTCCTCCGGCATGGAGGTCGCATCGGACTGACTGAAGATCTCCGCGACGGCTGGCGCATCCTCGGAGCGCATCTTCGCGACGATCATGATCTGTTGCATGACTGACTCCACCCGTTGGAACGTTTGAACAGGACGGTTGTCCCGGTGCGCTCATGGAGAAGCCGGCTCCGGAACAGTCGCAACGCTAAGGCTGCTCATAGGGAATACACATTCACCGGAGGTATAGACGTGGCGGCTTCGCTCATACACCAAAGGCGTTGGCAGGCACCCCCATCCGGTGATGCCATCCCCTCCCGAAAGCTGAGGCGTCTCACCCGAAGTGGCAAGCCGGATCGTCAGAGATCGCGCGCAATCGCATCCCGCGGCTTGACCCACGATGGATATGACGATCTGTCGCACGCTTGGTTACCATCCGCTGCAGTTCGTGGATTCGTCTGGATTTTCGCTGTAGCTTCGGGTTCCAATCACTGATCGGTTCACCGGGGGATTCGTCGGGCCGAGCTGCCGAATGATGGGGAGTGTTGGCGACTGAGCGGACCGGCGGTCCGTCTCGCGGTGACGGACGCAAGAGCGATTGCCACGTCAAGGGGGGCCCTGATGACGTTCCAACCTGAACCAACTGAGGAGTTCGTTCCCACCCGATCCCTGCAGGTCTGGCCCATTGCGGTTCCCGACCCCGTCCGCGTGCTGCTGTGCGAAGACCACGAGATCTACCGCGTCGGACTGCGGGTGCTGATCGATGTCGAACCCGATCTGGTCGTCGTGGGAGAGGTGGCGGATGTCGCTTCGGCATGTTCGCTGGCCGAGCAGGTGGACCCGCACATCGTCGTCATCCGTCAGGGCCTGCTGCAGAACGTGCCGGACGACTGCATCGGCACGCTGTGCGCTCGAGACCGAGCGGTACTCGTCCTCGCCGAGACCGAATCCGAGCTCGATCTGGCGGAGGCGTTGCGAGCGGGGGTGAAGGGCTATCTCTCCCGGTGGGTCGACGCGCCGCGGTTGGTCGACGGCATCCGGGCACTGTCGAAGGACGAGCTGGTCCTCGACCCCGCATTCGCCCGCCACCTCCTGCAATTCTTGACCGCCGGACCGACCGGCCCGGTGGAGGTTCCCACTCCGCTGAGCGCTCTGACCCGACTGACCGAACGTCAACGGGCGGTGGCCCTTCTCGTCGCCGAGGGAATGACCAACGGTGAGATCGCCGCCCGGCTGTTCGTCAGTGATGCGACGGTCAAGAGCCACATCACCACGGTCTTGCGGCGCGTGGGCGTCCGGAGCCGCACTCAGCTGGCCATCTTCGTCAACAACACCGCCCGGCAGTCCTGATCCGGCCTCGGACGGCGCATGACCCTCGGCTGAGCCGATCGGAGGGTCGAAGTCAAGCGGTAACCCTGCTCGTTCCGGACGCGTAGCGTCGGGCATCCCCCGCCACGAACGAAGGGGCTGGATCACATGAAGTTCTTACAGCGCGCCACGATCGGCGCTTTTGCTGTATCCGCCGTCGTACTCCTGACGGCGGCTCCTGCGGCGGCTGCGCCGTCAGGGCAGGACCAAACCTGGATGGTGGCGGCTCATCAGAGCAACCTGGCTGAAATCGCCGCCGGCACCGCGGCGCAGCAGAGCGCCGTCAGCGGGGACGTTCGCGACATGGGCGCCATGCTCATCGCGGACCACCAGGCTCTGGATGCCGACCTGAGTGCGGCAGCGCAACAGTTCGGTGTGCAGCTGCCTGCCGAACCGTCAGCCGAACAGCAGGCTGCGCTGGCGCAGGTCTCGACGAACCAGGGCGAGGCGTTCGACGCCGCGTGGATCGCCTCGCAGATCGACGGGCACCGGACGTCGGCGGCAGCAGGCGCTCAGGAGATCAGCGGCGGCTCCGACCCGGCAGCCATCGCCCTGGCCGAGGCCGCGGCCCCGGTCGTACAAAGTCATCTCGACGGCCTACTCAAGCTTGCCGGTCAGGTACCCGGATCCGTGCCGAGCGGCACGGAGGCGCCTCAAGCGCCGACCCTGCTCGGCGTTTCGCTGATCGGGGCGGGTGTGGTGGCGGTGTTCGCCGCGCTGTTCATGGTGCGCCGTGCGCGCACCCGCGCGTAAGTGGCGGACCGCCACACAACCAAGCACCTGAGGCCGGCGCCCATCGTGGGCGCCGGCCTGGTCGCGTTGACCGGAATACTGCTTCTGGCCGGCGGGGTGCATGTGCTCACTTCTCCACCAACCGTCGCGGCGCAGTCCTTCGTCGCACCGGCGACGCTGCACCCGACGGCGGCACCGTCCGCCGGTCGGACCGATCCGCCGGCCGAACCCGGGGCCCCGCAACAGCACACCGGCAAAACGACCGCGGTGACGATGCCGGTGCCGGTTTCTCCCACGCGGGTCTCGTTCGCGGACACATCGGTAGTGGCCGACGTGGTGCCGGTGGCTGTCCTCGCCTCGGGGGCGTTGCAGCTGCCCGACGATCCGGCGCAAGTCGGTTGGTGGGTCGGCGGCGCTGCGCCTGGAGAGTCGGAAGGCACGATCGTACTGGCGGGCCACATCGCCGGGTCGGGCCGCACCGGTGCGATGAGTGTCCTTCTCGACGTGGATGCGGGTCAGCTCGTGACCATCGAAGACCGGCGCGGCGATGTTCACGCATACCGCATCGTTTCCCGCAGCACATCGCCGAAGGAAGACCTCGACCCGACGCTGTTCGCCACGGACGGCCCGCCCCGCCTGGTTCTGATCACCTGCGGCGGCACCTTCAACGCGGAGACCGGTCACTACACCGACAACGTCGTCGTGATCGCAGAACCCGTCGCGGGGTGAAGGTCCAAGCGGTCGTGAAACGCCCCGGGCCTGAAATGCGGGGAACCCAGCATGAGCCGCTCGACGTCGAACGGCCGTTTCGCCCGACCTCGCGCCGGGCGGCCGGGGGTTCTACGGTGAGCGCATGGGATTCGATGGTGCAGCGGTCGATTACGACCGCTTCATGGGGCGCTATTCGACGGGCTTGAGCGCGCCGTTCGCCGACTTCGCCGGCGTGCGGGCCGGTCATCGTGTGCTCGACGTCGGCTGCGGTCCTGGCGCGCTCACCGGTGAGCTCGTCGCACGCGTCGGGCCCGCAGCGGTCGCCGGAGTCGACCCGTCGGTGTCGTACGCGATGTCAGCACGCGAGCGATTTCCGGGGGTGCGCATCGAGGTGGCCCGGGCCGGAGCGCTGCCTTTCGAGGATGCTGCGTTCGACGCCGTGCTGGCGCAGCTCGTGGTGCACTTCATGGCCGACCCGGTGCACGATCTGCGCGAGATGGCCCGGGTGACGAAACCGGGCGGCGTGGTGGCCGTGTGCGTCTGGGATCACGCGGGAGGAACGAGCCCGCTCAGCCGGTTCTGGGACGTCCTCAGCTCGGTCGACCCCGACGCACCCGACGAAGCTACTCTTCCGGGCACCCGGCAAGGGCAGCTCGGCGAATACCTGAACAGCGCGGGGCTGCACGATGTGACCGAGACGGTGCTGAGCGTACAGGTGCTGCATCCGACTTTCGAAGACTGGTGGGAGCCCTACCTTCGAGGAGCTGGACCCGTCGGCTCCTACATCGAGTCCCTCGACGAGGCGGGCCGCGAACGCCTGGAGCGCACGCTTCGAGCCGAGATGCCGGAGGCTCCGTTCGAGATGGGCGGATCAGCCTGGGCCGCACGAGGAGTCGTACCCGCGTAGGAGTCTCAAGCCCGACTGAAGGGGCGTCGGCCACCTGGTCGGCATTCGTTCGAATCACCCGGCGGACAGCACGCTGAAAGCGGCGAGCACCACCCATGCCAGGTAGGCGAGGAGGCAGAACCTGTCCGGCCATCCGATTCGGATCTCAGGCGAGCCGCCCTGCCCGCGGGCGGGGGCAGCGGCGATGAGGAACCACACCAGGCCGGCTGACGGAACAACGGATGCGATCGCAAGGGTCCAGCCGAGCGCGGTCGCCACCCCGACTCCCGCGAACAGCGCGGCGGGGGGAAAGCCGGCGAGGCAGACACCACGCAGCACCGTGTGCACCCTGCCCACGGGGGTGGCCTGGGCGCGCGGAGTCATGATCGGATCGGCGTCGATGAACGCGGCACCGAGCGCACCCAATGCAACCGCGGCAAGGCCGAGGGTCCACACACCGCCGAACGGCCACAGCGCGACGCACGTCGCGGCGGGGCTCAGGGCCATCGTGACGAAGGCGAGGCGCATCACCCACCCGAATCGCCCGAGGGAGTACTCGCTGATCATCCGCCAGGACGGGTCGTACGCGGGCTCGAGGACGTGGAGGATCGCGATCAACCCCGCCGTGATCCCGCCCGTGACGAGCGCCGAGACCGCGGCCACGGCAGCGACGCTCAACGGTGGACAGTCCTACTCTCAGCGACCACGGGCATCCTCCTGCGCGGCACTATATCCCGCCGGGGAGGGGGCGATCCCGGGCTGAGGCGCATGAACATCCACGTTGCGGCCCACGCCGGCATCACCGACACGACGACAACGTTCTGCTCGTGCTCTATGCGTCTCGGTTGTAGGCACGATTTGGTCACGAGCCGAGCCGCCTACAAGGCGATGTGCCCATATGAGCATCCGTGACTACTTCCCAGCGAACGGACAACATCCCTTGGCTGTGTGGAGTCCTCCTGCGAATGAAGGAAGACGCTTCCGCCCCAAATGAACGGTGACGGTGGGATTAGATCCCGAAGAGGTTCGATCGTTCTTGTTGCTTCTCGGTCGGGAGGCCCGGATTCGCCCGTTTGAAACGGCCTCCAGCCTCTTGACCTGACGCGCTTGCCTC
>CAXTES010000033.1:1314-20316 GCA_964243215.1 uncultured Microbacterium sp. | reverse complement strand
CGCCGACTCGAAAGTGGGCGACCAGTAGAAGTCCCCAACCGCGCCGCGGCGTCCCCTCGGGGATGCCGCGGCGCGACCGTTGTCGCGCGAGAATAGACGACAGTCACCGTTCGACCTCAAGCACCGCCGTTACGCACCTCGACACCGGCGTCCGAGGAGGACCACAGATGCAGTTCCACCATCACGGCTACGTGTCCGGGGATCCCCGGGTGAGCCCGCCCGCCGGCACCGGCATCGATCGTCCCGACGAGATCCCCGACGAGGTCGATGTGCTGATCGTTGGATCCGGCCCTGCAGGGATGCTGCTCTCAGCGCAGCTGTCGCAGTTTCCCTCCATCACGACACGGCTCATCGAGCGACGCGACGGTCGGCTCGTGCTGGGGCAGGCGGACGGCATCCAGCCGCGCAGCGTCGAGACGTTCCAGGCCTTCGGCTTCGCCGAGCGCATCGTCGCCGAGGCGTTCAACATCGCCTACATGAACTTCTGGGGCCCCGACCCGCAGAACCCGCGCAACATCATCCGCACCGCCCGTACCGAGGACTACGCCTTCAAGATCAGCGAGTTCCCGCACCTCATCGTCAACCAGGCGCGCGTGCTCGATTACTTCGCCGAGGCCGCCGCAGTGGGTCCCGCGCGCATCGTCCCTGACTACGGCGTCGAGTTCGCCGGGCTCACCGTGCACGGCGATGAGGACTACCCCGTCGAGGTGCGTATCCGGTACGTGGCGGGGGAGCGCAACGGACAGGAGCGCACCGTGCGCGCGAAGTACGTCGCCGGATGCGATGGCGCGCGCAGCCGCGTGCGCGAGGCGATCGGGCGCACGCACGTCGGTGGTGTGTCGCTGCACGCCTGGGGAGTGATGGACGTGCTCGTCAACACCGACTTCCCGGACTGGCGCACCAAGTGCGCCATCAACTCCGAGGCCGGCAACATCCTCCACATCCCGCGCGAGGGCGGGTACCTCAGCCGCATGTACATCGACCTGGGCGAGATCGCCGAGGACGATCACCACCGCGTGCGCGAGACCCCGATCGAGGAGGTCATCCGGCGGGCCAACGAGATCCTTCGTCCGTACACGCTCGACGTGAAGCAGGTCGCCTGGCACAGCGTGTACGAGGTCGGACACCGGGTCACCGACAAGTTCGACGACGTGCCGGTGGGGTCCGACCGCGCGCCCCGCGTCTTCCTCACCGGCGACGCCTGCCACACGCACAGCGCGAAGGCGGGGCAGGGGATGAACGTGTCGATGCAGGACGGCTTCAACCTGGGATGGAAGCTCGGGCACGTGCTGACAGGTCTCAGCCCCGAGGCGCTGCTGGCGACGTACTCCGCGGAACGGCAGCCGGTGGCCCAGCAGCTGATCGACTTCGACCGCGAGTGGTCGGCCCTCATGGCCCGCAAGCCCGAGGAGATCTCCGACCCGCAGGAACTCGCCGCGTACTACCTGGGCACCGCCGAGTTCCCCTCGGGTTTCATGACGCAGTACGGTCCGTCCATCATCGAAGCCGACGACGACGACCAGTCGCTGGCATCCGGGTTCCCGATCGGCAAACGGTTCAAGTCCGCCGAGGTCGTGCGCGTGTGCGACGGCAACGTGGTGCACCTCGGACACCACGCGAAAGCCGATGGTCGCTGGCGCGTGTACGCGTTCGCCGACACCCCCGCCGCGGGCGAGCCGTCGGCGCTGACGTCCTGGGCCGAGTGGATCGCCTCGCCCGACTCGCCCGTCGCCCGGTTCACCCCGGCCGGGGCGGATGTCGACGCCGTCTTCGACGTGAAGGCCGTCTACCAGCAGCGGTTCGAGGACGTCGACATCTCCCGCGTGCCCGGGGCGTTCGTGCCTCGGACCGGGCCGCTCGGGCTGACGGACTGGGAGAAGGTGTACGCCGCCGCACCCAGCGCGTGGAGTGACACCGACATCTTCGACGAGCGCGGCCTCTCGCGCGATGGGGTGGTCGTGGTCGTGCGACCGGATCAGTACGTCGCCGCGGTCCTGCCGCTTCGCGCCACGGGCGAACTGGGTGCATTCTTCGACGGATGTCTCCTGCCGCAACGTGCGCCGGCGCTGGCGGGCTGACGTCCGCGACCCACCCGATCGTATACGATACGAAGAATTCGATGCTCGAGGCATCCCGCAGCGACGAAGGAGCCGTCATGACCGACAACCGCGAGACCGACCTGCTGGCGCGGGTGCCGGATGGCCTCTTCATCGGCGGCGAATGGCGGGCGGCCGAAGGCGGTAAGACGCTGAAGGTATACGACCCCGCCACCGGCCAGGTGGTCAAGCAGATCGCCAGCGCGTCGGTGGCCGACGGGAAGGCGGCGCTGGATGCCGCGTGCGACGCGTTTCCGGCATGGGCGGCGACGCCCGCCCGTGAGCGCGGTGAGATCCTGCGCCGCGCGTTCGATCTGCTGCAGCAGCGCAAGGAGGAGTTTGCGCTGCTGATGACGATCGAGATGGGCAAGCCGCTGGCCGAGGCGCGTGGCGAGGTGGTGTACGGCGGCGAGTTCGTCCGGTGGTTCAGCGAGGAGGCGCCCCGCATCCAGGGCCGGTACGGCCCGAACCCGGAGGGCACCGGGCGCATGATCGTGTCGCAGCATCCGGTCGGGCCGTGCTACCTCATAACGCCGTGGAACTTCCCCCTCGCGATGGCGACCCGCAAGATCGCGCCGGCGCTGGCCGCCGGGTGCACGGTCGTCGTCAAGCCCGCCGAGCTGACGCCTTTGACGACCCTCTACTTCGCGAAGCTGCTCGAGGATGCCGGCGTGCCCAACGGGGTCGTGAACGTGCTGACGACGTCGACCTCGGGCGCGGTGTCGGAGCCGATCATCCGCGATCCGCGGCTGCGCAAGCTGTCGTTCACCGGCTCCACGCCCGTCGGCCAGCGGCTGCTCGAGCAGGCGGCATCCGGCATCCTGCGCACCTCGATGGAGCTCGGCGGCAACGCTCCGTTCGTCGTCTTCGACGACGCGGACCTCGACAAGGCCGTCGACGGTGCGATCGCGGCGAAGTTCCGCAACATCGGGCAGGCGTGCACGGCCGCCAACCGCTTCATCGTCCACCGTGGTGTCGCGGAGGAGTTCGCCGAGCGCGTGACCGAGCGGGTGAAGGCCTTCCGGATCGGACGCGGCACCGAGGAGGGTGTCACGATCGGTCCGCTGATCGACGACCGGGCCGTCGCGAAGGCATCCCAGCTGGTGGGCGACGCGGTCCAGCGCGGGGCGCAGCTGCGCACCGGCGGTCACGCGATCGAGGGCGAGGGCACGTTCTACGAGCCCACCGTGATCTCGGACGTGAAGGCGGGCAGCGACATCCTGCGCGAGGAGATCTTCGGTCCCGTGCTGGCGATCGTGCCGTTCGACGACGAGGACGACGCCGTGCGCATCGCCAACGACACCGAGTACGGGCTCGTATCGTACGTCTACACCGAGTCCCTGGCCCGCGGGCAGCGCATGATCGAACGCCTCGAGACCGGGATGATGGGCCTGAACGTCGGCGTCGTCTCCAACGCGGCGGCGCCGTTCGGCGGCTGGAAGTTCTCCGGACTCGGTCGCGAGGGCGGATTCGAGGGCATCCACGAATACCTGCAGACCAAGTACACGCTGACTCCGAACCCGTTCGCGTAGGGCCGCGGTTCGGCGGTCACAGCACGGCGGTGCCGAAGAGAGACCCGACGAGGAAAGTGGCGCCGAGCGCGAGCGCTCCGCCGACGACGGTCCGGATGACGGCGAGCCAGCGGTTCGAGTCCCCGATCCACGCCGCGATGTACCCGGTGACTGCCAGCGCAACCAGCACGGCGACGAAGGTCCAGGCGATCCGCGCCGGATGCGGCAGAAGCAGGATCGTCGCCAGCGGCAGCAGCGCACCCACCGTGAACGCTACAGCCGACGCGAGAGCCGCGTGCCAGGGGCTCGCGACGTCGTCCTGATCGATGTTCAGCTCGATGGCCAGATGCGCCCGCAGCGCGTCCCGCTCGGTCAGTTCCGCGGCGACCTGATGAGCTGTTGCGGGCTGGAGACCCTGCGCTTGGTAGAGCCCGACCAGCTCGGCGAACTCGGCGTCCGGGTCGGATTCGAGCTCTCGACGCTCCTTGGCGATGAGCGCATGCTCGCTGTCGCGTTGACTCGACACCGAGATGTACTCGCCGAGAGCCATCGAAATCGCGCCGCCCACCAAGGCCGCGGCGCCGGCGAGAAGCACCGGAGCGACCTGGGATGTCGCGCTCGCGACGCCCACGGCGACGGCAGCGGTGGACACGATGCCGTCGTTCGCGCCCAGCACACCCGCGCGGAGCCAGTTCAATCGCTGCGCCACACCGGTGCCGTGCGGCTCGTCGGGATGGGCGCCGTCCGGCCGGGATGAGGTCATCCCCTCACGGTAGGTCGCCGGAGCGGGTACCGCCAGCAAGGTAAGGCGACGCTGTCGACTCGCTTCGGTCGTGGTCTGGGCCCCGCTCGATGTCGCGGGCGCACGGCAGGATGTGAGCCATGGATGCTGCCGCGCTGCGCTCGGAGCGGTTGCGGTCGAATCGCCTCAGCGCGCCGGTCGCGAATGTGGCTGACGCGGCATCCCACATGCTCGCGACCCAGGCGCAGGACTTCGCCGGCGGGCGGTGGGCGATCGCGGCGCGCACCCGCGGCGCCCCGACGATGCGCGACCTCGACACCGCGCTCGACGATGGAACGCTCATCCGATCCTGGACGCAGCGCGGCACGATCCACATCCTGCGCCCGCGCGATCTGGGGTGGGTGCTGGCGCTGACCGGAGAGCGCCAGCATCGCCAGGCGCACTCGCGTCATGTGCGGCTCGGCCTCGAGACGTCGGACCTGCGCCGCGCCGAGCGCGCCGCCGTCGCGGCACTGACCGGCGGAAACAGGCTGACGCGCGCCGAGCTGTTCGACCTGCTGCGCGGGCTCGACATCGATCCGGCGGATCAGCGCGGCGTGCACGTGCTCTACGCGCTCGCGGTGCGTGGCACGGTATGTCTCGGCCCGGTCGTGCCGCGCGACAGCGGACCCACCCGAGAGCAGTACATCGTGCTGACGGACGACTGGGTGGGGGGTGCCGCGACCCCCGCCGATCCGGTCGTGGAGTTCTTCGTCCGCTACATCGACGGACACGGACCGGCGTCGCCGGCGGACTTCGCGTGGTGGTCGGGGCTGCCGATCGGCATGGCGCGGAAGGCCGCGGAGGCGGCTGGGCACCGGCTCGACACCGTCGAGTTCGACGGGGAGCCGCTCTACGTCTCGCGGCCGCGGCCCCGGCGGTCGGCGAGGGCGCCCGAGGTGATGGCACTGCCGCCGTTCGAGGAGTACTTCCTCTCCTACGCCGACCGCACCCAGAACTGTGCGCCCGACCTCGTGTCGATCATCGCGGTCGGTGGCATGATGCGTCCGATCCTCGTCGCCCGCGGCGAGATCGTCGGGGTGTGGACGCACTCGCTCGCCGTGGGCCGGCGATCCGCCGACTCGGTGCCCGACGTGCTCGTGCCCGGCATGGCGACGGATGCCGAAATCGCCGGGGCGCTCGACCGCTACCGCCACTTCGTCACCGGGTGAGCGCCGGCGTGCCACACTGACACCGATGACGGGGGAGCCGAGCACGGTCCGCGCGCCGCGCCGGCGCCGCGGAATCGCCATGGTTGCGGCGCTCGTGGTGGTGCTGGCCGTCGTGTACCTCGGGGTGGTCGCGCTCTACGCCGCGAACGAGCGCGCGGTGTCGGAGCAGGGATGTCCCGACACCGGCCCGCCGGACTCGCTGACGATGTCGCTGTCGCCGGAGTCGGTGGATGCCGTCACCGACCGAATCGCCGCGAAGCTCGACGTCGTCTCGCTCGGCCCCATCCCCACCGATGCATCAGGACTGCCCACTAATCCCGTCACCCTGATCGTGACGCAGACGGACGGACCGCGAACGTTCCAGATCGCGGCGGGTGACATCCCGTCGCCACTGTCGTTCCGGCTCATCACCGACGGGCACGTCGAGAGCTGGCCGTTCGACAGCCACTCGGTCGAGGTTGCGTTCGTGGCAGCGCAGACGGTGGACCGGACCGGGAAGGCGGTACCGCTGCAGCTGTGCGGCACGCCGCATGTCCCCGGCTGGACCTTCGCATCCGAGCAGATACCCGGCAACGACAAACTCGTCGTCGACGGCGAGCCCGTCACGCAGCTGCGCATCACGGCGACCCGGTCCGCCGCCACCGTCGCGTTCGGGATCGTGCTGCTGCTGCTCCTGATCGCACTGCCGGTACTGGCGCTGATCGTCGCCATCCTGGCCTTCCGCGGCAAGCGCAAAGTCGAAGCGACGCTGACGAGCTGGATGGCGGCGATGCTGTTCGCCACCGTGCCGCTGCGCACCTTCCTGCCCGGATCTCCACCGATCGGATCGTGGGTGGACTACCTCGTCGTGCTGTGGGTCGTGGCGGGACTCGTCGCCGCACTCGCGATCTACGTCGCGGCGTGGGTCCGGTGGGCGCCGCGCGGGGGATCCGGCGCCGACGACTGACGCGGCATCCCTGGCTCCTTCCGCCAACCCGCACCCCGTGCGCGAACCCACACCGCATTCACGCCGCAGGGTGCGGGTTCGGGAACGGGGTGCGGTTTCGGCAGGAGGCCCGGAAGACAGAACGCGTCAGCCCTCGGCGTGGCGCTCGAGGAAGGCGTAGACCTCGCCGTCGTCGACGCCGGGGAACGCCCCGCGCGGCAGCGGCGTGAACATCTGCATGTGCACCCGGGCGCTCGGCCACGCCTTGCCCTCCCACCGCGCCGTCACATCCGCCGGCGGGCGGCGGCAGCACGACTCATCCGGGCACCGTGAGACCGCGCGCTTCTGCGTCTCGCGTCCGCGGAACCAGCGCGCGTCGTCGAACGGCACGCCGACCGTGATGGAGAACTCGCCGTCGGCGGTCGAGCCGGTCTGCGTCGAGCACCAGTAGGTGCCGGCCGGGGTGTCGGTGTACTGGTAGTGCTCGGTGGTGCGGTTGTGCTCCTCGAAGGCGGACCGCGCCAAGAACCGGCGGCACGCGATCTGGCCCTCGATCGCGCCGGTGACGTCGCTCGGCAACGGCAGGTCGTCGTTCTCGTACACGCGGTTGATCGCACCCGCGCCGTCGACCCGCAGGAAGTGCAGCGGGATGCCGAGATGCTCCGTCACCAGGTTCGTCATCCGCATCCCCGCCGCCTCGTGCGTCACCCCGAACGCGTCGCGGAAGTCCTCGACGGCGAGGTTGCGGTCGCGCTTGGCCTGCTGCAGGAACGCGACGGCGTTGGTCTCGGGCATGAGGCAGCAAGCGGCGTAGTAATTGATCTCGAGCCGCTGCTGGAGGAAGTCGGCGTAGTCCAGCGGCGGCTGGTGTCCGAGCAGCCGGTGCGCCATCGCCTGCAGCGCCATCGAGCGCAGGCCGTGCCCGCCGGGGATCGAGGCGGGCGGAAGGTAGATCCGGCCGTTCTCGATATCGGTCACCGAGCGCGCCGAGTGCGGCAGGTCGCCGGCGTAGATCAGCTCGAACCCGAGCTGCTCGGCCATGATGCTCACCGTGCGGTGGGTCAGTGCTCCGGAGATGTGCCCCGCACGGCCCAGCTGCTTCTCGGCGAGCTTCTCGATCTCGGGCAGGTAGTTGTTGTGCGACCGCATCCTCAGCCGCAGTTCTGTGTTCGCGCGGCGGGCCTCCTCGGGCGTGGCGATCGCCTCGCGTTCGCGCCGCTGCAGTTCCCGGTGCAGGCCGAGGATCGTCTCGATCGTCTCGTCGGTCGTCGCCTTCGTGATCTTGACGGCCGGGATGCCGAGACGACGGAACACCGGACTGGCCTGCGCGCGATCCAGTTCGATCTCCAACCCGGCGCGCCGGTTGGGCGGTTCGGTCGACAGCAGATCCGCGACATCCGTCTGTGTCACCCGCGCGATCTCCTGCAGCAGCGACAGCTTGGGCTCGCGCTTGCCGTTCTCGATGAGGCTGAGATGGCTGCCCGCCACGCCCACCCGCGCGCCGAGCTCGTCGAGGGTGAGGCCGCTCTCGACGCGCTGGTGGCGGATGCGATGGCCAAGGGTCGCGAGCTCGATGGCGGTGGCGGTCACGATTTGACAATAGCGAAAGAATCCCCAGAGTTATCGCTAGGGGGTCTGGAAACCGGGGGCATCGGGATGGGATCCTGGACAACAACGCAGATCTGATCGATACGAGGAGCATCATGGCTTTGGCAGAGATCTTCACTCGCACCCCCGCGCGCGGCATCCGTTCTCTGGCACCGGCACGTGAGTTCGGCCTTCGTCCCGAGATCGACGGGCCCGGCATGGCCGCCCTCTTCGCGTGGGTCGACGAGATCGCCGCGCTGACGCAGCCGGCTCGCATCCACTGGGTCGACGGCTCGCGCGCCGAGAACGAGGCGATGCTGCGCGACATGGTCGACGAGGGCAAGATCATCAAGCTCAACCCCGAATGGCGGCCCGGCTCGTACCTGGCCCGCTCGCACCCGAGCGACGTCGCGCGAACCGAGGCGCGCACGTTCATCGCCTCCGAGCGGGAGGTGGATGCCGGACCCACCAATAACTGGGCCGCCCCGGCCGAGATGCGTTCGACGATGAACGAGATCTTCGCCGGATCGATGCGCGGCCGCACGATGTACGTCGTGCCGTTCTCGATGGGGCCGGTCGGCGGACCGCTGTCTCACATCGGCGTGCAGGTCACCGACAGCCCGTACGCGGTCGTGTCGATCGAGATCATGACGCGGGTGGGGGATGCCGTCACCCGGCTCATCGCCGACGGCGCGCACTGGGTCAAGACCGTGCACTCGGTCGGCGCGCCGCTCGCGCCGGGCGAGCAGGACGTGGTCTGGCCGTGCAACGACGAGAAGTACATCGTGCACTTCACCGACGACCTCGAGGTGTGGTCGTTCGGATCCGGGTACGGCGGCAACGCGATCCTGGCCAAGAAGTGCTTCGCGCTGCGGATCGCATCGGTGATCGGGCGCAATGAAGGATGGCTCGCCGAGCACATGCTCCTCATCCGCGTCATCGACCCGCGCGGCAAGGCCTACCACGTCGCGGCGGCGTTCCCGTCAGCGTGCGGCAAGACGAACCTCGCGATGCTGCGGCCCACGATCCCCGGCTGGCGCGTCGAGACCCTCGGTGACGACATCTCGTGGATCCGTCCCGGCGAGGACGGCCGGCTGTGGGCGATCAACCCCGAGGCCGGGTTCTTCGGCGTCGCGCCCGGCACGGGGGAGTCGACCAACGTCACCGCGGTCGAGACGCTGTGGGGCAACACGATCTTCACCAACGTGGCGCTGCGCCCCGACGGCGACGTGTGGTGGGAGGGCCTCACCGACGAGGCGCCGCCGCAGCTGACCGACTGGGAGGGCAATCCCTGGACCCCGGCATCCGGTCGTCCCGCCGCTCACCCCAATTCCCGCTTCACCGTCTCGGCCGGTCAGTGCCCGCAGATCGCCGCGGACTGGGATGCCCCGCAGGGCGTGCCGCTGGACGCGATCCTGTTCGGCGGACGCCGCGCGACGAACGTGCCCCTCGTGGTCGAGGCGACCGACTGGACCCACGGTGTGTTCCTCGGCTCGACCATCTCGTCCGAGCGCACCGCTGCCGCCGAGGGGACCGTCGGCGAGCTGCGTCGCGATCCGTTCGCGATGCTGCCGTTCTGCGGGTACAACATGGCCGACTACTTCGGGCACTGGCTGAAGGTCGGGCAGAAGCTGCGCTTCGACCGGGCGCCGCGGATCTTCCAGGTGAACTGGTTCCGCAAGGGCGCCGACGGCCGATTCCTGTGGCCGGGCTTCGGCGACAACGCGCGCGTGATCGACTGGATCATCCGCCGCGTCGACGGCACCGTGGCCGCCGTCGACAGCCCGATCGGACGCCTGCCGCGCACCGAGGACCTCAACCTCGAGGGCACCGATGTCTCGCAGGACGACCTCGAGCAGCTGTTCGCGATCGATCCGAACTCGTGGCTGCGCGAGGCCGATCTGACCGAGGAGTTCTACGCGGAGTTCGATGGCCGGGTGCCGGCGGCGCTGCAGACCGAGCTGCAGGCGCTGCGGCACCGCCTCAAGACCGCGCGGTCCTGACCCACCGCATCCCCTCTCTTTCTCTCGCCCTTCCGCCGAACCCACACCCGGGCGCCGAGCCCACACCGTGTGGCGCTCGCAGCGTGTGGGTTCGGCGAGAGAGTGTGGGTTCGGCGGGGTGGAGGCCGGCGTGCGAGGAGCGAGGATGCCGGGCGTGAGGATGCCGAGTTCATACCAGGAGCTGGTGGCGGGCGAGGTCGCGGTACAGCGGCGTCGACTCGACCAGCTCGGAGTGCGTGCCCTGGCCCACCACCTCGCCGTGATCGATCACGACGATGTGGTCGCTGTCGACCACGGTCGAGAGGCGGTGGGCGATCACGATGAGGGTGCGGCCGGTGGCGACCGCGTCGATCGCGTCCCGCATCCGCTGTTCGTTCAGGCCGTCGAGCGATGACGTCGACTCGTCCAGCAGCAGGATCGGCGGAGCGGCCAGCAGCGCCCGCGCGATCGCGAGCCGCTGACGCTCGCCGCCGGAGAGCATGACGCCCGCTTCGCCGACCGGCGCGTCCAATCCGAGCGGACTGCGCTCGAGCACCTCGGTGAGATTCACGGCGTGCAGCACCCGCACGCAGTCGGCGTCGGATGCCTCGGGCGACGCCAGCCGCAGGTTGTCGCCGATCGAGCCCGCGAGGGTCGGCGCATCCTGCTCCACGTACCCGAGCTCCGCGCGCAGCGTCTCGCGGTCGAGGCCGCGGATGTCGTCGCCGCCAAGGAGGATCGACCCGCTGGTGGGGTCGTAGAACCGCTCGATCAGGGCGAGTGTCGTGCTCTTGCCGGCTCCGGACGGGCCGACCAGCGCGACGCGCTCGCCGCGCGGCACCCGGACCGACACCTCGCCCAGCACCCCCCGGGCCGCCGCCGGATCCGCGGGCGCGCGGGCCCCCTCGATGGTGGAGGTGTCCACGCGGGCACCCTCGAGCATCGCGAGCGCTTCGGTTTCCACCTTGCGACGGGCCGCGACGACAGCTTCGGGATAGGCGAAGTGCACGTCGCGGAACTCGATGGCCGCGTGCTTCTCGTCTTGCGGCGCACGCCCGACGACCGAGGCCGCGAGCGCCACGTCATCCTGAGTCTCGGTCGGCAGGTCCAGCACCTCCTGGATGCGGCCCAGCGCGCCGAGCGCTTGATTCACCGACGTGATCGCGCCGAAGAACGAACCCAGTGGTGCTACGAGCATGAACAGGAACATCACGAACGTGACGAGGCTGGCGACCGTGATCGCTCCCGACGCCACGCGCAGCCCGCCCACCCCGAGCACGACGAGCAGCGAGATCTGCAGCGCGATGCTCGACACCGGCACCACGAGCGCGGACACCTTGGCGATGCGCACGCCGATGTCGTACGTCTGCGCGGCCACCTGCGTGATCGCCGCCTGTTCGCGGTCGCTCGCACCCGCCGCGCGAACGGTGCGGATCGACCCCACCGCCCGTTCGACGCCCGAGGCCAACTCGCCCACCTTCTCCTGCTGCTCGCGCGTCGCGCGTCGGATGCGGCCGCTGAGAGTCACGACGACGGCGACGGACGCGCCGATGACCGCGACGATCAGCACGAGCAGCACGGGGTCGATGATCGCCATTCCGATCAGTGCCCCGACGAAGACGAGCGAGTTGCCGACGGCATCCGCGAGGCCCTGCGTCAGCACCGCGTACAGCAGCGTCGTGTCGGTGCCGACCCGGGAGACGAGGTCGCCGGTACGGCGGGCGTCGAACTCCGCGATCGGCAGGTGAAGGATGCGGGCGATCAGCCGCCTGCGACTCGACAGGACCACCGCGGTTCCGGTGCGCTGCAGCAGGTAGTGCTGGAAACCCGAGATGACGGACGCCACGACGACGAGCGCGACGAGCATCCAGACGAGCGATCCGAGCGGATCGCCGGCCTGCACGCGGGCGATGACCTGTCCGACGATGAGCGGCTGACCCAGGAACGCCAGCGCTCCGGCGATGCTCAGGGCGACCACCACCCCCAGCACACCCTTGTGTTCGAGCAGGAACGGCAGGAGCTGGCGGATGCTGGCGCGCGGGCCGTCGTCTTTCGACCGGCGACCGCGCTGGGCGGGTACTGCGACGGGCTCAGCGGACATGGCGGGATTCCTGACTTCTCGAAGGGGACACGACTATCGTCGCCCGTATTTCTTGTGCACGGCCTGGCGGCTCACGCCGAGCGCATCGGCGATCGCGACCCAGGAGAAGCCCTGCGCCCGGGCGCGGCGCACCTGCTCGGCCTCGGCGCGCGCCAGCTCGGACTGCATCGCGCGCAGTCGGCGCAGCTCGGGCAGCGGGTCGCCGCCGACGCCGGCGCCGATCACATTGCGGTCGCTCACAGTGCCTTCCCGGATGCTTCGGACGAGGCATCCGCCGTCAACCTTAGTTGACAGACGCCAGAGTTGTCAACGTAGGTTGACGTATCCGATTGGCGCCGAGATCCGCGCGCATTTCGTCTGCAATCGGCTCGCAGCCGCTACCGTGGACAGCATCCGCCTTGACTTCTCGAGAGGATGCCGAACCATGACGGACGCCGCGGTCGACGACGACACAGGCGTGGCCACCGGCCGCATCGACCTCACGCAGCAGATCCGCGACGCGATCCTCAACGCCGAGTTCGCCCCTCATCAGCGGCTCATCGAGGCAGATCTCAGCGAGCGCTACGACGCCTCGCGCGCGGCCGTGCGGACGGCACTGCTGAATCTGACCGGCGAAGGACTCGTCGAGCGGCTGCCCAACCGCGGCGCTCGCGTGCGGGCGATCAGCGTCGACGAGGCGGTCGAGATCGTCGAGGTGCGCATGGGCTTGGAGTCGCTGTGCGCGCGCAAGGCGGCCGAGAACCTCACCGACCAGGACGCCGACGAGTTGACGCGCCTGCGCACTCGCATCCGGGACGCGATCATTGAGACCGACCTCGTGGAGTACTCGCGACTGAACCAGGAGATGGATCGGCGGATCCGGATGCTGAGCCGCCACGCAACTGCGACGCAGCTGCTCGAGCGGTTGCGCGCGCAGTCCGCCCGGCACCAGTTCCGGCTCGGCTTCCTGCCCGGGCGCGCCTCGAGGTCCGGACCCGAGCACATCGCGATCATCGACGCGATCCTGGCCAGGGATCCGGATGCCGCAGAGGCCGCGACCCGCGCGCACCTGGCGGGCATCATCGCGGTGCTGCGCGGCCTGGACTGACGGCGCGCACGGAAAGGGCGGCCCGTTCGGAGACGGGGCGCGTACGACGCGTCGCGCGCAGGAGGGACGGCCCGTCCGCAGACGGGCCGCCCCTCATCCGACCGGATCAGCCGAACTTCTGGACCGTGTCGTAGCCCTTGCCGTTGTACTTCTGCACGACCACCGTCGAGACCGCCGGCTGACCGTCCTTCGTGGTGTCGACCGAGGTGTCCGGCAGCATCAGCGGAGCTTCGAAGTTGGAGATGTCACGCAGCGACGACATGAAATCGTCGCGCGTCGGTGCGGTCATCTTCTCGAACGCCTGCTCCAGCGTCGCGCCGACCATCCAGCTCCACTGGCAGTGCGGGAACGCCGGCGGATCCTGGTAGTTGCCGTACTGCTTGAGCGCTGCCAGGTAGGTCGTGACATCCTCGTCCTTCGCGAATGCGGGGCTGGCCGGGGCCTTCGCGAACGACACCGAGTAGACGCCGGGGAAGGCGCTGCCACCACCGGGCTCCAGGATCGCCGTGGGGCTCGAGGTGTTCGAGGGCAGGAACCAGTTCGGCTTCCAGTTGAGCTGCTGGGCCTTCTGCAGCGACGAGATGACCAGCGGGGTCACCGACATCGCGTTGAAGAACACGTCCGCTCCGGTTGCCGACAGCTCCGTCAGCTGCGCGTCGACGGAGGTGTCTGTCGCCTCGTACGTGAGCTCCTTGACGATCTGGATGTTGTCGGCACCCTCGATCGCGTTCTTGAAGCCCTCCAGGTAGCCCTGCCCGTAGTCGTCGTTCTGGTAGAGCACGGCCACCTTGTGGTCACCGCCCGAGGCGGCCAGCAGCTTGCCGAACGCCTCGCCCTCGTTCTGGTAGATCGGCACGAAACCGAGCTGCCACGGGCTGTCTTCGGTGCTGCTGAAGATCGGGTCGCCGGTCATGATCAGCACCTGCGGCACCTTGTCGGCGATCGCGGCCTCACGCCACGCCCGGTTCGTCGGCGTGCCCAGGCCCGCCGTCATCGCGAAGACGCTGTCTTTCAGCTGGTCGTAGTTGGCCTTGGCCTTCTGCGGGTCGTACGCGTCGTCGAGCGCCTTGATCTCGACCGTGCGGGTCTTGCCGTCGCCGAACTTCACGCCGCCCTCGGCGTTCTTCGCGCCGAAGTACGCCGTCACGCCGGCCACCGTGCAGGTTCCGGGTCCGGCGGTGGCGCCGCTGAGGGGAGTCGTGATGCCCAGCGTGATGGTGGTGTCGGTGATGCCGGGGCTGGCCGCTGCCGCGCTGCCCGAGGCATCCCCACCGCCGCCGCCGCGTGAGCAGCCCGCGAGGGTGAGCGCCACGGCCGAAGCCAGAGCGACCGCCCCGAGCACTCCTCTCGATCTGGTGTGCATGTTCATGCCTGACCTTGCCTCTCTGTTTCGGGTCCCTCCGCCGCGTCACCGGTGATGGTGGCGACGGCTGGAGTGGCTTGTGGGATGTCGTCATCGGGCGGACCGGCGCGGCGCGAACGGCGACGCAGCCGACCGAGCGCCCGGGGCAGCGACGCCAGACCGCCCGGCAGCACGAACAGCACGACCAGCAGCAGGGCGCCTTGCAGCACGGCCGTCAGGTTCGGGTCGATGACGTTCGTCAACTGCGGCACGAGCACGTAGTACGCCCCGCCCAGCAGCGACCCGACGATGCTGGCGGCGCCGCCGATGACCATCGCGGCCAGCAGTGTGATGGAGTGTCCGAAGCTCAGCGTCTCGGGCGACGTGTACTGCACGACGACCATGTACAGGAAGCCGCTGACGCCGCCGATCAGCGACGCGACCGTGAAGGCGAGCACCTTATAGCGGTAGGGCGAGACCCCCATCGAGGATGCGACCGCCTCGTTGCCCTTCACGATCGCGAACGCGCGGCCGTACTTGCCGCGCACCAGGTTCCGCGTCAGCAGGAAGACGATGCCGCCGACGAGGAAGACGACGTACGCCTGCCACTGGTCGTTGTACAACCCGGTCCACTCCGGCGCATCCGAGAATCGGGATGACAGACCCTGCGACCCGCCGGTGAACGCCGAGAGCCGCTTGGCCAGCGGCACCCCCACGATCGGCAGCGCGATCGTGACCATCGCGATCGCGAGACCTCCGAGGCGCGCGGCGGCCAGGGCGATGAGCAGGCCCACCACCCCGGGGATCAGGAGGCTCGCGAGGAAGACCAGCAGGATGTTCCAGTGGTTCTCCACGCCGTATGCCGTGACATACGCCCCGAGACCGAGGAAGAAGATCTGTCCGAGCGAGACCTGGCCGGTGTATCCCATCACGACGTTCAGGCCCAGCACCGCGACGGCGAACACCCCGATGCGGGCGAGCGTCTGGTTTGCGAACTCGGGCAGCACCAGCGGCGCGAGCACCAGAATCGCCACCACGATCAGGACGCCGACCCAACGGACCCAGGGACGGGCGAAGAACGCGGATGCCGTGGCCATCAGACGCGCACCACGACTTTCCGCCCGAACAGGCCCTGCGGCCGCAGCACCAGCACCACGAAGATGAGGATGAACGGCACCGCGACCCGCAGGTCGTACCCGATGAACGGCACGTACACCGCGGCGAGGTTCTCCAGCACGCCGATCAGCCACGCGGCCACGACGACCCCGACGGGGCTCGACAGGCCGCCGAGGATGACGGCGGCCAGCGCGTACACGAGGGCGTTGTCCATCATCCCCGGCGTGAGGGTGAGCGAGGGTGCCACCAGGGCGCCGGCGACCGCCCCCAGCACCGCGGCCAGGCCCCAGCCGACCATGAGCAGGCGCCCGACCGGCAGGCCGGAGAAGGCGGCGGATTCGGGGTTGATCGCGACGGCGCGCAGCGCCAGCCCGAGCTTGGTGCCGACGAACAGCGCCTGCAGCAGCCCCATGATCACCACGATCACGATCGTCGTGCCGATCGAGCGCAGGCTCACGGACGCGCCCAGGATCGGCACGGTGTCCAGCGAGAACAGCGACGGGAACTGCTTGTTGTTGTAGGTCCAGATCCATCCGGCGATGCCGGTGATGAGGGTCAGCAGCCCGATGGTGACCACGACGGCGGTGTCGGGGTCGCCGCGCTCGAACCGCCGGATGAGGAACCGCTCGATGACCGCGCCGAGCAGGAACGACACGATGAGCGATGCCAGCAGCGCCAGGATGAACGGCACCTGGAACGCGGTCAGCTGCCACGCGATGTACGCCGACAGCACGGCCATCCCGCCCTGCGCGAAGTTGATGAGCCCGGTCGCCTGATTAACCAGCACGATCGCGAGCGCCAACGCGGCGTAGATCGAGCCGGTCGACAGGCCGTCGACCACGAGCTGGATGAAGGTGCCCACGCGTCAGCCTCCCAGGTATGCGCGTCGGATCTCGTCCATGCCGCGCAGCTCGGCCGACGACCCGGTCAGCACGTTGCGTCCGGTCTCGAGCACCGTCGCGCTGTCGACGAGGGAGAAGGCGAGGTTGGCGTTCTGCTCCACGACGACCATCGCGATGCCCGACTCGATCCGCAGCCGCCGGATCGCCTCGTAGACGTTCTTCGCGGTCGACGGCGCGAGCCCGAGGGATGCCTCGTCCAGCAGCAGCAGGCGCGGCTTGGACATCACGGCCCGGGCGACGGCGAGCATCTGCTGCTCGCCGCCGGACAGTGCCGACGCGTTCGAGCGGATCCGCTCCTTGAGGTTGGGGAACAGGTCGAGGCAGTAGTCGATGTCGGAGGCGACCTTCGTGCGGTCGCGGCGCAGATAGGCGCCGACGCGGAGGTTCTCGCGGACGGTCAAGTCGCCGAGGGTCCCGCGGCCCTCGGGTACGTGCGCGATGCCGAGTCCGGCGACGCGGTCGGGCCTCATCCCGCGGATGTCCTTGCCGTCGAACACGATCCGTCCGCCGGCGCGCACCGTGCCGCTGATCGCCCGCAGGGTCGTGGTCTTGCCGGCCCCGTTGGCGCCGAGGATGCCGACGGCACCGCCGTCCGGAACCGACAGCGACACCCCATCGAGCACCTGGACGGGCCCGTAGAACGCGGTGACCGCCTCGAGTTCAAGCAGCGTCATCCGCTGCATCCTTCCCGATGTACGCCTCGATCACGCGCGGGTCCGACTGCGCCTCGGCGGCGGTTCCCTCCATCAGCTTGGCACCGTGATCGAGCACGACGACCCGGTCGGTCAGAGCCGCGATCAGCCCCATGTGGTGCTCGACGATCACGACCGTGATGTCTTCGTCGCGCACGCGGCGCACGGTCTGGATCAGCTGTTCGACCTCGGCGTGGGGCAGCCCCGCCGCCGGCTCGTCCAGCAGCAGCAGCCGCGGCCGCATCAGCAGCGCGCGGCACAGCTCGATGCCTTTGTGCAGGCCGTGCGAGAGCTCGTCGGCGCGCACGTTCGCGGCCCATCCCAGGCCGTTGCGTTCGAGCAGGCCCAGCGCCTCCGCGCGCAGCGCGCGCTCCGATCGCCACGTCCGCGGGATCCGCGCCGACCACTCCAGGGGTCCGCCGGGCAGGCGCGTGTGGGCTCCGAGGAGCACGTTCTGCAGCACGGTGTCGTGCAGCTGGAGCGCGGGATGCTGGAACGTGCGCGCCAGCCCGTGCGCGGCCAGGGTGGCCGGGCGCGCGCCGCGCACCTCGGCGTCGTCGATGCGGATGGATCCGCCGCTGGGGCGGTAGTGCCCGCTGATGCAGTTGAACAGCGAGGTCTTGCCGGCGCCGTTCGGGCCCACCAGGCCGAGGATCTGGCCCGGCTCGACGCCGAAGCCGACGTCCTGGAGCACCTTGATGCCGCCGAACTGGAGGCTGACATCATGCACCGTCAGTCGAGCGGCCATCCCTGCCCTCCGCTCGTCGCTGCGCTGCTGTCGCCGAGGACGGCGTCGTCCCCGTGATCAGGACGGTACGGATACCCGCTTGGATTGTCAACGATTTTGGTGTGAGGTAGGGGAAGGTTATCCATTCGTTGCGGGACCACCTCGGCGAGCGGGATGCCGACGGGTATTGGGGTGTGCAGCGCCATGACGACCATCGCGATCCTCGGGCTCGGTGAGGCGGGCCGGCTGTACGCGCGGGGACTGCGCGACGCCGGCGCCCGCGTCGTCGGATACGACCCGAACGTCGCGCTGGAGGAGCCCGGGATCGAGCAGGTCGGCGGGGTCGCCGATGCCGTGCGCACGGCGGATGCCGTGCTGAGCCTGGTGTGGGCGAGCGTGGCCGTCGACGTCGCCGGGGAGGCTCTGGGTGAGGCATCCGCCCCCACCGTCTTCGCCGACATGAACACCGCCGCCCCCCACGTCAAGCGGGAGATCGCGGTGCTGGCCGCCGAGCGCGGTCTGCCGATGGCGGATGTCGCGGTGCTGGCGCCGGTGCCGCGCGCCGGGTCCCGCACGCCGCTCATCGCCAGCGGACCCGGGGCGGTGGCGCTGGGTGAGGTGCTGATCCCGCTCGGAGTGCCGCTGACCGCGCTCGCCGGCGACGCGGGGGAGGCCGCGCGGTTGAAGCTGCTGCGCAGTGTCTTCATGAAGGGATTGGCCGCGCTCGTCATCGAGGGCGTGGGCGCAGCGCGCGCGGTCGGAGCCGAGCAGTGGCTGCGCGGGCAGATCGCCGGCGAGCTCGGACCGGACGGGGAGGCGCTGGTGCAGCGGCTGATCGACGGGACGTACCGGCACGCGGTGCGGCGCGAGCACGAGGTGCGCGACGCGCTGGCCTCGCTCGAGGCATCCGATCGGCCCGCCGACATGACCCGGGCGACGCTCGCCTGGTTCCAGCGGATCGTGTCGGAGGGCGAGCGGCCG
>CAXTES010000033.1:0-1214 GCA_964243215.1 uncultured Microbacterium sp. | reverse complement strand
CGGCATCCTCGGGTCGTGCATCCCTCTCACCTTTCCGCATGGCTCGCGTCGGTCGGCGGTGTCGCGCATCGCGACGACATCCTCGCCGCCGGGTTCACGGACTACGCGATCGCCCGGGTCGTGGATGCCGGAGCCCGCCGGGTGCGCCGCTCTTGGGTCGCGGTGGTCGATGCGTCGGCCGACCTGGTGTGGGCCGCGACGCTCGGGGGACGTCTGACGTGCGTGTCGGCTACGGCCCGACACGGACTGTGGACGCCGACCCGCAATGTCGGGCACATCGCCGTCGCGCGCAACTCGAAGGCCTCAGCACCGGCAGGGATGACGTTGCACCGCGCCCGCGGACCGGCGCCGGTGCCGCGTCGGGCACTGGTGGATCCAGTCGAGAACGTGCTGTTCCACGTGGCACGGTGCCTGCCGCGGTCCGATGCGCTCGCGGTCTGGGAGTCCGCGCTGCGCGCCGGCCACGATGTGGCGTACCTCGCCGGAATCCGGTGGGGCACAGCGCCGGCGGCGCCGTTGCTGTCGGCGATGTCGATCCTCTCGGACTCGGGAATCGAGACGCACTTCGTCGCCGGCGTGCGCCGGATGGGACTCCGGGTGCGTCAGCAGGTGCGGATCGACGGTCACGACGTGGATGCTCTCATCGGGGAGCGCCTCGTCGTGCAGATCGACGGATTCCAGCATCATCAGGCGGCACAGCGACGGGACGACATCCGCGACGACGCCCGCCTCGTGCTGCGCGGGTACACCGTGCTGCGCTTCGACTGGAAACAGGTGCTGTTCGACTGGCCCTACGTGGAGGCCACCATCCGGGGCGCCGTCGCGCAGGGGCGTCATCTCGCGTGATGGCGGGGATGCCGGGATTCGGCGTGGCGAGGATGCCGGGATTCGGCCTGCCTGGATGCCGGGACCTGGCGGGACGGCGAGGGTACAGGCATCCGGCGTGACGGCGAGGGTACAGGCATCCGGCGTGAGAGCGAGAGCGCCGGGATTCGGCATGACGGCGAGAGAAGGCAACCGCGGTGGGAGAAGGCTCTCGTGTTTCGCGGCGGCCTTCTTTCGGTGTCATCGCCTTCTCTCGCCGTCATGGCCCTCAAGCCTCCGCACGAGGCGGCCCGGGCTCGTCGCCGTCCTCGCGCCGCCGCCTTGCGCCGCCGCCCTGCGCCGCGGCCTCGCGCCGCCGCCCTGCGCCACCACACGAGGCGCCCCCGGCT
>CAXTES010000032.1:19451-20556 GCA_964243215.1 uncultured Microbacterium sp. | reverse complement strand
GCGGCGTCGGAGGTCGGGGTTAGGGTCGGACGCGGGAAGGGGAGCATGCGGTACATCGAGGACGAGGGCCGGATCGTCTGGAGCGCGAGCGACCTCAAGGCGGCTGCCGAGTGCGAGTTCGCGTGGCTGCGCGCCATCGACGCGAAACTCGGACGCGTCGCCGCCGTCGAACAGCCCGATGACCCGACGCTCGAGCGCGCCGGGCGTCTCGGCGGCGAACACGAGCGTCGCACGCTGGCCGAGTATCGGCGGCGGTTCGGCGATCGCGTGGTCGAGTTGCCCGAGATCCATTCCTCGGATGCCGATGCGTTGGCCGAGTCCGTCGCCATCACCAAAGCGGCTTTGGATGACCCGTCCGTCGCGGTGATCTACCAGGCGACCTTCTCGACCCCGGACTTCGTCGGGTTCGCAGACTTCCTGGTCCGTGACTCCTCATCAGGGTCGGAGCAGGCGGGGCGCTGGGTGGTGCAGGACACCAAACTCGCCCGCCATGCCCGGGTCACCGCGCTGATGCAGCTGGCGGCATACGCCGATCAGCTCGATCGGCTGGGCGTGCCCCGCGCCGACCGCGTCGAACTGCTGCTCGGTGACGGCACCGTCAGCACCCACCGCGTCAACGACCTCCTACCGACATTCCGGCTGCGCCGCGAGCGGCTCAAGGCGCTCATCGCCGACCGGCGCGTCGACCTGGGCGCTGACTTCCCGCCGATCGCCTGGGGCGATCCGCGGGGCGACCTGCAGGTCGTCGCCGACGGTCGGTGCCCGACGTGCGACGCCGAGGTCGTGGCATCCCGGGATCTGCTGCTGGTCGCGGGAATGCGTCCGGTGCAGCGCCAGCGACTGCGCGACATCGGCGTGAAGACCATCGACGCGCTCGCGGCGGCGGTCGTGCCGCCGTCGCGGATGAGTATCGACACCTTCGCGATGCTGCGCACGCAGGCGCGGCTGCAGCTCGCCAGTCCCGCCGGCGTGCCGGTTCCCGAGGTGGCGAGCCCCGCCGTGATCCCGGTTGCCGAGCGTCTCGAAACATCTCCGACGTATGCCGGAACAGGCTCGGCGCTCGCGCTGGCCACGACGACGGAAGCGCCACCGGGCGCGGCAACCG
>CAXTES010000032.1:0-19351 GCA_964243215.1 uncultured Microbacterium sp. | reverse complement strand
GGCTCGGCGCTCGCGCTGGCCACGACGACGGAAGCGCCACCGGGCGCGGCAACCGATCCGCCCCCGGTGCCCACCTACGAGGTGGTGCTGCCCGCCGCGCTCGGGGCGCTGCCCCGGCCCGACCTCGGCGACCTGTTCTTCGACTTCGAGGGCGACCCGCTGTACACCGAGAGCCCTGCCACCGTCTGGGGCCTGGACTACCTCTTCGGCTGGGTGGATCTGCGAGAGGACTACTCCGCGCTGTGGGCGCACTCGTTCGACGACGAGAAGCGCGCGCTCGTGGCGTTCCTCGACCTCGTCAAGCAGCGCCGCTTGCAGCATCCCGGCATGCACATCTACCACTACGCGCCGTACGAGCCGACGCACCTGCTGGCGATGGCGGCACGCCACGGCGTGGGCGAGGGCGACGTCGACCGGCTGCTGCGCGACGGGGTCTTCGTCGACCTGTATCCGATCGTGCGCCGCGCGCTGCGGGTGGGATCGCGCTCCTATTCGATCAAGAAGCTCGAGCCGCTGTACATGGGCGACGAGGTGCGCACCAGCGACGTGCAGCGCGGCGACGACTCGATCGTGAAGTACGTGCAGGCTCGCACGCTGGAAGAAGAGGGGGATGCCGCGGCTGCCGGTGCCATCTTCGAGGACCTCGCCGACTACAACCGGTACGACTGCGTCTCGACGCGGCGGCTGCGCGACTGGCTGGTCGACCGCGCCCGGGAAGCGAATCTGCGACCGGCGGCCGAGCCCGAGCCCAGCGAGAAGGGATACGAGCCGTCGCCGCGTGCCGTCGCCCTCGAGCGCCTCGCCGCTGCGGCGCCCGACGCGGACGCGCAGGCGCTGCGTCTGGGAGCGGCCGCCATCGACTACTACCCGCGCGAGGCCAAGACGTTCTGGGCGACGCACTTCCTCCGGCTCCGCGAGCCGGTGTCGGTGTGGGAGGACACCCGGGATGTCGTGGTGCTCGAGCAGGAGCGCTGCCGACTCGTCGCGGACTGGCATACCCCCGAGGGGGCGCGGAGCGAGCGCAGGATCGTCGAGCTGCGCGGCGAGCTCGCCCCCGGCACGCGGTTGAGCGTCGGATCGTCCCCCTTCCTGCTGTACGAGTTGCCGGCGCCGTTTCCGGTGACCCCGTCGCCGAGATGGATCTACGCCGACCATCGTGCCGACGTCCTCGAGGTGCTCGACGACGGCGCGATCGTGGCGGAGTACGCGGTCGAGGGCTTCACGTGGACCCAGATGCCCGTCGCGATCACCCCTGCCGCCCCGCCCCGGGCGGGCAACCAGCAGGCCGCGATCGACGCGTGGGCGGATGCGGTGATCGATTCGGCGCCGAGGTTCCCGAAGGATCCGGCCACCGACATCCTGCGCCGTCTTCCGCCGCGCACCACCAGCGGTGCGTTGGCGGCCACCACCGGCGACGACATCGACGCGATCGTGCGCAGTCTGGTCGACATCGACCACAGCTACCTCGCGGTGCAGGGACCGCCGGGCACCGGGAAGACCTACGTCGGGTCGCACGTGATCGAACGGCTCGTGCGCGAACGATGCTGGCGCATCGGCGTGGTGGCGCAGTCGCACTCGGTCGTCGAGCACATGCTCGAGAAGGTGATCGAGGCGGGGGTGCCCGCGCAATTCGTGGGCAAGGCGCCGAAGGACCGCTCGATCCAGAACCCGGCCTACACCGTCATCGACAAGAACGGCATGTCCGAGTTCACCGGCCGCTGCGGCGACTCCGGCTTCGTGGTCGGCGGAACCGCGTGGGACTTCAGCCACGAGGGGCGCATCCCTCGCGGCTCCCTCGACCTGCTCGTCATCGACGAGGCCGGCCAGTTCTCGCTCGCGTCCACGATCGCGGTGTCGCTTGCCAGTCCCCGGCTGCTGCTGCTCGGCGATCCGCAGCAGCTGCCCCAGGTGAGCCAGGGTACCCACCCAGAACCGGTCGACACTTCGGCGCTCGGATGGGTGATCGACGGCGCCGCCGTCATCCCCGCCGATCTCGGGTACTTCCTCGCGCGGACCTGGCGCATGCACCCCGCCGTCGCCGGACCGGTGTCGCGGCTGTCCTACGAAGGGCAGCTCGCCGCGCATCCCTCCACCGCGCAGCGATTACTTGCCGGCGTCGCCCCCGGAGTGCACCCAGTGCCGGTGCGCCACCGGGGCAACGCCACCTCGTCGCCCGAGGAGGCTGAGACCGTCGTCGCGATCGTCCGCAACCTCGTCGGCCGGGAGTGGACCGGAACCGAGGAGGTCGACGGTGAGGGGCGGATGCTGCCGCCTCGGCCCCTCGTTGCCGGCGACATCATCGTGGTGACGCCGTACAACGCGCAGCAGGTCGCGGTGGAGGAGGCGCTGCGCGACGCGGGCTTCGCCGATGTTCCGGTCGGCACCGTCGACCGGTTCCAGGGCCAGGAGGCGGTGGTGTCGATCGTCTCGCTGGCCGCGTCCAGCGGCAGGGACGCACCGCGAGGGCTCGAGTTCCTGCTGCTGCAGAACCGGCTCAACGTGGCGGTGTCCCGGGCGATGTACGCGGCGTATCTGGTGTATTCGCCGGGTCTCCTGGACGATCTGCCGCGCACACCGGAAGGCGTCGCGCGCCTCAGCGCGTTCGCCCGGCTCGTCGACCAGCCGTAGCGCGCCGGCGGTCCCGTTAGACTCGCCGCAATCTGCAGGAGGAGCCCATGGCCGAGGAGCTGCCGCGCCAGTTCGAGATCGACTTGCCGCCCGAAGCGATCGACGGCCACTACGCCGACTTCGCGAACGTCTGGCACACCCCGAACGTGTTCATCATGGACTTCGTCGTGCTGGCTCAGCCGCCGCGCGAAGAGACCAACGTCGAGACCGGCGAGCCGATCACGATCGTTCCCGCTCGGGTGGTCAGCCGCATCCGGATCCCACCGGAACAGGTGTTCGAGTTGGCCAAGGCCCTGACGCAACAGCTCGAGTTCTGGGAGCAGGAGACCGGTCGCAAGACCCCGGCCGGCCCGGTGCTCGACACGGATCCGACCGGCTGAGCCGGCCGGTCTGCCGACGGGCTGAGCCGGCCGGTAGACCGTTCGCCGTTCGCCTGTCAAGCCGTTTCCGGCCCGCGGCCGTCGACCTACCCTGAGGTCAGGTCGCGGCATCCGTTCGGCGAGGGGCGGATGCCGCGACTGGCGTATCACCGCCGTGCTCGGCCGTCTCTGAGCAGGGGTAAGGGGGTGCGCCATGACCGTCGTCGCGGATCACGGAACTCCGGCCCGGCCGGAGGAGGCATCCACCGCGGCCGCCGCCGCACCCCGCCGCGGCCTGCTGTTCTGGATCCGCCGGTACCTCCCGGCCGAGATCGCATGCACCGTCCTGATGCTGGTGGCCGGCCTGGTGATGGCGCGGTGGATCGGCGCCCCGGCGGCGATCGCCGCCGCGGCGTACCTCGGCGAGACGGTCGGCTTCTACGGCGTGCTGGCGCTGGCGATCTACCTCGAGCAGTCCCGTGTGGTGCGCAGTCGCCGCCGCGCGACTGTCCGCACCGTGCTGCTGCTGTTCGCCGAGTTCGGTGCCGCAGAGCTCATCGATTCGCTTCTCGTGAGGCCGGCGGCGCTGCTGCTCGGAGTGATGTGGATTCCGGATCCGGCGTGGGGCCTGATCGCCGGCAAAATCGCGGCGGACGTCGTCTTCTACACCGTCGCGGCCGTCGCCTTCACCATCACCGCAAAGACCGGTGTGCGTCAGGCACACCGCGACGAGGTGGCGTCGTGAACGCGCACCCCGGCGGTCCCGACCCGACGCTGCTCGCGCGGCGGCGGGACGAGGCATCCGCTCTGCTCGACACCGCTGCCGCCCGCGAGGCGCTCAGCCGGCACGCCACCCCGCTCCTGCTTCTCGAGCCCGACCGGGTCCGCGCGCAGTTCCGGCGCCTGCAGGCGGCGCTTCCGTTCGTGCACTTCCACTACGCCGTCAAGGCGCTCGCCCACGACGCCGTCGTCGCGGCGCTCGCCGACGAGGGATGCGGGTTCGACGTCGCCTCGACCGAGGAGCTCGCGCTGCTGCGACGCCACGCGGTGGCACCGGCACGCGTCATCCACACGCATCCGATCCACAAGCCCGCAGACATCGCAGAGGCCCGGGCGGCCGGGGTTCGCATGTTCGTGGTCGACAACGCCACCGAGCTCGACAAGTTCACCGGGCTCGACGTGCGGCTGCTCATTCGGCTGTCGTATCCCAGTCCGCACGCCAAGAGCGACCTGTCCACCAAGTTCGGTGCGTGCCCGTTCATCGCCGAACAGCTCGTCGCCCGGGCGGTCGAGCGCGGCATCCGGATCGCCGGATTCAGCTTCCACGTCGGCAGCCAACTCGACGATCCGCAGCGCTTCCGCACCGCGATCGAGGAGACCCTCGCCCTCATGGACCGGCTGCAGCGCACACTCGGCGTGCGGTTCGACACCCTCGACATCGGCGGCGGCTTCGCCGTGGCCTACGACGCGCCGGTCGCGCCGCTCGAGGAGCTCGCCGCCGAGATCCGCCCGGTACTCGAGCCGCGGGTGGGCGAGCTGGAAATCCTCGCCGAACCCGGGCGGGTGCTCGTGGCCGAGGCGATGACGCTCGTGACGAGCGTGGTCGGTGTCGCCGAACGGTCTGACGGTCGGTGGTACTACCTCGACGACGGGGTGTACGGGTCGTATTCGAACGTCGTCGCCGAAGCGGTGCATCCGCTCGTCTTTCCGGCGCAGCAGCGGGAATCGGATGCCGCACGGTGGGCGACGCTGGCCGGGCCGACGTGCGATTCGGCCGATGTGATCGCGCGCGAGGTGCTGCTTCCGGATCTGCGCCCGGGCGACCTGCTCGTGAGCCCGGTGATGGGGGCGTACACCGCCGTGACCGCGACGCGGTTCAACGGCCGGGCGCTGACGCCGATCGCCGTGATGGATGCCGCATCCCCTGCATCGCGCACTGCCGAGTCGGTGGCAGCCGTCACCGTGTGAGAGCGGTGGTCACACCGTGCCGTAGAGGCGGTCGCCGGCGTCGCCGAGGCCCGGAACGATGTAACCGCGCTCGTTCAGGCGTTCGTCGAGCGCCCCGAGCACGAGCGTGACGTCGCGTCCTTCGACCTGGCGCTCGATCGCGGCGACCCCCTCGGGCGCACCGAGCAGGCAGATCGCGGTGACATCCTGCGCCCCGCGGCCGAACAGGAACTCGATCGCCGCCCCCAACGACCCGCCCGTGGCGAGCATCGGGTCCAGCACGAAGCACTGCCGGTCGCTCAGATCGCCCGGCAGCCGCTCGGCGTAGGTGGTCGGGACGAGGGTCTCCTCGTCGCGCATCATGCCCAGGAAGCCGACCTCGGCCGTCGGCAGCAGCTTGACCATACCGTCGAGCATCCCCAGGCCGGCGCGCAGGATCGGCACGACGAGCGGCCGCGGGTCGTCGATGCGAACCCCCGTCGTGCGGGTCACGGGCGTCTGGATCTCGACCGGCGCCACCCGCACGTTGCGCGTCGCCTCGTAGGCGAGCAGCGTGACGAGTTCTTCGGTGAGCTGGCGGAAAACCGGCGACGATGTGCGGGCGTCGCGCAGCACGGTGAGCTTGTGGGTGATGAGCGGATGATCGGCGACGTGCACACGCATAGGCACAGGCTAGGGCACCCGCCTACGCTGGATCGGTGCCGCCGACCCCCGCCCCCGCCGACGACGCGGCGATGCTCCGGGCGCTCGAGCTGGCTGCGGCGGCAGCCGCCGATGGCGACGTGCCCGTCGGCGCCGTCGTGATGGATTCGGCGGGCACCGTCATCGGCGAAGGACGGAACCGCCGCGAAGTCGAGTCCGACCCCACCGCGCACGCCGAGGTGGTCGCGCTGCGGCGTGCCGCGGCATCCGTCGGCTCGTGGAATCTGTCCGGCTGCACCCTCCTGGTGACACTCGAGCCGTGCGTGATGTGCGCGGGCGCGATGCTGCAGGCGCACGTGTCGCGGCTCGTGTTCGGCGCGTGGGACGACAAGGCCGGCGCCGCCGGATCGGTGTACGACGTGGTGCGCGACCGTCGGCTGCCCCAGCGCGCCGAGGTGGTCGCCGGCGTTCGGGCGGATGAGGCATCCGCCCTGCTGCGCGACTTCTTCACCGAGCGTCGCTAGATCAGCGGGGGAGGGCCGGCAGCACCTCGGACCCGAGGTACTCGACGTGGTCGACGTCCTGCAGGTCCATCAGCTGGAAGTAGACACGGTCCGCTCCGAGTGCCTGGAGCCGCGAGACCTTCTCGGCGATCTCGTCGGGACCGCCGCTGATCGTGCGGGGGCCGCGGAAATCCGCCATCGTCGTCCCCATCGCGGCGGCGCGCCGCTCGAGCTCGGCATCCGTCCCGCCCGCGATCGTGGTCAGCGCGACCGACAGCCGCAGCGAGGCCGGATCGCGACCGACGTCTTCGCACGCGGCGCGGGCGCCGGCGAACTTCTCCGCGACGACGTCGTCGGCCACGAACCCGATGTTGAACTCGCTCGCGAACCGCGCGGCGATCGCGGGAGTGCGGCGGGGGCCGCCGCCGCCAACGATGACCGGCACCCGGTCCTGCACGGGCTTGGGAAGGGCGGGGCAACCCTCGAGCCGGTAGTGCGCTCCCTCGAAGTCGAAGGTCTCGCCGACCGGGGTCTGCCACAGCCCGGTGAGGATGGCCAGCTGCTCTTCCAGCATCCCGAATCGCTTCTCGGGGAATGGGATGCCGTACGCGCGGTGCTCCGCCTCTAACCACCCGGTTCCGAGGCCGAGCTCGATGCGGCCGCCCGACATCGCATCCACCTCGGCGACCTGGATCGCGAGGATCCCCGGGACCCGATAGGTGACGGATGACACCAGGGTCCCCAGCCGGATCCGCGTCGTCTCGCGGGCGAGGCCCGCCAGTGTCGTCCACGCGTCGGTGGGTCCGGGGGAGGGGTCGCCCGGGCCCATGCGCAGATAGTGGTCCGATCGGAAGAAGCCGTCGAATCCGGTGCGCTCGGCGGTCTGGGCGAAGGCGAGCTGGTCGTCGTACGAGGCGCCCTGCTGCGGTTCGGTGAAGATGCAGTACTCCATGCGCGCCAGTCTGGCAGGCCGGTGGGATGCCTCGGCGAGCGGGTCGCCGGCGCCGCCGGCACGAAATACGCCACCGTGCGGTCGACCCGGGAGCTTGTCGAAACAGTCCTCCCCACGAACCGGTCGTCCACCCACGAGGGGAGAACATCCAACACCTCCGAAGAGGGGTGGAACCGATCCGATTGGGTACATCCGCACGGTGGCAAGGTCAGTTTGCAACCCTGTTCGATCGGGCGTCAAGAGGCGGTCTCGAACTCGATTCACCCTCATGTTGAGGGTTGGATTTCCGCCCCCTGACAGGCGGATCCGACCGCGTCAGTCGCCCGATTCGGCGGCGACCGTCTCGGCTCCCGAGCCGGTCCCGGCCGCCCGCACGATGTCCGGTTCCAGGTAGATGACGCGCGCGGTCGGCACGGCCGCGCGCACCCGCTGCTCGACCGCGTCGATGTCTTCCGCGACGGCCCCGAGGGCCATGTCGGCGGCGAAACCGAGCTTCGCCGCGACCAGCAGCTCATCGGGTCCGAGGTACAGCGTCTTGAGGTGGATGATCTCGGCCTCGCCGCCGGCCTCGATCGCCGCGACGATCGCGGCGTGGTCCCGCGCGCTCGCGCCCTCGCCGACCAGCAGGCTCTTGGTCTCGACGCCCAGGGTCACCGCCACCAGGATCAACAGCGTCCCGATCAGCAGTGTGCCGATCGCGTCGAAGATCGAGTTGCCGGTGATGGCCGTCATCCCGACGCCGAACAGGGCGAACACGAGCCCGGTCAGCGCGGCGATGTCTTCGAGCAGCACGACCGGCAGCTCCGGCGCCTTGGCGTGCCGGATGAAGGCCACCCACGATTCGTCCTTCAGGCGCACGTGATTGCTCTCGCGCACCGCCGTGCGCAGCGAGAACGACTCGAGCCCGATCGCGATGACCAGCACCACCAGCGGGATCCACACGTTCTCCAGTGCGTGCGGGTGGGAGATCTTGTCGACGCCCTCGTAGATCGAGAAGAGGCCCCCGACCGAGAACAGGATGATCGACACCACGAACGCGTACACGTAGCGCTCGCGACCGTATCCGAACGGGTGCTCGGTGTCGGCCGCGCGCTGGGCCCGACGTCCGCCGAGCAGCAGCAGCAGCTGGTTTCCGGAGTCTGCGACCGAGTGGATCGCCTCTGCCAGCATCGATGCGGATCCGGAGATGAACCAGGCGATGAACTTCGCCAGCGCGATGCCCATGTTGGCCGCGAAGGCCGCGATGATCGCCTTGCTCCCGCCCGATGCGCTCATAGCGTCGAGTGTAGGGATGCCTCGTTCAGTCGGCCGACTTGAGGATGATCGCCTCGGTGGGCGGCTCCGGGTTCTGCGGGTGACCCACGTATCCGATCGCCTCGAGCAGCGCGTGACGGAATTGTTCGGGACGTTCGAGGTGCGCGGAGTGCCCGACGCCCTCGAGGGTCAGCTCGGTCACCTCGCCGCCGGCCCGATGGTACGCGTCGAGCACGTCCCGCGTCTGCGACACCATCTCCTGCGCCGGCGCGACCTCGGCGCCGGGCCACCCGGGCACGACGCCGAGCTGCCCGAGGTAGTTCAGGTCGTAGAAGGAGGTGTCCGACACGATCGCATCCGCGGTCCCGTGAATCCACAGGATGGGCGGCTTGGGATCGATGTCGACGATGCCCGAGGTGTCGAAGTACCGCGGCGCCATCGTGTTGAGCACGCCGATCGTCCCGGCGGCGAACCCCGGCCAGCTCTCGCTCGCGATGCCGTCGCCGGGGTAGTTGCCCTCGGCGGTCGAGGTGGTGAGCATCGACTCGACCCACACGTCCTCGTGGTCGGTCGTGTAGTCCGCTGCGACGTAGCCCGAGCGGAACACGCTGCGCGGCGAGGTCTGCGCCTCGTCGGTCATGTCGTCATCGGCGAGCCGCTGCACGAAGTCCGGGTTCGCCCCGCCTCCGCCGCATCCGACGTCGTCGTCGGTGAGGCGGCTGCCGTCGCGCCGGGTTCCGCCGAAGCCGTACGGCGACACCGGCGACTGCAGCGTGAGGCTGAGCACGGGATGATCGATCGCGTACTGCATGACCACCCCGCCGCCCATCGACCAGCCGACCAGGTGCGCGGCCGGGATCTCGAGCGCGTCGAGCGCGGCGCGGACATCGTCGCTGAAGTCCCGGACGCCGCGGGTCGCGTCGACGGGGGCGTGCTCGGTGCCGCCGAACCCGCGCAGGTCGATCGCGATCACCCGCAGATCGTGCGGCAGGTCCCGCATGATCTCCTGCCAGAACAGCGCCGACGAAACGTTCCCGTGGACCAGGACCACCGTGCGGTCCGGCGGTGTGGCGGGGTCGTCGCCGGCACGCTCGAGGATATGGATGCCGAGCCTGGGCGTTTCGAGGACTCGAGCGGTGATCCCGTCGAACAGCGGCATGGGCGGTCCTCCGTCTCGCAGGGGCACGTATGCCCCGATGAGACTATAGCCGGGGTCCGCATCGCGCCCCGGATCAGCGGCAGGCTCGGCGGCGGACGCACACGATACCTCAACTGCATCCGCGCTTCATCCCCCCGCCGCACATCCGGCGCCCGTGCTGTGATGGTCGAGTCGAGTAGAGGAGATATGACATGGCGCAAGTGACCGAGTCGGCCGATGTGCACGCCCCCATCAGCCGCGTGTACAACATGTGGACGCAGTTCGAGTCGTTCCCGTCGTTCATGGGCGGTGTCGAGTCGGTCACGCAGGTCAGCGACACACTGACGCACTGGAAGACGAAGATCGGCGGTGTCGAGCGCGAGTTCGACGCGACGATCACCGAGCAGAAGCCCGACGACCGCGTCGCGTGGAAGAGCGACAACGGCGAGCACGCCGGCGTGGTGACCTTCCACCGGCTGTCCGACGACGACACGCGCGTCACGGTCCAGCTCGACTGGGAGCCGCAGGGCTTCCTCGAGCAGATCGGGCGGGTGTTCCAGGTCGACGACATCCAGATCAAGCGCGACGTGCACCGTTTCAAGGAGCTCGCCGAGGATACCGGCGGCACCGATGACGGCTGGCGCGGCGAGGTCGACCGCGCTCCGGACGCGACCGGCAACTAAGGTTCCGGAGAACAGCCCCGCGGCGCGTCGAGCGTCGCGGGGCTTTCGTGTGCCCGGGATGCCGGCGACCCTAGGATGACCAGATGACGCGCCCCGAACCACTTCCCCCCGTCGCGATCCTCGGGGCGGGGTCGATGGGCGGCGCGATCGCGCGTGGGCTCGCCGCGTCGCAGCTGGCAGCACAGGGTCTGACCGCGACCAACCGCACGCGGGCGAAGGCCGACGAGCTGGCGGGGCTCGACGGCGTCACCAGCATCGCGCTGCAGGACCGGTCTTCGGGAAACACGGATGCCGCCGCAGCGGCCGGCATCGTGCTGATCGGCGTCAAGCCGGCGATGGTGCCCGACCTGCTGCGCGAGATCAGCCCCGTGCTGCAGCGCGGCACCGTCGTGGTGAGCCTCGCCGCCGGCGTGACGATCGCGACGTTCGAGGGGATCCTCGGCCCCGGCATCGCGGTGCTTCGGGCGATGCCGAACACCCCCGCGGTCGTGGGGAAGGCGGTCACCGGCCTGGCGGCCGGCGCCACCGCCGACGATGCGGACGTCGCCGTGGCGAGGCGGCTGTTCGAGACGGTGGGAACCGTGATCGAGCTGCCCGAGGACAGGATCGACGCGCTGGGCACCATTTCGGGATCCGGTCCGGCCTACGTGTTCCTGCTCATCGAGGAGCTGACCAAGGCCGCGATCGCGAAGGGGTTCAGCCCGGCCGACGCACGCACGATGGCCGAGCAGACCTTCATCGGCGCTGCGGCGCTGCTGGCGGCATCCGATGTCGACCCGGCTGAGTTGCGCCGCCGGGTGACCAGCCCGAAGGGGACGACCGAGCGGGCGATCGCCGTGCTGCAGAACGCGAACCTCGACGAGCTGTTCACCACGGCGACGGATGCCGCGCTCGCCCGGTCGAAAGAGCTCGCGGCCGGCGGCTGAGCTCAGCTGTCCGCGGGCTCTTTCATGAACCACTCGGTGAACGAGCGCGCCCGCCCGTCATCGGCCAGCCGCACGACCCACAGGTTGCGATAGACCTTTCCGCCGGTGTACCGGGTCACGCCCTCGAGGATCGCGATGTCGCCGTCGACCGCCGCGACGTCCCCGTCGAACGTGTAGGAATCCGGCGCATCCTTCGCCTCGAGCCAGCCCGCCACGATGCCGTCGTGCCCCCGCCAGGGTTCGGCCCACGGCTCGGTCCGGTACTCGGCATCCGGGGTGAAGATCGCCCGGATGTCGTCGGGATCGTTCGAGCGCCACGCGCGCTCGTACCCGTCGACGAAGGCCCGGGCGGCGGTGCGATCGGTCATGGCCCACAGTCTTCCGCGACACCGACTCGCGCGCCAGCGATCACCTCTCCAGCGACGCGAACCGCTCGATGTCGCCGTTGGTGCCCGACACGATGATGAGGTCGTGGGTCGTCACCACGGTGTTCGCCTCGGCGTACCGGAACGGTTTGCCCGGGCTCTTGACCCCCACCACCGTGACGTTGTACTTCGAGCGCACCCCGGATTCGTTCAGCCCCACACCGCGGATGAATTTCGGGGGATACAGCTTCGCCAGCGCGAAGTCGTCGTCGAACCGGATGAAGTCCAGCATCCGTCCGCTCACCAGGTGAGCGACGCGCTCGCCCGCTTCGCGCTCGGGGTAGATCACGTGATTCGCCCCGACGCGCGCGAGGATCTTGCCGTGCGCGGTCGACACCGCCTTGGCCCAGATCTGCGGCACCTTCAGATCGACGAGGTTGGCGGTGATCAGGACGGATGCCTCGATCGACGAGCCGACCGCGACGACGGCCACCTGGAAGTCCTGCGCGCCGATCTGGCGCAGCGCCTCGATGTTGCGGACGTCGGCCTGCACCGCATGTGTGACGCGATCGGACCACTTCTGCACGAGCTCGAGATTCTCATCGATCGCCAGCACCTCCCGCTCGAGGCGGTCCAGCTCGCCGGCGCAGGCGGCTCCGAAGCGTCCAAGCCCGATGACCAGCACCGGCGCGTCGCCGCGGATCTGCTCAACCAACGATCGGCCTTTCCACCGGCAGCGAGTACAACTGCGAACGGGATGTCGCGGCCACGGCCGCGGCGAGTGTCACTGTACCAACGCGCCCCATGAACATCGTCAGCGCCAGAACGTAGATCGCGGGGTCGGGCAGCTGGGCGGTCAGGCCGGTCGACAGGCCCACCGTGGCGAAGCCGGAGATCACATCGAACAGGACGGCCTCGACGTGGGCACCGGTGATCTGCGCGATCAGGATCGTCGAGATCGCCACGATCGTCGCGCCCCACGCAACGACCGACAGCGCGACCCGCTGCACGTCGCTCGGGATGCGCCGGCCGAAGACGTTGACGCTGGGACGTCCCTGCGCCTCAGACCACACGGCCAGGGCGAGCACGGCGAGGGTGGTCACCTTGATGCCGCCGGCGGTGGAGGCCGAGCCACCCCCGACGAACATGAGCATCGAGCCGACCACGAGCGACGAGCCGTGGAACTGGCCGATGTCGATCGTGGAGAAGCCACCCGACCGGGTCATCGCAGACAGGAAGAACGACTGGAAGGTCGTGTCCCACGCGTCGAGGCCGCCGAAGGTCTTGGGGTTGTCGAATTCGAGCAGGAAGAACACGAGCGCGCCGACGAAGAACAGGATGACGGTCGTTATCAGGGTGAGCTTGGTGTGCAGCGACCATCGGCGAACGTGCCAGGTGTGCCGCCACAGCGTGAAGATCACCGGGAACCCGATCGATCCGAGGAAGACCCCGGTCATCAGGATGGTGAGCAGGAAGTAGTCGTCGGTGAAGGGGACGAGACCGTCGGGATTGGGCACGAAGCCGGTGTTCGTGAACGACATCGCCGCGTAATAGGGCGCCTCCCACAGCGCCGAGACGGGATTCACGCCCGCCCACACCAGGGCGGGGTACAGGAACACCGTCAAGGTCGCCTCGATGACGAGGGTCGACAGCGCGACGGTGGCCAGCAGCGCGCCCACCTCGCCGAGCACGACGCTCTGGCCCTCGTTGACCGGTCCGCCGTGTGCGCGCAGGGGATTGGTGTCGCCCGCCGCGATCAGCTTGGCCCGCAGACCCAGGCGCTTGGAGATGACCAGGCCGAGGATCGATGCGAGCGTGAGCACGCCCAGCGCGCCGACGTTGACGCCGATATACGTGATGACGTGGCCGAGCGCGGACCAGTGCGAGTACATGTCGACGGTCGACAGACCCGTGACGCAGATCGTGGACACCGCGGTGAACAGTGCGTCCGCGAACGGGGTGCGCTGCCCGTCCGCCGCGGCCGCCGGAAGGGAGAACAGCGAGGTGAAAAGCAGGATCAGGACGACGAAGATCAGCACCGCGAAACGTGCCGGCGACGAGGTCGTCAGCTCGCGAAGACCGTCCCACAGACGTGCGAGACCACCGAGCAGAAACCGGCGCAGGGGACGGGCGTCGGCCGCCATCCGTCGCCCCCTTCGCTCCAGGACCCTGTCATGGTACTCCCCGCGCGGGCGGCGCTAACCTAAGCACATGGCGGACATCTTCGACGTGATCGCGGACGGCACCCGTCGCGACATCCTCCAGCTGCTGCTCGACCGCTCCGCCTCCGGCGACCGTGGTACGAGTGTGTCGCAGATCGTCCACCAGCTCGGTGTCAGCCAGCCGACCGTGTCGAAGCACCTCAAGGTGCTGCGCGATGCCGGCCTCGCGTCGGTGCGCGAAGAGGGCCAGCATCGTTACTACAGCCTGTCCTCCGCGCCGCTGGATGCCGTCGACGATTGGCTCGTTCCGTTCCTCGTCGATGAGGACGAGGATGCCGCCGCGCTCGGGGCCGCACTGCCCGATGGTGCCGCACATGCTGCCGAGGTGGTCGGCCGTGCCGCGGCATCCGCGAAGCACGTCGTCGCGAGCGCCCTGAAGAAGCTGCCCGGGCGCTGAGTCGGCGGCCGCGCCGGCGGGTGCGACGCGCCGGAGGGTGCGACTGCTACAGAAACCTGCATCCGCGCATACGAATATGTGGCGCAGTAGCAGGTAACTGGAGCGCTCGCCCAAATGTGGCGCATTAGCGCCGGCGCGAGGCGGCGGCTAGGAGCCCGTCCCGTTCTGGCCCGTCCCGTTCTGGCCCGTGCCGTTCTGGTCCGGGGGCAGTTGCCCGTCACGACCGCCCGGACCGCCCGGGAATCCGTTCTGGCCGTCGCGACCGGGGAAGTCGCCCGAGATCGAGGCGCCGCTGGCCGCGCCGAGCCCCCAGCCGAGTGCCACCCCGCCGCCGAAGGCCATTCCGAGCGCGAGCACGGCCCCCACGATGATCGCCGCCAGCGCGAAGCCCCGCCGACGCCACCAGCGTCTCGGGTTCGAGGCGGTCGCTGGCGGGACCGTCTCGGAGTGCAGCACCGGCTGCGTCGGCACGGTGGTGCGACCGTCGTCGGTCGTCATGGTGTCAGTCATGACGTCGAGCGTCCTCGCCCGCCTTCAGCGCGCCGCATGCCCCGTCGATGAATCCGCTGAGACGTCAACGCCGTCGGCGGGCGAACAGCCATCCGCCCCAGCCCACCGCGACGAGCAGGATGCCGAGACACCAGCCGATCGCCCACCACGGCTGCGTCCCCAGCGCCGTGCCCATCAACAGGCCTCGAATCGTCTCGATGATCGGCGTGATCGGCTGGTTGTCCGCGATCCACTGCAGCCACGCGGGCATGGTGGACACCGGCACGAATGCGCTGGACAGGTACGGCAGGAACAACAGGATGAACCCGTAGCCGTTCGCCGCTTCCGGGCTGCCGGCGGCAAGGCCGATCGCGGCGAACAGGTACGTGATCGCCAGGATGTACAGCGCGATCAGCGCCAGCGCCGCCAGCCAGCCGCCCAGTGCCGCCGAAGGCCGGAAGCCCACCAGCAGAGCGACCCCGATGACGACTCCGGTCGCGATGAGGTTGCGCACCAGACTCGCCACCACGTGTCCGGTCAGGACCGCGCCGGCGCGCAGCGGCATGGTGCGGAACCGGTCGATGACACCCGTGGTCATGTCACGTGAGACGTAGACGGCGGTGGTGGCGGCGCCGAACCCGGCGCATAACAGGATGATCCCGGGCACGACGTAGTCGACGTACCCGCCGTCCTGGTCGATCGCTCCGCCGAAGACGAACGTGAACAGCAGCATGAGCATCACCGGCAGCAGGATCGCCATCAGCAGCGACTCGCCGTCGCGCAACGAGTGCACGAGGCTGCGGCGGACGAAGACGCGCTCGGCGGCGACGCCGGAGATGCGGGGGCGGATGCCGGGGACGGTGGTCATGCGGACTCCTCCAGTGCGTGCTCGGATGCCGGAACGGACGGCGAGGCGGAATCGCCCGGGTCCGTCAGAGAGAGGAAGACGTCGTCGAGTGTGGGGCGGTGCAACGCGACGGTGCCCTCCGCGCCGCGCTCATCGAGCACGTCGAGCGCGCGACGCAGGCTGCGCACGCTGCCGTCGGTCGGGACGCGTTCGAGCACCGCTCCGTCGCCTCCCCGCAGCTCGACGGACTCCCCGCCGACGAGTGCCTTGAGCTGCTCGGGAGTGCCTTCGGCCACGATGCGGCCGCCGCTGAGCACGGCGATGCGATCCGCGAGCTGATCGGCCTCCTCCAGGTACTGGGTGGTGAGGAAGACGGTCGTGCCGGCCGCCGCGAGCGAGCGGATGACGTTCCACAATTCCCGTCTGCTGCGGGTGTCCAGGCCCGTCGTCGGTTCGTCCAGGAACAGGACGACCGGTGCGACGACGAAGCTCAGTGCGACATCCAGCCGGCGCCGCATGCCGCCCGAGTAGGTGCGCACCCGCCGGTCTCCGGCATCCCGAAGGTCGAACCGGTCGAGGAGGTCGGCGGCGCGATCTGCGGCGCCGCGGGGTGTCAGCCCCGACAACCGCGCGATCATCACGAGGTTCTCACGGCCGGTGAGCACCTCGTCGACCGCGGCGGATTGGCCGGTCAGGGCGATCCGGCGTTTGACCTCCTCCGGCGCTGCGGTGACCTCGTAGCCGGCGACCGTGGCGGTGCCGGCATCCGGGCGGAGCAGCGTGGTGAGGATGGAGATGGTCGTGGTCTTGCCCGCGCCGTTCGGCCCCAGCAGGGCGAACACTTCGCCGGTGCGCACCCGCAGGTTCACGTCATCCAGCACGACACGTCCGCGGAACGTTTTCGACAGACCGACGATGTCGATGGAGATTTCCGGCATCCTCATTCCTCTCGGTATACCTAGTAAACTGTGTATGACAGTAACAGATGGTTTAGCACGTACACGGCCTAGGATCAAGGAATGACCGATACGCCGGACATCGAGCTTCCCCGCCACGTCGCGTTGGCCTGGGGCGTTGCCGCCGACCCGCAGCGCGGGCCCAAGCGGGAGATGAGCGTGGAGAAGATCGTCGACGCGGCCGTGCAGATCGCGGACGCCGACGGGCTCGCCGCCGTGTCGATGGCGGCCGTCGCCACCCGATTGGGCTACACGCCGATGTCGCTGTACCGGTACGTGTCGGCCAAGGACGACCTGACGATGCTGATGCAGGAATCGGCGACGGGTCTGCCCCCGGAATCCGTCCGCGACCAGGCGGGGTGGCGCGCCCGGCTCGAGGCGCTGTTCCGCGCGCAGGTGCAGATCTTCCTCGCGCACCCGTGGATACTGGACATCCCGATCACCGGAACGCCCATGACGCCGAACGCCGCAGCGTTCATGGACGCGATGCTCGAGGCGCTCGAGGAGACCCCGTTGCGCGAGGAGGAGCGGCTCGCGGTGGCTCTGCTGGTGACGGGGCACTCCCGCTGGTACGGGACGATCCTGGCGGGATACGCCGCATCGACGCGAGCCGGGGACGCCACCGTCGCGCAGATCGCCGCGCGGGAGTCGGCGATCTTCGAGGCGCTCATCACCGCCGATGAGTACCCCGCGCTGCGACGGGCCGTCGACGCGGGCGTCTTCCGGTCGCAGGCGGATCCGTTCGAGTTCGGGCTGCAGCGGATGCTGGACGGTGTCGGTGGCTACATCGATCGCCTGGCGGCCGGCGGCTCACCGGGGCCCCCGTCGGACTGGCTCGCACTCGACGACGCGGACATCGCCCGCGACAAGCGGTATCGCGAGGCGCGCAAGTCCGTGCGCGAGGCGGAGAAGGCGCTGCGCGAGGCTCGCAAGACCGCCCGGGAGACCTCGCGCGAAGCCCGCGAGCGCGTGTCCCGCGGAGGAGGCACCGTGTGAGAGCCGAACCTCACCGGCCACAGGGACAACGCAGGTTTACAGGCGTCCCACCCGGGATCTAGAGTGAGCGTCATCAGCTGGGGAACGAAGGGGTCGATCATGGCGGAGCTGGCCGATGTGCGCTTCCTCACCGTCGCGGAAGTCGCCGAGCTCATGCGCGTGTCGAAGATGACCGTGTACCGGCTGGTGCACGCCGGCGAGCTGCCCGCGGTGCGCTTCGGCCGCAGCTATCGCGTGCCCGAATCCGCGGTGACCGACGCTCTGAAGCGGCCGATCTCCGACGTCGGCTAGACTGATCCGAGGCATCCGGGCGTTCGTGCCCGATCTCGGACGCGGCCCCGCCGCATTCCCCCCGACATAGCGAGGTTCTCTGTGGGTTCAGTCATCAAGAAGCGCCGCAAGCGCATGGCGAAGAAGAAGCATCGCAAGCTGCTGCGCAAGACCCGTCATCAGCGCCGCAACAAGAAGTAGCCGCGGCATCGCACCGAGCGCCTGTCCACTGTGACGGGCGCTTCGTGCGTGTGAAGGAGTGGACCGGATGAAGAGGATCACCGTGCAGCAACTGCACGCCCGCGATGACCTTCCTCTCATCGATGTGCGCGAAGCAGATGAATTCGCCGCCGGGCATGTTCCGGGAGCGGTCAACCTGCCGATGTCGTCCCTCGGCGGCCGCCTCGCAGAACTGCCCGACGACGCCTTCGCCGTCATCTGCCACCTGGGCGCCCGCTCCGCTCGCGTCGTCGAAGCTCTGGAGCCGCGGGGTTACGACGCCACGAACGTCGACGGCGGAACGGACGCGTGGCTGGCGGCCGGGTACGAGCTGCAACGCTGATTCCACAGGCATCCACGGCTCCGTCCGCATGCCTGCGGCGGAACATAGGATGACACCGTGACCACCGTGACGCTCATCGGCAAACCCGATTGCCACCTGTGCGAGGTCGCATCCGGTGTCGTGGAGCATGTGCTCGCTGACCTGCCGGACGATGCAGCCGACCGAGTCGACGTCGTGGAACGGTCGATCCTCGACGACCCCGCCCTCTACGAGCTGTGGTGGGAGAAGATCCCCGTCATCCTGATCGACGGCGAGATCCATGCCCACTGGCGCGTCGCTGCGGAGCGGCTTCGCGAGGCGCTGCTGGACGCCACCGCCCGGCCGGTACCGCGCTGAGCTCGGTAGCGCAGGAGCGGGCTACGGGAGTTCGACGACCTCGGCGCCCGCCGCGTTCTTCTTGACCGACTCGATGCCGGCCTTCGCGCTCGCTTTGGATGAGTAGCCCTCGCTCGTGGCGATCACTTGACCGTTGGTCGCCTTGAGGTTGAAGCGGTACTGGCCGCCCTTGTCGGTCCACAGTTCGAATTTCGCCGCCATGTCGACGCCCTCTCAGGATGTGCGCGCGACGAGATCGCGCCTTGCGCTCACCGTATCCGCGCACGGCCGATCACGGAAGAAGCGCGCCGTCCGGTTAGGGGGCCAGGCGGGTGGGTCCGCGGAACAGGAATGTCACCTCGCGGATCGACGACTCACCGAGCAGCAGCATGAGCAGGCGCGCGAGGCCCATCCCGAAGCCACCGTGCGGTGGAGCGCCATAGCGGAAGAAGTCGAGGTAGTGCTCGAGGCCCGCGAGGTCGAGGCCCTTCTCCACCGCCTGCGTCTCGAGCACGTCGATGCGATGCTCGCGCTGCGCGCCGGTCGTGATCTCCACGCCCTTGAACAGCAGGTCGTAACTGCCGGTCAACCCGGTGCCGGCATCCCGGATGTGGTAGAACGGCCGGATCTCGGGGTGGTAGTCGGTCACGAAGACGAATTGGTGGCCGTACGTCTCCTCGACGTGGGCCGACACCTGACGCTCGCCCTCGGGCTCGAGGTCGCCGTCGGTGCGCTGGGTGACGTGGCCGCGCTGCTTGACGATCTCTCGTGCCTCGTGCAGTGGGATGCGGGGGAACGGCACCGTCGGCACGACCACCTCGACGCCGAAGAGCTCCTCGATCTCGGCGCCGTGCTTGTCCTTCACCGCGGCGATCGCGAAGGCGAGCAGCTCCTCCTGCA
>CAXTES010000031.1:0-21647 GCA_964243215.1 uncultured Microbacterium sp. | reverse complement strand
GCACCTCGATCTACGCGACCGATGTCGCCAAGACGATCCAGGCGCCGATCTTCCATGTCAACGGCGACGACCCCGAGGCGGTCGTGCACGTCGCGGAGGTCGCGTTCCGCTACCGCGAGGAATTCCACCGCGACGTGGTGATCGACCTGGTCTGCTACCGCCGCCGCGGCCACAACGAGGGCGACGACCCGTCGATGACGCAGCCGCTCATGACGAACCTCATCGAGGCGAAGCGCTCGGTGCGCCGGCTGTACGTCGAGGCGCTCGTCGGTCGTGGCGACATCACTCAAGAGGAGTACGAGCAGGCCAAGCGCGACTTCCAGAACGGACTCGAGATCGCGTTCGCCGAGACGCACGCGGCCGAGACCGGCTCGTCTCCGGTCATCGACGAGACGATGTCGGTCGAGCCGGCGGTCGGTGCTCCCGAGAGCACCGGGGTCGCCAACGAGGTGGTCCGCCAGATCGGCGACGCTTTCGTGAACAAGCCGGACGGCTTCACGGTGCATCCGAAGATCCAGCAGCTGCTGGACAAGCGCCTCGACATGAGCCGCAACGGACAGATCGACTGGGGTTTCGGCGAGCTCCTCGCGTTCGGCTCGCTGCTGCTGGAGGGCACGAACGTGCGCCTGGCCGGTCAGGACTCGCGCCGCGGCACGTTCGTGCAGCGCCACTCGGTGATCCACGACCGCGCCAACGGCCAGGAGTGGATTCCGCTGACCAACCTCTCGGACAATCAGGGGCGGTTCTGGGTGTACGACTCGCTGCTGAGCGAGTACGCGGCCATGGCGTTCGAGTACGGCTACTCGGTGGAGCGCGCCGACGCCCTGGTGCTGTGGGAGGCGCAGTTCGGCGACTTCGCCAACGGCGCTCAGTCCGTCATCGACGAGTTCATCAGCTCGGCCGACCAGAAGTGGGGTCAGCAGTCCAGCGTGGTGCTGCTGCTGCCGCACGGCTACGAAGGACAGGGACCCGACCACTCGTCGGCGCGCATCGAGCGGTATCTGCAGATGTGCGCGCAGGACAACATGACCGTCGCCCGGCCGTCGACGCCGGCGTCGTACTTCCACCTGCTGCGTCGCCAGGCGTACGCGAAGCCCCGCAGGCCGCTGATCGTGTTCACCCCGAAGGCGATGCTGCGCCTGCGTGGCGCGACCAGCCCCGTCGAGGACTTCGTCACCGGCCGGTTCGAGCCGGTGCTCGACGACGATCGCGGCATCGACAGGTCGGCCGTCAAGCGTGTGCTGCTGCACGCCGGCAAGATCCACTGGGACCTGCTGGCCGAGCTCGAGAAGACGCCGAACCCCGAGATCGCCCTGGTGCGCATGGAGCAGTACTATCCGGCTCCGATCGAAGAGCTCAACAGCGTGCTGGACGCCTACCCGGCCGCCGAGCTCGTCTGGGTACAGGATGAGCCCGAGAACCAGGGTGCCTGGCCGTTCATCGCGCTGGAGGTCGTCACGCACCTGCGCGGGCGCACGATCCGCCTCGTCTCCCGCAAGGCCGCCGCGTCGCCGGCGACCGGGTCGCCGAAGGTCCACGCCGCCGAGCACGCCGCGGTGATGCAGAAGGCACTCACCGTCTGAGGCCGCAAGACACGGCACGGCCGGTACCCGACTCGGTGCCGGCCCTGCCGCTTTCCCCGCTCAGTCGGTGACCGGCTCCACCCCGGCCCGCTCGAAGGCGGCTAGAGCGGCGGGGACGGATGCCGCGGCGTCGGCGGCGACGAGCCCTAGGCGGGTGCGCCGCTCGAGCAGATCGCCCACGGTCAGCGCGCCCTCCACGCGCACACCCCACTCGAGCTCCTGCGCGGTGACTCCGCGCGCCGCGGCGGGTCCGGCGGGCAGTCCCGCCGCGAACGGGGCTTCCGCCCCGTATCGGCGCAAGAATCGCGCCGGCGCGTCGATCTCGGCCGAGCGATCGCGCGGCCACGCGCCGACCAGCGGCAGCGCGCGTGTGGCGGACCCCCGCCCGGTCGGCAGCGCCCGCCGCCGCACCGCCTCGTCGATGCCGTCCTGGGCCATACGGCGGTAGGTCGTCAGTTTGCCGCCGACCACGCTGAGCACGCCGTTCGGCGACTCGAAGATCGCGTAGCGCCGCGACAGGTCGCTGGTATCGCCGCCGTGCGGGTCGACCAGGAGGGGCCGCAGGCCCGCGAAGGTCGCCAGCACGTCCGATCGGGTCAGCGGAACCGCGAGCACGGCGCCGATCGTCTCGAGGAGCATGTCGATCTCGGCATCCGTCGCCTCTGGGACGTCCGGCAGCGGCCCCTCGGCGGGGACGTCGGTCAGCCCGATGTACGCGCGGCCGTGCGGTGCCGGCACCGTGAACACGAACCGGCTGGTCGAGCCCGGCACGGGTGCGGTCAGCGAGACATCCGAGCCGCCCAGCCGCGCGGCATCCACCACGAGGTGCGTGCCCCGGCTGGGGCGCAGTTGCACGCTCGGATCGACCTCGCCCGCCCAGACGCCGGTCGCGTTGATCACCGCGCCGGCCGCGATAGCCAGCGTCTCGCCGGTGAGCGTGTCGCGCAGCACGGCGCCGGTGCCGGACACCTCGGACGCCTCGACCCGGGACAGGACGGATGCCCCGTACCCCGCCGCGGTGCGGGCCACCGCGATCACGAGCCGGGCGTCGTCGAACAGCTGACCGTCCCAGCCGCGCATGCCGCCGCGCAGCGAATCGGTGCGCACCGCCGGTGCAAGGCGGATCACCTCGTCGCGGCGGATCGGCGACGGGCTGTGCAGGACGGCATCGGGGGTGCCGACGAAACGCCGCAGCGCATCCCCCATCCCGTAGCCGAGACCGACGTATGCGCCGCGCGTGATATGACCGGGGGCGTACAGCGGCATCACCTGCGCGAGCGGCCGCGTGAGGTGCGGGGCGATCGCCGTCATCAGCAGGTGCCGCTCCGCCGCGCTCTCCCGGGCGATCGCGAACTGCCCGGATGCGAGGTACCGCAGTCCGCCGTGCGCCAGCTTGGAGCTCCACCGACTGGTGCCGAACGCCAGATCGTGCCGCTCGACCAGCACCGTGCGCAACCCCCGGCTGGCGGCATCCAGCGCGAGTCCGGCACCGGTGATCCCCCCGCCGATGACCAGGACATCGGCGTGCGGGTCGTCGCCCAGGCGCGCCAGGTCCCGGGCTCGGCGCGAGGCGTTCAGCGCCGACGGATGCGGGGTCCGCCCGACGGTGCGCTCGCTCATCCGGCGTCCGCCCGTCCGGTGTCCGCGCGCAGGTATCCATGTAACGCACGGCCCAGTTCGTCGCGCCACGACCGCCCGTCGAGCCAGGGCGCAACGAGCGGCGCGGACTGGATCGCGGACTGCGCGATGAGCAGCACCATCGCGGCCAGTCGCGCCGGATCGGCGGCCCGCACGAACCCGGACACCTGCCCGGCCGTCAGGCGAGTGGCGAGGTCGGCGAGCATCGCACGCTGACTCGTGCCGAGCCGCTCGAGGATGTAGCGCGAGAACAGCTCGGGGTCGGTGTCGCGCAGCCGGTCGACGATGGGCAGCCGCCGGATCGCGTCCGCCGTGTCGACGAGCGTCGCGACGAGCTCGTCGAGGGAGCCGGCCGCGCCCCCCGCCGGTAGCGACGCCAGCAGCTCGCGGGTGACCAGCGCGGCGAAAACGGCCTGCACGTCGGACCAGTAGCGGTAGATCGTCTGGCGCGACACCCCTGCACGCCGAGCGATGTCCACCGCCGAGGTGCGGCGCACGCCGTGGTCGAGGACTTCGGCGAGCGCCGCGTCGAGGATCGCCGCCCGCATGTCTCGCGACTCATCCGCCATGTGACAAAGATACAGAACGTGTCATACTGTCGCCATGCGAGCGGTCGAGCACTCCGATGACGCCCGCCGCCCGCTCGCGGTGCCGATGCCCCGTGCCCGCATGACGTGGGATGCCTGGGGAACCGACGACGACGTCGCCCGCCTTCCCGCCGCGGCACGCGCGATCGTCACGACGCTTCTGCAGGGCGCACCGCATCCGCTGCCCCGCGCCGATGCGGCGCGCGTACGCCTGAGCGCGACCCGCCTGCTCGACGACGACCTGGGTGCGCTCGCGGAGGTGGTGGGGGCGGACGCGGTGTCGACCGCCGACGCGGACCGCATCCTCCACCTCGGCGGCAAGAGCACGCCGGACCTGCTGGCCCGACGCAGCGGCACGGTGCAGGAGGCGCCGGATGCCGTCGCCTTCCCCGCCACCCACGACGAGGTCGCGCGGCTCCTGGTCGCCTGCGCGGCGCGCGACCTGGCCGTCGTACCCTTCGGCGGTGGCACGAGCGTGGTCGGGGGCGTCACGCCGGCGGTAGGGGCGCACCGGGCCGTGGTCGCGCTCGACCTGGCGCGCACCGCCGCGCTGTGGTGGCTGGACGAGACGTCGCAGCTGGCGATGTTCGGCGCCGGGACCACCGGGCCGCAGGCCGAGGAGCTGCTCAACGCCCGCGGTCACACCCTCGGGCATTTCCCGCAGAGCTACCGCTACGCCTCGCTCGGCGGCTTCGCGGCGACCCGCTCGAGCGGACAGGCATCCCGCGGCTACGGCCGCTTCGATGACATGGTCCACGCGGTGCGGGTCGCGACCCCGGCCGGTGAACTGGCGCTCGGCCGCCCGCCCCGCAGCGCCGCGGGACCCGACCTTCGTCAGCTGATCCTCGGCTCGGAGGGGGCGTTCGGGGTGATCACCGAGGTCACGGTGCAAGTCCGGCCGATCCCGGCCGCGACCGACTACGGCGCCTGGACCTTCGCCGGCTTCGCCGCGGGGGCCGATGCCCTGCGCGATCTGACCCAGCGCGGCATCCGCCCCACCGTCCTGCGACTGTCCGACGAGACCGAGACCCGCGTCAACGCCGCGATCGGCGGTCACATCACGCGCCTGACCGGGTGCCTGGCGGTGGCCACGTTCGAGGGCGCCGACGGAGCAGCCGTGCGTGCGACGAAGGATGCCGCCGCCGCCGTCTTCGCGGCCCACGGCGGCAAGGACCGGGGCGAGGCACCGGCGCGGTCCTGGGAACGGGGCCGTTTCGGCGCCCCGGCGCTGCGCGATGCGCTGCTGGACCTCGGCGTGCTCGCCGAGACGCTGGAGACCGCGACGACGTGGTCGCAGCTGAGCGCGGTGAAGGCCGCCATCACCGACGCGCTGACGGCGACCCTCGCGGCCGACGGCACCAAGCCCGTCGTGATGTGTCATATCTCGCACGTGTACCCCACCGGGGCGTCGCTGTATTTCACGGTCGTGGCGAATTCGACGACCGACCCGTCGGGCCAGTGGGCGCGGGCGAAGGATGCCGCATCCCGCGCCATCGTGGCCGCCGGTGCGACGATCACCCACCACCACGCCGTCGGCCGCGACCACCGCCCGTGGCTCGAGGCCGAGATCGGGTCGCTGGGCGTCGAGGTGCTGCGGGCGGTCAAGCGCACGCTCGATCCGACCGGGATCATGAACCCGGGCGTGCTGGTCGACGAGGACTGATGCACGTCGCGCTGGTGTCGAACCCGACCGCCCGGGCCGGCGCCCACACCCACGCCGCCGCCCGGGCCGCCGAGCGGCTGCGCAGCCACGGCATCCGCACAGCCGTGATCTCGGGCGGCAGCGCCGCGGAGTCCCGCGACCTGCTGCGCGCCGCGATCGCCCTCGACACCGACGCCGTGCTGGTCGCCGGCGGCGACGGCACCGTGCATCTGGCGCTGCAGGAGGTCGCCGGCACCGGCATCCCGCTCGGCATCATCCCCGTCGGAACCGGCAACGACATGGCCACGACGGCCGGACTGGCGGAGCTGGATGTCGAGGGAGCCGCCGACGCGGTCGCGGCGGGGGTGACCAAGACGTTCGACCTCGCGCGGGTCACCCGCGCGGACGGCTCGACCGAATACTTCGGCACGGTGCTCGCCAGCGGGTTCGATTCCCGGGTCAACGATCGCGCCAACGCGATGCGCTGGCCGCGCGGCGGCTCGCGCTACAACATCGCGATCCTCATCGAGTTCGCCACGCTGCACGGCGTGGCGTTCGACATCCAGATGCAGCTCGCCGACGGTGCCGACGAGCGCGTCCGGGCCGACCTCGTGATGGCGTCGGTCGGCAACGGCCGCACCTACGGCGGTGGCATCCCCATCTGTCCCGACGCCGATCCGACCGACGGCCTGCTGGACGTCACGCTGGTGCGACCGGCCGGACGCGCGCGACTGCTGCGACTGCTGCCGCGCGTCTACCGCGGTACGCACACCACCGTGCCGCAGGTCTCGACGTACCGTGTGCGAGCGGTGCGGCTGGACTCGCCGGGCGTCACGGCGTATGCCGACGGCGACCCGATCGGGCACCTGCCGCTCACCGTCGATGTCGTCCCGGGGGCGCTGACGCTGTTCGTTCCGCGCTGACGTCGATCAGGGCGGTGCGAACCCGAGCGGCGCGGCCAGCGCCCCGATCCCCTGCACCAGACCCTGATCGAGTGCGGGACCGACGTGGCCGGCGCCTTCGATGGTCAGGAAGGTCACCGTGAAGCCCGCCGCACTGGCCGCCGCCGCGTTCGCCTGCTGCCCGGGTCCGTTCTGGGTGTCATCGCTCCCGGAGGTGAACACGGCGTTGTGTCCGTCGTACTCGCCGGCACGCGCCTGCATGACCGCGGCGGGTTTGGCCGCCTCGAACGCCTCGCGATCGCCGTTGAACACCCGCGCTATCGTGTCGTTCACCGTCTCGGCGCCGGGGTACTCATCGCCGGAGATGTCGAGGATCTGGCCGTAGACCTCCGGATGCGACGCGCCGAAGAACAGCGCGCAGGCGCCCCCGTTGGAGTAGCCGCCGATGACCCGGGCAGCGGGGTCGTCGATGACGTTCAACCGCTGCCGCGCGAACGCCGGGATGTCGACGGCGAAGTACGTCTCGACGGCGCCGAACTCGGCGGAGTCGTGGCAGGCCGGATCGACGATCGGCGACGACAGCTGATCGGCGACGATCGCGATGGGTGCCAGCCCATCGTGGGCGGCGGCGAACGCGTCCAGCGCCCGCACGATCGCGGTGGGCTCCGGGGAGCCCGGCTTGCCCATCATGAAGACCAGGAGGGGCAGCAACGGTGGTTCCGGCACGAGCGCCGCGGGCGGGAAGTAGATGGCTCCGTCCCGGGCATCGAACCCGGTGGCCGGGATCTGGTCGGGTCCGCTGAGCGCCCCGACCTCGCCGTGCTGCGGCATCCCGGCCGGAGACGTCCACGTCTGATACACCGGAGCCGTCGGGGTGGCGGCGGACACCTTCGCGGGGAACGGGATCGGATCGACCGCCTGCACGCCGATCAGGGCGGACAGGTTGTGCGTGATGTCGAACGCGTGGTTCACCCCGAGCGCGCCGACCAGGAGCGACGCGATCGTCAGCAGCGCAGCCAGTACCGTGCGCCACCACGGTCGGCCCCACAGCGCCGCGATGCCCACCCCCGCCCCGCCCAGCCCGACCGCCGCCCACAGGGTGGCCTGACCGGGGATGAGGATCGAGAACGTCCGCACCGCGTCGAACAGCCACACGCCCGCGACCACCAGTCCCGCCCCCGCCAGTGCACCGATGATCAGCGGCCACGGCCGGGCACGCCGAAGGGCCACGACGCCGACGAGCAGGGCGGTGGCGATGATGCCGCACACCGGCAGCACCGGTCCGTCGATGAGCTCGAGGCCCAGCAGCCAGTGCGGCACCCGTATCGAGCGAGGCTCAGCGAGCGGTCTGCACGGTGCGCAGCTTCGCGAGCACCATGTCGCGAAGCTCCTCCGGAGCCGCCTCCTTGCACGAGCGCGCCAGCACGTCCGTCAGGGTACGCGACACGAGTGCCTCGTCCTGGCATCCCGGGCAGTTCTCCAGGTGCTCGGCGATGTCGCTCATCGCGGTCTTGCACACCTCGTTGCGAAGGTATTCCTCGAGGTCTTGCTGAGCCTTCTCGCAGCCGCAGTCTGTCATTTCGTGCTCCTCGACGCGGTGTCGATGCCGCGCTCGCTCGCGTATTCGGCAAGCAGTTCACGAAGCATCCGTCTGCCACGGTGCAGACGGCTCATGACCGTGCCGATGGGGGTTTTCATGATGTCGGCGATCTCCTGGTAGGCGAAGCCCTCGACGTCCGCGAGGTACACCGCCAGCCGGAAGTCCTCCGGAATCGACTGCAGGGCGTCCTTGACGACGGATGCCGGCATCCGGTCGATCGCCTCCGCCTCCGCCGAGCGGCTCGCCGTCGCCGTCGTCGACTCCGCTCCCCCGAGCTGCCAGTCCTCGAGGTCGTCGATCGCGCCCTGGTAGGGCTCGCGCTGCTTCTTGCGATAGGTGTTGATGTACGTGTTCGTGAGGATCCGGTACAGCCACGCCTTCAGGTTCGTGCCCTGGGTGAACGTCGACCAGGATGCGAACGCCTTCACGAACGTCTCCTGCACGAGGTCGGCGGCATCGGCCGGGTTGCGCGTCATCCGCATCGCCGCGGCGTACAGCTGATCCATGAAGGGCAGCGCCTGCTCGGTGAACTGCGTGCGCGGGTCGGACTCGGTCGCGATGTCGTCGCTCATCACGCGCCAGTCTACGGCCGTGTCCCACTCGGTCTCCGCGCCGCGGTCGTCAGCGAGGAGGGTGCCGAGCGGACGGTCGAGCGTGGCGATCATCCCTGTCCTCCCGTGTCGCTGCGGCGGCGTTCTGTAGGGTGGGAACCGATGACGTCGCAACGGTATTCCCCGCGCATCGCCCCCGCCGCTCCCCGCACGAATGCCGCGACACAGGCGTGGGCGGCCCCTTTCGCGCGCGGACCGCTGCGTGCGAGCGTGTCGGTGCCCGGCTCGAAGTCGCTGACCAACCGCGAGCTCGTGCTGGCCGCCCTCGCCGACGGGCCGAGCCGGCTCGCCGCGCCGTTGCACTCCGACGATTCGGCGAACATGATCGCCGCGCTCCGCGCGTTGGGGGTCCAGATCGACGCCGACCCGGGCCCGGGGACGTTCGGCGACGACCTGATCGTGACGCCGCGGTGGCCACTCGCCGGTGCTACGACCGTGAACTGCGGCCAGGCCGGCACCGTCATGCGGTTCGTCGCGCCGCTGGCCGGCTTCGCGAACGGCGACGTGACGATCACCGCGCACGAGACCGCGCTGCACCGCCCGATGGGAGCGATGATCACGGCGCTGCGCGACGTCGGCGTCGACATCGACGACGGCGGCCACTGGTCGCTGCCGTTCACCGTCCGCGGCCACGGGCACGTGCGCGGCGGCGAGGTCGCGATGGATGCCGGTGCGTCGAGTCAGTTCGTGTCCGGGCTGCTGCTGGCTGCCCCCCGGTTCGATGTCGGCCTGCACCTCGTGCACACCGGCGACCGGCTGCCCAGCGCGCCGCACATCGACATGACGGTCGAGGCGCTCGCCCATCGCGGAGTGCACGTCGAGCGGCCGGCGCCGGGCGAGTGGATCGTGCCGGCCGGGTCGCTGCGCGGCAAGGAGGTGACGATCGAGCCCGATCTGTCCAACGCGGCGCCCTTCCTGGCGGCGGCGATGGTGGCGGGCGGATCGGTCAGCGTCACCGGATGGCCGCCGCACTCGACACAGCCCGGGGCTTTGCTGACCGACATCCTGTCGCTGATGGGTGCGCGCACATCGCGCCGTGGCGGAGCGCTGACCGTCACCGCCGGCGACGGGATCACCGGCGTCGACCTGGACCTGTCGGCGGCGAGCGAGCTGACGCCGACGATCGCGGGCCTGGCCGCGTTCGCGGATTCACCGACCACGCTGTACGGGATCGGCCACATCCGCGGCCACGAGACCGACCGCATCGCGGCGCTCGTCGCGGAGTTGCGGGCGCTCGGCGGCGAGGCGCACGAGCTCGACGACGGCATCCGCATCGTGCCGCGCCCGCTGCGCGCGGGACTGTGGCACGCGCACCACGATCACCGCATCGCAACGACCGGGGCCCTCATCGGGCTGGCCGTGCCGGGGGTCGAGGTCGACGACATCGGCACCACCGCCAAGACGCTCCCGCAGTTTCCGCAGCTGTGGCGCCGGCTGGTCGGCGACGAGTCGGGGGACGCTGCGGCGTGAGCCGCATCCGCACCGAGGCCGAATGAGCTGGCTCGACGACACCGACGACGACGAGGAGTCGGAGTTCGACGAGGCCGACGTACGGGTCCGGCCCAACCCGAAGGGGAACCGGCCGCGCACCAAGCGCCGTCCCGCCCACGCCGACGCCCGGATCGCCCGCGTGCTCGGGGTCGATCGTGGCCGGTACACCGTCCTGGCGGACGAGGACACCGCCGACGAGCACGAGGTGCTCGCGGTGCGGGCACGGGAGTTGCGCACGCAGCCGATCGTGACGGGCGACCGGGTTCGCGTCGTCGGCGACACCACGGGCGACACCGGCACGCTGTCGCGCATCGTCGGCATCGAGCCGCGGGCGACTCTGCTTCGGCGAAGCGCCGACGACACCGACCAGGTCGAGCGGATCATCGTGGCCAACGCCGACCAGATGCTGATCGTGGTCGCCGCAGCCGACCCGGAACCGCGCGAGCGGCTGGTCGACCGCTACCTCGTAGCGGCGCTGGATGCCGGCATCCGACCCCTGCTCGTGGTGACCAAGACCGACCTGGCCGATCCCGCCGGCTTCCTGCGGCACTTCGAGGGTCTCGATCTGGAGGTGTTCACCAGCGCTCGCGGCGAGATGCCGGTCGAGCGGATCGGGGCCGAGCTGGTCGGACACTCCACGGTGTTCGTCGGCCATTCCGGTGTGGGCAAGTCGACGCTCGTCAACGCCCTGGTCCCCGGCGCGGACCGGGCCACCGGCGTGGTGAACGAGGTGACCGGCCGTGGGCGGCACACGTCTTCGTCGACCGTCTCGCTGCGTTACCGAGGCTCGTTCGGCTCGGGGTGGGTGATCGACACCCCGGGAGTGCGCTCGTTCGGTCTGGGACACGTCGACCCCACGCACATCCTCGCCGCGTTCACCGACCTGGCGGTCGTGGCCGAGGACTGCCCGCGCGGATGCACGCACCTGCCCGATGCGCCGGACTGCGCGATCGCCGAGGCCGTCGCGCAGGGGCGGCTCGGGCCGACCGGCCCGGCGCGGCTCGACTCGCTGCACCGGCTGCTGACCACCTTCGCCGAGCACTGACGGCGGCGTATCCTGGCACGCGTGACCCACCTCGAACCCGGCACGCCCGCCCCCGACTTCACGCTCGACGATCAGGACGGCTCGCCCGTATCGCTGCACGACCTGCGCGGACAGCGCATCATCCTCTACTTCTATCCGGCGGCGATGACGCCCGGCTGCACCACCCAGGCGTGCGACTTCCGCGACAACATCGGCTCCCTGCACGGTGCCGGCTACACCGTGCTCGGCGTCTCACCCGACGATCCCGCCAAGCTGCGCGAGTTCCGCGAGCACGACAGCATCCCCTTCGGGCTGCTGAGCGATCCCGATCACGCGGTGCACGAGGCGTACGGCACGTGGGGCGAGAAGACGCTGTACGGCAAGACGGTCGTCGGGGCCATCCGGTCCACGTTCGTCATCGGCGAGGACGGCGCCATCGAACAGGCGCTGTACAACGTCAAGGCGACCGGGCACGTGGCGCGGCTGCGCGAGACGCTCGGCGTCGGGGTCTAGCCCGCGCCGCCGCCCGCACGAATGCGCCACATTTCCGCTACCGCTACAGATCCCTGCTACTGCGCCACACATTCGTACGGGCGGATGCAGCATCCTGTAGCGGTCGCGAGAAGGTGACGCACTCGCGCGACGGGCATCTGCCACGACTGCGCCACATTCGCACCCCCACCCCCGGCAACGGGCGCGTCAGCCGAGTGGCGGGGGCTTCGCGCGACCGGCGGCACGGGCGGCGAGCACGAGGAGCACGAGCGCCGCGAGCGCCGGTACGGCCAGAACCAAACCCGTGACCGGCTCGGCATAGGCACCGGTCGCCGCTCCCAGCGCGACGCCGAGCACGAGGATCTGAGTGACGATCCCGCCCGAGCGTCCCCACGAGAGGCCGCGCCAGACCGCGACCGCGAACGCAAGGACGATCGCGGCCCCGACCGCGATGAGCACGGCCAGCGCGACCGCGCTGGTCGCCGATCCCGCCTCGCCGCGCACGAGCGCGACGACCTGGAACCCGGCCAGAACGAGGAGTCCGACCCCCTCGGCCCCGATGATCACCGAGGCGCTCCGCGCCGCCGCCGTTGTCTGCCTCACCGATGAATCCCTCGCCGTACGGCCGTTGCCTTGTGCGAACCATCCAGCGCACCAGCGTTTACACAGCCGTTCTGGAACGAATGCGCGGGATGAAACCTTGATTAGCCTGTGCCGCTATGGAACCATGGAACCCGTTGTGCTCCCACATCGGTGTGGGTGAGCGAAGGCTCGCGCACCTCCCAGGGTAGTGGATCCCGATGACCGCCCCTGGTCACCCGATACCTCACTTCCCCTTGCAAGGAGCACCCCCATGGACTGGCGCGACAAAGCCGCCTGCCTGACGGTCGACCCCGAGCTGTTCTTCCCGGTGGGCAACACCGGACCGGCCGTCGACCAGATCGAGAAGGCCAAGACGGTGTGCGCGCGATGCACGGTGACCGAGATCTGCCTGCAGTACGCCCTGGAGACCGGTCAGGACTCCGGCGTGTGGGGCGGTCTGTCCGAGGACGAGCGTCGCGCCCTGAAGCGCCGCGCCGCCCGGGCCCGCCGCGCGAGCTGAGTCAGCCGATGACGTCCGCGCCGTCCAGCAGCGGAATCGAATCGGTGTCGACCGTCTCGATGTAGCGCAGCGGGATCTCGATCGTCACCTCGGTGCCGCTGCCGACCATCGTGTGCCAGTCGATCGTCCCACCCAGCTCACCCTGGATCAGCGTGCGCACGATCTGCGTGCCGAGACCGCGACCGACCTGACCTTCCGGCAGTCCCGAGCCGCTGTCGCGCACCCGCACCTCGAGTCGCTCGTCGGTGCGGTCCGCGACGATCTCGACATCACCCTCCCGGCCGGCGAGGCCGTGTTCGACCGCGTTGGTGACCAGCTCGGTCAACGCCAGAGCGAGGGGCGTCGCGTATTCGCTGGGGAGCGTGCCGAACCGTCCCGTCGACCGCGTCTGCGTGCGCGTGTTGGGGGCCGCGGCCACTTCGGCGACGAGCCGCAGCACACGGTCGAACACCTCGTCGAAGTCCACGTTCTGGGCGAGACCCTCCGAAAGCGTGTCGTGCACGACCGCGATCGCCGACACCCGCCGCATCGCCTGGGTCAGCGCGTCCCGCGCCTCGTCCGAGTGCGTGCGCCGAGCCTGGATCCGCAGCAGGGATGCCACCGTCTGCAGGTTGTTCTTCACCCGGTGGTGGATCTCGCGGATCGTGGCATCCTTCGTGATCAGCTCCTGATCGCGATGCCGCAGCTCGGTGACGTCGCGGCACAGTACGATCGCCCCGATACGGGTGCCGTGGTCGCGCAGCGGGATCGCACGCAGCGCCACCGTGACCCCGCGGGCCTCCACGTCGGTGCGCCACGGCGCACGACCGGTGACCACGACCGGCAGCGACTCGTCGAACTGGTACTTGTCGGGAAGGATGCGGGTGACGACCTCGACGAGCGACTCCCCCTCGAGCTCCTCGTCGAAGCCCATCCGGTTGAACGCGGACAGCGCGTTGGGGCTCGCGAACGTCGTCGTGCCCTCCACGTCGAGTCGGATCAGGCCGTCCGCCGCCCGGGGGGCGCCCCGCCGCGGCGCGGTGGGCGCGGACAGGTCGGGGAAGTCCGCTGCGGCGATCATCCCGAACAGGTCGTCAGCGCAGTCGTTGAAGGTGATCTGCTGGCGCGACGGCGTGCGGGTCTCGCCGAGGTTCGTATGCCGGGTCAGCACGCCGATCGCGACCGGCGTCTCATCGTCGCGGGGCCGCTCCCGCACGATCGGCACGGCGCGCACGCGGGTGGGGGTCTCTTCGAACCAGTCCGGCGACGCCGAGTCGACGATGCGTCCGGTCGTGAAGGCCTCGCGCACCTGCGCGCGCCACTGCGGCCGCACGCGATCGCCGACGATGTCGCGGTAGAACAGCGTCGCGGCACCGCCCGGGCGGGTGTGGGCGACGGCGATGAACGAGTCGTCCGCCGTCGGCACCCAGACCACGATGTCGGCGAACGCCAGGTCGGCCAGCAGCTGCCCATCGCCGGCGAGCCGGTGCAGCCACTCGACATCCCCCTCGCCGGCACGCCCCTGGGCGTAGACGAGATCGCTGAGCGTGGACACGGATCCAGCCTACGGCGGACCCTTCACGCTCGCGCCGCGAACGCCGCCCGCCGGGCGCGGCGGGGTGCGCGGGCGCGCGCGGACCGGGAGTCCGCCACGAGCACCGGATCGACCGCCTCGCCGACGAACCGGCGCACCGCGAGGGTGAGCGGCGAGCGGGGGGATGCCTCGGCCACGGGCCGGGCCGCGAGCAGCGCGGCGTCGGCTGAGCGCGGATCCGAGGGAACGAACCAGACATCGCGGATGCCGGCGAACCGCTCCAGCGTCCGGCGCACCTGACCGCGCGCGTCGATGCCGAGGGCCCCGGGTCTGAGCCGGTTGGCGACCACCGCGACCGGCGTGGCCCCGATGGTGGCGCGCAACTCGGCGTGCCCCCGCAGGAACCGCGCGACACCCACCGGGTCGGCCGCGACCACCGCGACGACCAGGTCGGCGGCGTGCAGCGCGGCGAGCGCCGCGGCGTTGCGGCGCGGGCCGTCCGCCAGGTCGCTGACGATCTCCTCGTCGCGCTCCAGGGACGCCGCCACATCCACCACGGTGTGGTCGACCCAGGTGCGGCACACCGCCAGCGCGGATGCCACGCGGGACTCGGTCAGCTCGGGCCACCGCCCGGGGCGGTTGATCCCGGTGAGCACCTCGACGCGGCCGGATCCCACGTTCAGCGGGGCACTGATGCGGGTCAGTTCGACGGCGTCCAGGCCGCCGAGCTCGGCCTGCCGGCACGCCGCAGCGAAGCCCGGACCCTCATCGGCGAGCCCGAGCGCGAGCGCCATCGACGGGGCGTGCGTGTCGGCATCCACCAGGCCCACCCGACGACCGCCGCGGGCGAGCTCCATGGCCAGCTCCACCGCGAGCGTCGACCGCCCCGGTGATCCGGCCGGTCCCCACACCGCAATGACGCGCGACCCGGACGTGATGCGTTCGGGCGCAGCCGCGGGCACCGGCGCCGCGACGACGGCGTCCGCGAGCGTCCACCCGTCGACGTCGAGCGGCAGCGGCACCGCCAGCCCGAACGCCGCGGCCAGTCGCTCGTCGTGGTCGTCATCGCACAGCGGCACGATCCTCGTGCCGGCGCGGTCGCAGGCGGCCACGACGTCGGCGGCGAGCGTGCGGCGGGTGACGTGCAGCACGAGGGTTTCCGCGCTGGCTAGTACCGCCAGCGCGTCCGGGTCGCCGTTCGCGGGTGCCGCGGCCGGGAACACCCCGGCGACCGAGACGCCGGCGCGCTCGAGGGTCGCGGCCAGCGCAGCGCCGCGCGGTGCGTCGACGGCGACGACGACCCGCGTCATCGACCGGGCCCGCCCGTCGGGACGACCGACAGAGCCGACTCGTCGGCGAGAGCGGCGAGCGCGGCGGCGGCGTCGGCTCGGGGGATGACGACCTCCAGCTGCGCCGAGCCGCCGCCGATCATCGAGTCGTCTCGCGTCACCGAGACGATCGTGGCATCCGGGACGAGGATGCGGGGCGTGTCGAAGCGGCCCTGCTCCAGCGGCGCGGCAGCCCACACCTCGACGACCGTTCCCGCCGTCACCGACGCCGGCACGTCGATGGCGCTGCGCAGCACCACCGTGGTGACCCGCGCGGCGGAGGCATCCCCCACAGCGCTGGTCGGCACCAGTTCGCCCTTCTGGATCGTGCGCGTGGCGATCGTGCCCTCCGCCAGCGCCCCCGGCACCAGGTACGCGCCGCCCACCTGGCCCAACGCCACGTCCACGACGGTCAGATCGTCGGATGCGACGACCTCACCGGGAACGAGGGTGCGCGACGCGGCGAACACCGGAACGGTCTGGCGTGCGGCCGCCACCACGAGCCACACTCCGGCGATCGAGGCGACGATGAGCAGGATGCCGAGGAAGAAGCGGGCGTCCGCCCAGAAGGCGCGCGGCCGTGCGCGGACGGACTCGAGTGCGGTCATGCCGCCTATCGTCGCTCATCCGTCGCCGCGGCGTCCGAGGTTATCCACAGGGCTGCGTGGCACCCGGGGAGCGTCCACGGTGCCCGGGATAATGAGGGCATGCCCGACACCTCGTCGTCCGACGTGCGCCTGATCGCTCCTGCCCAGGTGGCCGAAGCGCTGGCCGTGTCCGTCGACGAGGTGATCGCGCTCGTGCACGAGCGGCGCTTGCGCGGCGTGCGCGTCGGGTCGCCGGCGCGCTGGCGCATCGAGGAGCAGAGCGTGACCGAGTACCTCGACGAGCAGGCCGAAGAGGCCCGCCGCATCGCGCTGTGGCATCAGTCGAACGCGGCGAGCTTCCCCGAACTGTGGGGCACCGGCTCGGTTCGCAACCCCGACTGAGTCGCGTCAGACCAGCGGGGCCGCGGCGTCCATCCGCACCCAGGCGATCGCGCCGAGCGGTACGAGACGGAAGCCGGTGATCTCGCTCGCGCGTCGCGGCGAGCCGGGCTCGTGCAGCGCCAGGTCGAGGTGATCGGCGCCCGCGCGATCGACGGTGCCGGTGAGTGAGCGACCCCCGCACAGGTGGACCGTCACCGGGATGCGTCGACGCGCCAGGTCGCGCAGCACGAAGCCGAGCGTCATCCGCTCCGCCAGGCTCGGGCGCACCGTCGAGGCGAGCGGTCGCGCGCTGCGTACGACATCGGCCTCCGGCATCCCGACCGCCACGATGGCCCCCAGCGGCACCAGCGCCGCCCCCGAGCGGGTGCCGGATGCCTCCAGCCCCAGCCAGTCCGCCCCGACGGCGGTCGCTCGACCCGCGATCGACGCGCCGTCGGCGAACTCGAACGACGGCGCGGCGCCCTCGGCGGAATCGGTGCTCAGAGCCACGAGGCGCTCGCGCAACGTGACCCGCGACAGGCGCAGGCGCTCGGCCTCGGTGTCCAGCGCGGCGCGCTCGGCCTCCCACTCGGAGGCGAGCTGGTCTTCGAGGTCTTCGAAGAAGCGATCCCATCGCATTCGGCGAGGCTATGCGATGCCGACGGTACGGCCCAGGAGTTATCCACAGAGACGAATTCGTTACTTTGCTGGGAGTTGTCTGTGTGCTCTACTGAGTGCTCCGGCTCCCCCCTCGAGAGGCACCGACCGATGGCACAGTACGCGACCGGCCCGCGCTCCCGCGCCGACGAACACGCCGAGTTCTTCGCCGCGCAGCCCACGTCCACCGACGCGCTGCCCGATCCCGACCCCATGCTTCGCAACCTGACGCTGGGCGTGCTCGAGGTGCTGGCCGGTGTGCGCGAGGTCGATCAGCTGTCGCGGTGGCTCACCGAGGACGCGTTCCGGGCCCTCGTGCTCCGCGCGAACCTCGCGACCCGGGCCCGCAGCGCCCGCGGCGTGCGGGCATCGCGACCGGTGCACGCCATCTTGTCGGTGCACTCCTCGTCACCGGCGGACGGCGTCGTCGAAGCGACGGTCATCGTCGCCGGACCCGCGCGCACCCGGGCGGTGGCCATGCGGCTGGAGGGCTTGGATCGGCGCTGGCGCGCCGTCTCGCTCGCGCTGCTTTGAGCCGCGTCACTCCTTGTCGATGAGATCGAGCAGCTTCTTGGTCGCGTCGCCGATGTCGTCGTAGTCGTTCTGGCGGGCACGGCTCTCGGCGGCGATCACGCCGGAGCGATGCACCCTGCGGAAATCGCCGTACGGAAACGAGTACGCCTCCTTCGTCTCGGCGTTCGCCTCCTTGTCGATGCCGAGGTGCCAGTGGGCGTACGCGGTCCAGCCCTCCTTCTCGATGAACGAGTTCTCCTCGTCGGCGGAGGGATTCGACTCCGACCACGCGTCGGAATCACTGCGCTCCACCTTCCCGTCGCGCACCAAGGAGCGTGCCTGCTTGAGAGCCTGGTTGTTCAACTCGATCGCCATGCCGGTAATGTACGGCGGCCGGACGCGCCCGACAACGGGCGGACGGATGCCGGGTCCCCGGCATCCGATCACTGCCGGTATGACGCCAGGAAGTTGCCGATCCGCTCCACCGCGTCGGCCAGCACGCGCGGTTCGGGCAGTGTCACGATGCGGAAGTGATCCGGGGTCGGCCAGTTGAAGCCGGTGCCCTGGACCACGAGCACGTGCTCGGCGACCAGCAGGTCGTAGACGAGTTTCGCGTCGTCGCGGATCTCGTGCACTTCGGGGTCCAGCCGCGGGAACGCGTAGAGCGCGCCGCGCGCGCGGTAGCACGAGACACCCGGGATCGACTCGAGCCCGCGCCACGCGATATCGCGCTGCTCGTGCAGCCGGCCGCTCGGCCCGATCAGCGCATCGATCGACTGGACGCCCGACAGCGCCGCCTGCACCGCGTGCTGGGCGGGCACGTTCGGGCACAGCCGAGTGGATGCCAGCAGGGTGATGCCCTCCAGGAACCCGCTCGCGTGCCTGGTCGGACCGGTGATCACGAGCCATCCGCTGCGGTACCCGGCCACGCGGTAGGTCTTGGACAGCCCATTGAACGTCAGGCACAGCAGGTCGGGCGCGAGGGTGGCGACGCTGATGTGCTCGGCGTCGTCGAACAGGATGCGGTCGTAGATCTCGTCGGCCAGCAGCAGCAGCGAGTGCTCGCGGGCGATGTCGACGATGCCCTGCAGCGTCTCACGCGTGTAGACCGAGCCGGTCGGATTGTTGGGGTTGATTACGACGATCGCTTTGGTGCGCGGCGTCACCTTCTCTCGGATGTCGTCGAGGTCCGGCTGCCAGTCGTTGTCCGGGTCGCACCGGTAGTGCACCGGGGTGCCGCCGCCCAGGCTCGTCATCGCCGTCCACAGCGGATAGTCGGGCGAGGGGATCAGCACCTCGTCGCCGGTGTCCAGCAGCGACTGCATCGTCATGGTGATCAGCTCGGAGACGCCGTTGCCGAGGTACACGTCATCGGGATCGAACGCCGGGAAGCCGGGGATCTGCTCGTACCGGGACACCACCGCACGCCGCGCCGACATGATGCCGCGGCTGTCGCTGTAGCCGTGCGAGTGCGGGATCGCCTCGATGATGTCGCGCACGATCTGGTACGGCGCCTCGAACCCGAAGATGGCCGGGTTGCCGGTGTGCAGCTTGAGGACGCGGTGCCCCTCGGCCTCGAGTCGGCTCGCCTCGACCAGCGCCTGTCCGCGGATCTCGTAGAGGACGTGCTGCAGCTTCGGAGACTGATCGAGCGGGCGGAGCGTGGTCATCGATTCAGACTAACGCCCGGCCTCCCGGGCCCCCGGTGGCGGGCTACTTCTTCTTGCCGGCCGCCCGACGCTGCGCGCGGTTCTGCGGCGCCGGGCCCGCGGGCGGCGGGCCGCTGGGCGTCGAGCCCTGCATCCGCTGCCCGAATGCTCCGCGTGCCGCCGGGGCATCCGAGGCCGGCGGGGCCACGGTCGCGACGGGGGCGGCGGGAGTGGATGCCGCGGCAGCGGCGGCGGCCTGACGCACCCGGTTGGTCGCTGCCTGCTGCACCTGGCCGCGGTCGTTACGCACCTCGACCTCACCGTTGTCGTTCGCGGCGGAGTACTCGAGGCTCTGTCCACCCACGGGCGCGGTGACCGCGAGGCCCTTGGCCTCGACCTCGGCGTGGTCGCCGGCGGCGGCGCGCACCTCGACCTCGAGGTTGTAGAGGTAGCCGACCGACTCCTCCTTGATCTGCCCCATCATCGCCTGGAACATCTGGTAGCCCTCGCGCTGGTACTCGATGAGCGGGTCGCGCTGGGCCATCGCGCGCAGGCCGATCCCGTCCTTGAGGTAGTCCATCTCGTAGAGGTGGTCGCGCCAGCGACGATCCAGCACCTGCAGCACGACCCGGCGTTCGAGCTCGCGGGTCGCCGGCGCGCCGAGCGTCTCCTCGCGCTGGTCGTACGCGATCCGGGCGTCGGAGCGGATCTCGCGCTTGAGGCCCTCGGCGGTGATCCGGCCTTTCGTGCCGGCCTCCGAGACGACCTCGTCGATCGTCACGCTCACCGGATACAGCGTCTTGAGCTCGGTCCACAGCGCGTCGAAGTCCCAGCTCTCGGTGTGACCGGAGCCGGTGTGGTCGTCGATGATGCCGTCGATGGCATCCTCGATGAAGTGCTGCACGCGGTCGGCGATGTCGTCGCCTTCGAGCATGTGGCGGCGGTCGGTGTAGATCGCCTCGCGCTGCCGGTTGAGCACGTCGTCGTACTTGAGCACGTTCTTGCGGATCTCGGCGTTGCGGGCCTCGACCTGCGACTGCGCGCTCTTGATCGCCCGCGAGACCATGCCCGACTCGATTGCGACGTCGTCCGGGAAGTTCGTGCGCGACAGGATCGCCTCGGCGGCCCCGGACTGGAACAGCCGCATGAGGTCGTCCGTCAGCGACAGGTAGAACCGGCTCTCCCCCGGGTCGCCCTGACGACCGGAGCGGCCGCGCAGCTGGTTGTCGATCCGCCGGCTCTCGTGGCGCTCGGTGCCGAGCACGTACAGGCCGCCGGCTTCGACGACCTGGGTCGCCTCGTCGGCCACGCGGTCGCGGGTGCCCTCGTAGACGGCATCCCATTCCGCCTCGTACTCCTCGGGCGTCTCGACCGGGTCGAGGCCCTTGTTGCGCATCTCCTGCACCGCCAGGAACTCCGCGTTGCCGCCGAGCATGATGTCGGTGCCTCGTCCGGCCATGTTCGTCGCGACCGTCACGGCACGCAACCGGCCCGCCCGGGCGACGATCTCCGCCTCCCGCGCGTGGTTCTTGGCGTTGAGCACCTCGTGGCGGATTCCCTTCTTGGCCAGCAGGCGCGAGAGGTACTCGCTCTTCTCGACGCTCACCGTGCCGACCAGCACGGGCTGGCCCTTGCCGTGGCGCTCGGCGATGTCCTCGACGACCTGGGCGAACTTGGCCGGCTCGTTCTTGTAGACCAGATCGGACTGGTCGCGGCGGATCATCGGCTTGTTCGTCGGGATGGACACGACGCCGAGCTTGTAGGTCGACATGAACTCGGCCGCCTCGGTCTCGGCCGTGCCGGTCATCCCCGACAGCTTCTCGTACAGGCGGAAGTAGTTCTGCAACGTGACGGTGGCCAGCGTCTGGTTCTCGGCTTTGACCGGCACGGCTTCCTTGGCCTCGATCGCCTGGTGGATGCCTTCGTTGTAACGGCGACCGACGAGGATGCGGCCGGTGTGCTCGTCGACGATCATCACTTCGTCGTTCATCACGACGTAGTCGGTGTCGCGCTTGAACAGCGCGAGCGCCTTGATCGAGTTGTTGAGGAAGGAGATGAGCGGGGTGTTGGCGGACTCGTACAGGTTCTCGATGCCGAGATAGTCCTCGACCTTCTCGATGCCGGGCTCGAGCACGCCGATCGTGCGCTTCTTCTCGTCGACCTCGTAATCTTCGCCGGGGTCGAGGGAGCGGGCGATCTTGGCGAACTCCAGGAACCACCGGTTCGCCTCACCCGACGAGGGGCCGGAGATGATCAGCGGGGTGCGCGCCTCGTCGATGAGGATCGAGTCCACCTCGTCCACGATCGCGTAGAAGTGGCCGCGCTGGACGAGATCCTGCTTCTGCCA
>CAXTES010000030.1:0-22475 GCA_964243215.1 uncultured Microbacterium sp. | reverse complement strand
CGAGAAGGCCGCGCTCGTGGCCGAGGCGAAGGACCTCAGCGAACGGGTGAAGCGCGCGCAGCACGCGGTCGCGTCGGCCGAGGCATCCGCTGACGAGTCGCTGTCGGCGATCGAGAACATCGTGCTCGACGAAGTTCCCGCCGGCGGCGAGCAGAACTTCGTCACGCTGCGCACCCACGGCGAGCCGCCGGTGTTCGATTTCGCTGCGCGCGACCACCTCGAACTCGGCGAGAAGCTCGGGGCGATCGACATGGAGCGGGGCACGAAGGTGTCCGGCAGCCGCTTCTACTTCCTCACCGGCATCGGCGCGCGCCTCGAATACGCGCTGATGTCGCTCGCGCTGCAGCGCGCGATCGACGCGGGCTTCATCCCGATCATCCCGCCAACGCTGGTGCGTCCCGAGGTGATGCGCGGCACCGGATTCCTCGGGCAGCACTCCGACGAGGTGTACCGCCTCGAGAAGGAGGACCTGTACCTCGTCGGCACCAGCGAGGTGCCGCTGGCCGGCTACCACATGGACGAGATCCTCGACCTGGAGGCCGGCCCCAAGCGGTATGCCGGATGGTCGACGTGCTACCGCAGCGAGGCCGGGTCGTACGGCAAGGACACGCGCGGCATCATCCGCGTGCACCAGTTCAACAAGCTCGAGATGTTCGTCTACACGACGCTCGATGAGTCGTACGCCGAGCACGAGCAGCTGGTCGCGATGCAGGAGGGGATGCTGCAGGACCTCGGCCTCGTTTACCGGGTGATCGACGTGGCCGCCGGCGACCTGGGCTCCAGCGCGGCGCGCAAGTTCGACATCGAGGCGTGGGTACCCACGCAGAACGCCTACCGGGAGCTCACCAGCACCTCGAACTGCACGACCTATCAGGCGCGGCGGCTCGACATCCGCTACCGGCCCGACGGCGGCAGAACCCAGCCGGTGGCGACCCTGAACGGCACTCTGGCCACCACCCGGTGGATCGTCGCGCTGCTCGAGACGCACCAGCGCGCCGATGGCTCGGTCATCGTGCCGGAAGTGCTGCGGCCGTACCTCGGCGGGCTCGCGGTCCTGGAGCCGATCGCGTGAGCGACGCCCACCTGCCGCCGACGGGCGAAGTCGAGGTCGTGCCGCAGGCGGATGCCGCGCACCTGGTCGAGGACATCGCGCGCGACACCGAGAACCCGGCGGTTCCCACCGCACGCCTGCTCATCGTGCTCGACATCGACGGGACGATCATCCTGGGCGACGAATCATTGAGCCCGGGCGTGGTCGACGCGATCGAGCACGCGCACCGCGCCGGTCACGAGGTGATGCTCGCGACCGGACGCAGCTGGGAGGGCACCGCCCGATTCCTGCGGACGCTCGGCATCACGCCCGAATACGTGGTGTGCTCCAACGGCGCCGTGATCATGCGTCACGTGGACGGGGAGCACTACCAGCGCTTCCACACCGAGACCTTCGATCCGACCGCGGTGCTGCACCTGATCCGCGAGAACGTGCCGGACGCGCAGTACATGGTCGAACTGGCCGACGGCCGCCGGCTGTACACCCAGCCGCTCGAGGACTGGAACCTCCACGACGCGCGTCAGGTGACGTTCGACGAGCTGTCGGCGCATCCGGTCTGCCGCATCGTGGTCATCTCGCCCACCAAGACCGAGCAGGATTTTCTCGACCTCGTCGAACGGATCGGGCTGAGCAAGGTGTCGTACGCGATCGGCTGGACGGCGTGGCTCGACATCGCGCCGCAGGGAGTGGACAAGGGCTCCGCGCTGGAGTACGTGCGAACGTGGCGCGGGGTGGACCCGGCCCACGTGCTCGTGATCGGCGACGGTCGCAACGACGTCGGCATGTTCCGGTGGGCGCGAGAAAAGGGCGGCCGCGCCGTGGCGATGGCGCAGGGTCCGCAGGAGGTGCGGGATGCCGCGGGCGAGTCGACCACGTCGGTGCAGGAGGGCGGGGTCGCCGCCATCCTCCGCAAGCTGTAGGCGGCGCTCACCTCCGAACGCCATTCAACTTCGCGTTCACACACGGCTGCCATGGCGGGGTCTCACTGAGTTCCGCCACGCCAACGACGGGCACTTCGCCGCTCACCCGACGCATACGGTCGCTACCCGGATCTCGAAGCGACCATTCGCGTCGGGTCGCACTGTCCGGAGCTGCACCTGCGGCCGATGAGCCGATGCCAGCGACCGGGCACTTCTTCGGTCACCCGACGCAAACGGCCGCGTCCCGGCTCTCGAAGCGACCATTTGCGTCGGGTGAACACGACGCGCATGGCTCGATGTTCAGGTCGCACTCACCGCACGCGACTCCGCCGCGCCGCCCCCGCCGTGTGAACGCGAAGTTCAATGGGTTTCGCAGACCGTGTCACTCCGAGCGCGGCCCACAGCGATCCGACCACCACCCATCGGCGGGGCGCATCCGCAATCGAGTGAGCGCACACGAACAACGCACTCAGAACCCGTCCAGACGCCGATGGCACAATGGCCCGGAACGCCGTCGACTAGAATCGACGCCTGTCCGATGGATGCGAGCCGAGCCGGCCGCCCACCGGGAGGGTTGTCCGAGCGGCCGATGGACCTGGTCTTGAAAACCAGTGGGCAGCGATGTCCCGTGGGTTCGAATCCCACACCCTCCGCAACACATTCAGCGATCCCGACGCCGCTGCGGAGACAACCGCAGCATCCGAGAGGACCCGAGTGAGCAAGACGACCGAACCTGGCCGTCGAACGATCGCGCGTCACGGGACGCTGCGTTCGCCGCATCCGCTCGCCCAGCTGATGAAGGTGCTCGCTGTCGCGATCGCCGTGGTGCTCGTCGCCGGAGCCGGCGTCGCCGCATACGCCGCGTACAGCCTGACCTCGAGCTTCAGCGCCAACGCGGTCGAGATCGACGGCCAGGATGCCGTGCCGCCCGACATCGGCGCGATCGAAGGCGGCGTGAACCTGCTCATCGCCGGAACGGACGCCTGCGAGCCGGCGTACGCGGAGCTGTTCGGAGACAGGTGCACCGGTGCGGATGCCGGCGACAACCTCAACGACGTCAACATCCTCGTCCACATCTCCGACAATCCGCGCCGCGTGACGGTCATCTCGTTCCCGCGCGACCTGATGCTGCCGATCCCGGCCTGCACCGACCCCAAGACCGGCAAGACCTACTCCGCGATGCGCAAGCAGCAGCTGAACAACGCGTACTCCTACGGTGGGCTCAACTGCGTCGTGCAGACCATCTCGGCACTGAGCGGACAGCAGATCCAATACGCCGCGAGCGTGACGTTCGGCGGCGTCATCCAGATCACCGACGCGATCGGCGGCGTGCAGGTCTGCATCGCCAACGGCATTCGGGATCGGTACACCGGCATCGACTGGCCCGCCGGCAACCGCACCCTGCAGGGTATCGAGGCGCTGCAATTCCTGCGCACCCGCCACGGCGTCGGCGACGGCGGCGACCTGGGACGCATCTCGAACCAGCAGCAGTACATGTCCCGGCTCGCGCAGCAGCTCGTCGGGCAGGGCGTGCTGTCGGACCCCGCGACCCTGTACAAGCTCGCGACCACCGCGGTCGAGAACGTCACACCGAGTCAGAGTCTGACCAACCCGCTGACGCTCGTGCAGATCGCACTCGCGGTCAAGAGCGTGCCGTTCGACGACATCGTCTTCGTCCAGTACCCGACTAACGCCGACCCCGACGACTCCAACCGGGTGGTGCCGAACTACTCCGCCGCCGAGTCGCTGTGGACCGCCCTGCAGGCCAACCAGTCGCTGCAGCTGACCGGTAAGGCCAGCCAGGGCGACGGCGTGATCGTCGTCACGCCGAGCCCGACGCCGTCGGACACCGCAACGGCGACGCCGGATGCGACGGGCACCGCGACGCCGGCCCCCACCGCGACCGACGGCACCGCTGTGCTGCCCTCGGACATCGCGGGACAGACCGCCGCGGAGCAGACCTGCTCCAACGGCAACGGCTGAGTAGCGTCCGGAACATAGCGCCGTGGCATCCACCACGGCACCCGCTTGACACGGCACCTCGCCGCTGGGCACAGTACGGGCAGTCCCTCGCCACGACTGCGATCGTCGAGGTGCACCATGAACAGAATCCAGCGGCGGGCCCTGTGTGCGGGGCTCGCGATCATCACGGCGGTGGGGCTGTCGTCGTGCGCTCTGCCCGGCGCCAACAACAACGGCGGTTCGGGGTCGGCTCTCGACGTCAACGCGGACGGGTCCGACTGGACCGGCACCATCACGATGTTCGCGCAGGCCTACACGCCGAACTCGTCGGTCGCGACGAGCCAGAAGCTCACCGCCCTGCGGGATGTCGCCGACGCCTACGAGAAGGACCACCCCGGAGTCACGATCCAGTTCGCGGACGAGAAGTTCGACGTCTACACCGATGCGGTGCGGGTCAAAGCCGCCGCAGGAGAGCTGTGGGACGTGTTCTGGGGCCAGTCCGCAGCCTTGAACGGATCGCTGCCGAAGGGCATCGCCGTCAACCTCGCCCCGGCGCTCGACGTGAAGAACAAGTACGAGCCGGATGCCGCCACCTGGCGCGACGCGATGAACCCCGAGGTGATCGCGGCGACGACGGCCGGTGACGGCTCGGTGTACAACATCAACGGCGACTACGTCCTGACCGGCTGGTACTTCAACAAGGAGCTGTTCGCCCAGGCCGGGGTGCAGGTGCCGACCACGTGGACCGAGTTCGTGCAGGTGTGCCAGAAGCTGAAGGATGCCGGCATCAACCCCGTCTCGTACGTGCCCTACTACGGCTGGATGTCCCGCCACTTCCTCAGCGACCTGTACGCCGACGACTACGAGAAGATCTCGCAGCTCGACGGCTCGGCCGGGTACTCCAGCTCCGACGAGGCGCTCGCCATTCGCGCCGGCATCTTCGACCCGAGCGACCCGAAGTTCATGTCGTGGTGGCCGGTGTTCAAGCAGGCCACCGACACCTGGCAGCGCGACTACATCACCGCCCCGAGCGAGGACAACGACCGCGCCGAGCAGGACTTCTTCGCCGGCAAGGCGGCCATGTACTACTCCGGCTCGTGGCTGCCGAGCAAGCTCGACTCGGCCGCTGTGCCGTTCCAGTGGGACATCTTCCCCTTCCCGCAGATCACCGCGGCCGACCTGCCGGGCGCGACCGGTGCCGACACCGCGAACGTCGTGGGCGGCCCGACGGGCGCGTACCAGTTCGCGATGGCGACGCCGCAGTCGGACAAGACGATGCAGGAGAAGGGCAAGCCCGAGGCGGTGCTGGACTGGATGCGCTACCTCGGCGTCGGTCAGAACAACGAGAAGATCGTCAACGAGGCCGGCCAGTTCCTCCCCACTTTCGCCGGCACGAAGCCCGTCGCGGCCTTCGAGGCGCAGGCCGACATCATCAACACGCCGTGGCGGGCGCTCGTGGTGAACTTCACCGCGCCGAACCTGGACGTCGACCAGCAGTCGATCTTCGGCTCCTACCTCGCCGGCAACATCTCGATCGACGACGCGAAGTCGCAGATGAAGGCGTTGTTGACGAAGGCATCCGACGACTTCATCAAGGCGAACAACCTCGGCTGACGCGTCGGGCCAGGCGAGAGACGTCACAGTGACACAGGCGACGACGACGGCCGCGCTTCCGGCGAGCGCCGGGCGAGTGACCGCCCTCGTCGATCCGGTGCGCCGCCGCAACCGGCGCCGCCGGAGCCTGCGGGCGCTGATCGTGGGGCTGGGGTTCTGCGCGCCGACCCTGGTGGTGCTCGGGTACTTCATGTACTACCCGGCCTACGTGTCGCTCGTCGGCGCCTTCACCGACTGGGACGGCTTCAACGCCCCGTCGTTCGTCGGCATCGGCAACTTCGCCGACATGCTCAGCGATCCGCAGCTTCCGGTCGCGGTCGTGAACAACGTGTTCTGGGCACTGGGGAAGATCTTCCTGTCGCTCGTGCCGCCGTTCCTCGTCGCGGAGCTGATCTTCAACGTCCGCAGCGGGCGGTTCCAGTACCTCTACCGGACGCTGTTCGTGGTTCCCCTCATCATCCCGAGCATCGTCTTCATCCTGATCTGGACCTTCTATTACCGCACCGACGGCCTGATCAACCAGGCACTGGGCGGACTCGGGCTCGGCTTCCTGCAGCAGGCATGGCTCGTCGATCCGAACACCGCGCTGGCGGCACTGATCTTCATGGGCTTCCCGTGGGTCGTTCCGTTCAACCTCCTGATCTTCTACGCCGGCCTGCAGTCGATACCGCAGGAGATCCGGGATGCCGCAGCCATCGACGGCGCGACGACCGGGCGGCGCATCTGGTCGATCGATATCCCTATGCTCACGTCGCAATTCAACCTGCTGCTGCTGCTCGCCCTCATCGGCAGCGTGCAGGCGATCCTGGAACCGCTGCTGATGACCGGCGGAGGACCGGGCACCTCGACCCTCACGCCGATCCTGTACATGTACCGCACCGCCGTGCAGTACGGCCAGTTCGGTTACTCGATGGCCATCAGCCTCGTGCTGTTCATCGTCGTACTGATCCTGTCGGTCGTCAGCAACCGACTCGTGCGGACGAGGGACTGATCGTGGCGGTCGTCGCGACTCCCGCGCGAACCTCGAGGTCGCGCGTGGCCCCGTTCGTTTCGCATACCGTGCTGGTCGCGCTCGTGCTGCTGAGCATCTTCCCGATCTACTACCTGCTCATCAACTCGGCGAAGTCGTCGTCGGAGTTCACCGCCGACCAGTGGCTCCCGTTCGGCAGCGACCTCGCGCGCAACTACGGTCGGGCCTGGGATGTCGTGGCGCTGCCATTGGTCAACACGATCATCGTCGTGATCGTCAGCGTCGCCGGCGTCGTGCTGTTCGCCGCGCTGTCGGCGTTCGCGTTCTCGATCATCCGGTTCCCCGGTGCCCGATTCGTGTACTGGTTCATCTTCATCCTGCTGCTGCTGCCGAGCTTCCTGTTACTGATCCCGCTGTACCTGCAGATCAAGAGCCTGCCGATCTCGGGCGGCCTGGCGGCCATCATCCTGCCGACCGTCGCGGCCGGCCAAGCGTTCTCGATCGTGGTGTTCAAGTCGGCATTCGATCAGATCCCGCTCGACATCCTCGACGCCGCCCGCATGGACGGCGCGAACGACCTGCGACTGTTCCGCTCCGTCGTGCTGCCGATGAGCAAGCCCGTCTTCGCATCCGTCGCGGTGCTGCAATCGGTCGCGATCTGGAACGACTACCTGCTGCCGCAGCTCGTGCTGAGCCGGCAGAACGCCACGGTGTCGGTGGCGCTCGTCGCGTTCAGCGGCGACCCCGGCCAGAACTCGTCGCCGGACTACGGCCCACTGATGGCCGGCTACGTGCTGTCGGCGATCCCCCTCGTGGTGCTGTTCGCATTCATGATGCGCTCGTACATCAACGGGCTCACCAGCGGTGCCGTCAAGCTCTGACCCGGCTCGGGCCCGGGTGACCCGCGGGCTAGTATGGACGGGCGCGCCGGGTCTTCGGCCCGGAAGCGTGGAGACGTCGCATAGTTCGGCCTAGTGCACCACCCTGCTAAGGTGGAGACCCCTTCTGGGGTCCGTGGGTTCAAATCCCACCGTCTCCGCCACATAAATCCCTGGTCATCGCAACTATTTTTGCGCCGGGCGCTCTCAGCTCGATGTCTGTAGAAGAGGCATTTTCGGCGTCCAGGGGTCCCCCAAGGGGGACCCTTGGGGGACCTCTGTGGTGCGCTACCCTCACCGCGCTCTTGCGTTGGAGTGCCCAGCAGCCCGTGATTCCGCGGTTGCGATCAGCGAGGAACGTTCGGGGGACTACACCCCGCACGGGTGGCGACCCGCTTAGCCTTCTCGGAGTCTCAAGATCTTGGCCTCATCGCGGAGCCGCTGGACGTTGCCTGCGGCGAGCCCTCCCTCTGCGCTCTCGCCGCCCACAGCGATGCGCCCCGATCGACATGCAACGGTCGCCGCAAAGTGGATCGCCACGAGGATCAGGGGCTGGGCTTTCGGTCGGCGAATAGCGCGGTCTGCTCTCACGGCCCGTATCGCGTCGGCTGCCGGCCCCATGCAGGGGTGTGTAAAGGACTGTCACATCAAGCCGCGAGATCCGTCGGGCGCCTGCCTCTCGCAGCGCGCCGACGGCGTGGGCCTTCAGCTCGACGCGGCCCGCGCGCTCGACGGTCGGACGCCTGCGTCGCTTGTGAACCCGGCGGTCCTCGACTCCGACGTGCTTCGCCTTCACTGACGCGTCTGCAGACTCGTACGGCGTGCGGATGCAGTGACTCGGTTGTCGGTCTCAAGAGCTCAGCCGGCGCCTCGTTCGAACGCGATGTGCGATGGCCCAGGTGATCATCGCGACGATCGTGGCCGGGATGATTCCCCACAGCAGGAACGCGATGCTCGGGTCGGGGAATGCCACGGTCGGGGTCAGTCGGGACGCGGCGCTCACGAGGAGAACAGTGCCTGCCCAGACGGCGCCTCCCGTGAATCCTCGCAAGGCCGCCCCGCCGAGCGTGTGATGCTGCGTGCCCGCTGGCGCGCCGCCGACGAAAGTCATGACGACGGCGATCAGGTATGCCCACCAGGTCACGCCGAGCAGGATGCCGCACACCACCCCCGTCACGACGGCGCCCCCGACGGATTCCCAGACCTTTCGACCGACGGGAAGGTCGGAAAAGTAGACGGGTGGCTTCGCCATGTGTTCCTCGATCACGGGTGCTCCTGATCTCAACGTTGAGTGCGCCCTACTATACATACTGTCCAGTTATCGGTCGCGTGCAGGCGCAGCGAACGTAAGATGACGTTGTGACAGCCACTCGACGACGCCTGAGTCGGGAGCAGCGACGGCAGCAGCTCCTCGATACTGCGGAGTCATTGTTCGCATCCCAGGGGTACGAAGCCACGACGATGGAGGATGTCGCGCGCTCCGCCGGCGTGACGCGGGCTGTCGTGTATGCGCACTTCTCCAGTCGTGAGGAGATCCTGCTCGACGGCATCCGGCGCGCGCACGAGGAGCTGGACCGTCGCCTTTCGTCTCTGGCGGCGGAGACTGACGCCACCGTTCCCGTCGAAGAGGTCGTGCAGCGAGGTGGAGATTTGTTCTTCGAGATGCTCGAGAGCGTCCCGAGTCGGTGGGCACTGCTTTTCGCGCCGATCATGGCAAGCGCGCCTGCCGCCGTCGCAGGACTCCCCGAGATGCGGCGCGCGACCATCATGCGGATCATGGACGTCGGCCTGCGCCTGCAGGCGGATGTCAGCCCGGAGCGGGTCGAGGCGATCGCCTACATGGTGAGTGGACTCGGCGAGCAGCTCGGCCGGTGGTGGCTCACTCAGCCCGACGCCCCCAGGTCGCAGGTGGTGGAGTACTACCGGGACTTCATCGTGAACGGTCTCAGCGCCGTCGTACGAACAGTCGCGTCATCCACGACCCCTGAGACGCTCAACTATACGTGATGTATAGTTGGGCGTGAGGCATCGCGGCCGTCTGACAGCGATCCCTATCGCAGTCAGGAGTGAACGTGGTGATGACGACGGACGTCGACATTCTGATCATCGGTGCCGGAATCTCCGGCCTGGGCGCCGCCGCGCATCTTCGTATGCGGCGCCCGACAACCACCTTCGCGATCGTCGAGGCGCGCGAGGACATCGGTGGCACCTGGGATCTTTTCCGGTACCCCGGCATCAGGTCGGATTCGGATCTGTACACGTTTGGGTACGACTTCAAGCCATGGCGCGAAGAGAGTTCGATTGCGAACGGCGACCGGATCATGTCGTACCTGCGGGAGACCGTGGAGGAGTACGACCTAGCGCGCACCATCCAATTCGGTCATCGCGTCGTGTCATCCAATTGGGATTCTGCGATGGCGACGTGGACGACGGTCGTCGAGGTGGTCGCGTCGGGAGTTCGGCGAGAGTTCCGTTCGCGCTGGATCTTCTCGGCGAGCGGCTATTACCGGTACGACGCTGGGTACACACCGGAGCTGCCCGGCCTCGATGAATTCGACGGCGAGGTGGTCCATCCACAGTTCTGGCCGGAAGACCTGGACTATGAGAACAAGCGTGTCCTCATAGTCGGCAGCGGCGCGACCGCGGTGACACTGCTTCCGGCCCTGGCGAAAACGGCGTCCCAGGTCACGATGCTGCAGCGCACGCCGAGCTACATCCTCTCGCCCGCGGCACGCGACAAATCCGCGCTCCGGCTGCGGAGGCTCTTGGGGGATGAGCGCGCGTATCCGCTGATCCGAGCTAAGAACGTCACCACCCAGAGGGTGCTATGGAACGTGAGCCGCCGCTGGCCGAAGCAGATGCGCCGGTTCATCCGCTGGACCAACGTCAAGCAGCTGCCGGAAGGGTATGACGTCGACACCCACTTCAACCCCCCGTACAACCCATGGGACCAGCGCCTCTGCCTTGTACCGGACGGCGACTTCTTCCGAGCCATTCGAGGCGGGAACGCGGATGTCGTCACCGACCGCATCCGCTCATTCGACGCCTCGGGGGTCGTACTGGAGTCGGGCGGGCGGATCGACGCCGACATCATGATCACCGCGACAGGGCTGAACGTGCAGCCGCTCGGCGCCATCTCGCTCTCCATCGAAGGTCAGGCTGTCGACATCCCAGAACGCGTCGCCTTCAAGGGGATGATGCTCAGCGGCGTCCCCAACTTCGCGTATGCGATCGGCTACACCAACGCGTCCTGGACCCTCAAGATCGGGCTCCTGTGCGAGCACTTCTGCCGTCTGGTCGACTACATGGACAGCAAGAACTACGCCGTCTGCACGCCCACCGCTCCCGCCGGCATGAAGACCAAGCCGCTCCTGGATTTCGGAGCGGGATACATCCAGCGCGTCGTGGACACACTGCCACGACAGGGGACGGAAGAGCCGTGGACGACCTCGGCCGACTACCCCTCCGACGTCAAGGTGTTCCGCAAGGGTGCCGTCGCCGATCCGGCGCTGCGCTTCGACAAAGCATCCGATCTTGCGGTCAGAACCAGCCGGAGCGTGGACGCATGACTGAAGAGGATCGGTTCGCGGACGTCGGGCGAGGCATTCGGCTCTGTTATCGCGTGGACGGTCCCGACGATGCAGCCGCGGTACTTCTGCTGGCGGGATTGGGCCTTGACCTCACGTCGTGGTCTGCGACTTTCGTCGACGGACTGCTCGATGCGGGCCTGCAGGTCATCCGGGTGGACAACCGCGATGCCGGTCGCTCGACGCGCACGAGCGTCCCCGTCCCGACCCGCCGCCACCAGCTGACCGGCACCGCTCCCGCCGGTGCGTACACGATCGAGGACATGGCGGCGGATGCCGTCGGCCTGCTGGATGTGCTCGGAGTCGACGAGGTTCATCTCGTGGGCATGTCGCTGGGCGGCATGATCGCTCAGACGATCGCTGCGACCTCGCCACAGCGCGTCGCGAGTCTCACGTCGATCTTCTCCACGACAGGCAACCGCGCGGTGGGCCAACCCGCACGGTCCACGATTCTGCGGATGGCGCGCCCGTCAGCCAGCACAGCGGATGCCTTCGCCCGGCGCCACGTCTCGATGCTCGGCCACATCGGCTCGAAGAAGTTCGCTGTCGACCCGGCGTACGAGAGCCGCTGGGCGCGCGAGGTCTGGTCTCGGGGTGCATCTGACCAGCGCGGCGCGAGCGTCGCCCGGCAGATCGGTGCGATCAATGCGTCGGGCGACCGGACTCGCGCGCTCGGCAACATCGTGGCACCGACTCTCGTGATCCACGGCGATCGAGACCGCATGGTCGCGCCGACCGGCGGGGCGGCCACCGCGTCAGCCATTCCCGGCGCGGAACACGTCACGATTTCGGGGCTGCGCCATCACCTCCCGGTATCCGTCGCACCGACGCTGCTTGACCTCATCACTGAGCACATCCGCGATGCGCAGGGCACGGAGGCGCGCGCCGATGCGCCCGGAACGGACGCCCAGCGATGACGTACTTCGCCGACAAAGTCGCCGTCGTGACGGGTGCCGGATCCGGTATCGGCCGGGCGCTGGCGCTCGCTCTCGGCGAGCGAGGGGCGCAGCTCGCAGTCTCGGACCGCGACCCCCACGGTCTGCAGGAAACAGTGGACGAGCTCGCATCCCGCGGCGTGACCGTCCACTCGCACACGCTCGACGTGTCCGACCGTGCGGCGTGGGAGACATACGCCGAGGCTGTCGTCGAACGGTTCGGAGTCGTTCACCAGATCTACAACAATGCGGGGATCGGCAGCACGTCCACCACGATCGAGGCAACCGAATACGAGACCTTCGAACGGGTGCTGAGGGTCAACCTGTGGGGGGTGATCTACGGCACGAAGGAGTTCCTGCCGCACCTCATCGCCTCGGGCGACGGGCATGTCATCAACGTGTCGAGCCTGAACGGCATCATGGCCCAGCCCAAGCTCGGCCCGTACGCGACCTCCAAGTTCGCCGTCCGCGGCTTCACCGAGACCCTGCGGGCGGAGATGATCGCCGGCCGTCAGCCCGTCGCGGTGACGGTCGTGCATCCCGGAGGCGTCAAAACCAACATCACGAACGCGGTCACCGACCCGGCGGCCTCCGCGGCCGATCGGAAGCGTGCCGAAACGTACAACACGAAGCTGTTCAAGACCACGGCGCAGGATGCCGTCCGGATCATCCTCGACGGGGTCGCGCGCAAGCGTGGTCGCATCCGCATCGGGCAGGCGGTCTCGGTCGACCGCATCGTGCGCCTCATTCCCGATACCTATCCCCGCGTTGTGGTCGCCTGGAGCCGGCGAACGTTCGGAGAGTAGTCCCATGCCCAGCATCGCGATGAGGGGAGCGGTTCTGCTTTTACGTGCGATGAACCGCCCGGCACACGCGACATCCTCTATCCCGATGTGCTGCTCTGGACCGAGCGCGCTCGATCGGCGGGCATCGCCGTGACCCTGACCGTGTGCGACGGAGGGGTGCACGTGTATCCGCTCGTCCCGACCCCCGAGGGGCATGCCGCTGCGCGCGAGATCATCACCACGCTCACGTCAGCGGCCGCTGCCACCACTCACTGAACTCTCCGCGCCGCGGCCGCCTCCCACAAGGGTCTCGTCACTCGTGCGTAGCGAACGGCTCGAGATGCGGGCGGAGCACGTCTCGCCAGGCTTCGTACCCGGCGGGGAGCAGGTGCAGGTTGTCCGCCGTGAATTCCTTTCGGAGGGCGCCCTCCTCATCCGCAAGGGCCGGCCAAAGATCGACGTACGTGCTACCCGTGCGCTGTGCCACATCGGCGAGGCGCACGTTGAGCGCGCGTATGCGCGGCGCGAAGAAGAGTGTTCGCGGGGTGATGCTGTTGATGAAGATCTGCGCGTCTGGCGCGGTCGCGCGAATGCGCTGAATGATCTTTTCCGTGCGCGCTACGATCCCGTCCGGGTTCTTCAAGCGACGGTAGGTGTGCAGGTCATTGGTGCCGATCAGGAGCGAGACCGCAACGGGATTCTGGATGGCTTCGTCCAGCCTCGCGCGCACGTCCTCTGTCGTGTCGCCGTTGATGCCACGATTCAGCGTGGAAAGTTCGGGGAACAGCGCATCCCACTGTCCTCCCTGCGTGATGCTGTCGCCGAGGAACAGCACCCGTTTGTCGGTCGGGGATTCGGCCTGGAAGCTCCGCAGCCGCCTTTTCGCGGCCGCCGCGACAAGCGGACGGATCGTGGGCACGAGGACCAGATAGATCCGGTCGGTATTCACCGCCATCCGCATGTCATTTCTTCTTGAATTCCTGTCCTGCGCGTGTGCCGCCGTCGACGAGGATGTCGGTGCCGGTGAGGTAGCCCGGGGCTTCGCTGGCGCAGAACGCGAGGACAGCCGCGATCTCCTCTGGCTTGCCGAACCGTTTAATGGCCGAGACCTTTAGGAATTCTGACGCACCGTGGTCTTTCTCGAGCTGGCCCATTGCAGTGTCGAAGCTGCCGGGCGACACGGACACAATGCGGGCGCCCTTCTTGCCGAACGCGACCGCGAGCGACCGGGTGTACCAGATGACGAAGGCCTTGCTCAGGCCGTACGCGACGCCGGTGTGCAGCTTCTTTCCGAAGACCCGGGCCCGCTTGACGATGACACGTTCGAAGGCCGCGGGGTCGGTCTGCGCGAGCGGGAACTTGCGGAATGGGATCAGCACCTTGGGGAGTCCGTGGCCGGCGGTGGAGGCGACGTTGACCAGCGCGTCGCCCTCGGCTGCTCGGGTCAGGAACGCTTGTGCAACGTTGACGGTGCCGATTCCGTTGATGCGCGCGATCTTTCCGGGTGCGCCCATCTGGGGGCTGATGCCGGCGGTATGGACGACCGCGCGGATGTGGTGGCCGCCGTCCTCTGCGCTGGCGAAGAGGCGGTCGACGGAGGATCGATCGGTGATGTCGCAAACGAAGCCGGTGGCATCGATGTCGAGTGCGGCGAGCTGGGCGACCGCGGTGTCGATGCGGGCTTGGTCGAGGTCGGCGAGCACGATGCGATGGTCACGGCCCAAGATCCGGGCGGTCGCGACTCCCATTCCGCCAGTGCCTCCGGTGATGAGCGCGGTGCGGGTCATGCGCTTTTCCCGAGCTGCTTGCTGACGAACGTGCCGATTTCGATGGACACGGCGGCCTCCTCGGGTGCATTGCCGTAGCCGGCGTGTGGTCGGGCGTCGAAGATGTGCAGGTCGGCGTCGACGCCGGACTCGCGGAGCTTGCGGTGCATGCGCACGGTGTTGGACAGGAAAAGGTCGCGGGTGCCGGAGATCAGGAGGGTGGGCGGGAAGCCGGTCACGTCGCCGAACAGCGGCGAGAGGTACGGGTCGGTGAGTTCAGCGTCTCCGGCATAAAGGCGGTTCTCGGCGTGGAGGCTCTGCAGCCCGACGCTGACGCCGGCGAGGGTGACAAAGCTGTCGCCGGATTCGGTCAGGTCGACTTCCGGGGTGAGCAGAAGGAGCCCTGCCGGCATCGGCAGACCTTCCGCCTTGGCGCGCAGCAGCAGTGCAGCGGCGAGGTTTCCGCCAGCTGAGCCGCCGCCGACGATGATCTGCGACGGGTCGCGCACCTCCAGGAGCGCGTTGTATACGGCGACCACGTCGTCAAGCGCGGCCGGGTACGGGTGCGAGGGAGGCATCCGGTAGTCGGGTGCCCAGTGGACGATGGGCGCGCTGAGTGCGCTGATCTCGGTCATCACTCGGGTGAGGTCGCCACCGCCGACGATGAGTCCACCGCCGTGGATGCTGAGGAACACCGGCGATCCGTCACCCGTGGGGGCGCCATCCGGGATGACGACGTAGGTGGGGACGCCGCCGATCTGCTGCAGTTCGGAGGTCATAGGGAATGACATGCCGGCCAGCATCTGGGTGACCATTTCATCGGTCTGCTCGACCAGCGCGGTCCACCCGGCATGATCATCAAGCGCCGGGGTCGGCATCCGCACAATGGGAACTTCCAGCCCGACCCGGGCTGCTTCGCTCAGAAAGCTCGGCGCGGGCGGGGGAGTGATGGCTTCGGTCATAACATCTCCTTCGATGCGGGCACGGCTATTGGATACGCAACGTCTCCTATAGCAATTGAATACGTAGTGTCTCCTAAATGCAAGGGTGGATGTTACCCTCGGCCCTGTGAGCGCACCGGAAGTTCCCCCAACAGTCAAACGGGGACGACCACGCGACCCCGACATCCGCGTGAAGATCCTCACCGTGGCGGCGGAACTGTTCACCGAGCGCGGCTACGACGCACTGACGATGGGGGGCATCGTCGCGCGTAGCGGCGTGGCCAAGCGCACCCTGTACCGGTGGTGGCCGACCAAATCCGCTGTCGTTGCCGATGCGATCCTCGGCGGATTCCTCGACGTCCCCCGCAATCCCGTGCCGCACACCGACGATGTGTGGGCGGACATCGCCTCATGGCTCGGCACGGTCGCGATCGCGATGCAGGGGCCGTACGGCGAAGTCATGCGCACGTCGACCGCGATCGGCGCCACCGAACCGGCGCTCGGCGCGCAGCTCGGCGAAGCCTTTGCGCAGCCTGCGGTGACGGACATCCACGAACGGCTCCTCGAAGCGGTTCGCGCTGGACAGATTTCTCCTACAGCCGACTTAGGCGCCACCGTCGATCTTCTGATGGCCATCATCGTGTACGTGGGGACGAGCCGGCTCGAGGTCGAGCGAATCTCGGGAGCCATCGCCGTGGTGAGATCCGGAATCGCCGTTCTCGTTTCCGCGGAGGCGCTGAGCTCATGAACGGGCCGGTCAAGCTCGCGGCACTCGGGAGCTCCTTCGCAGCCGGTCCAGGGATCGAACCCGTCGAGAACGTCGACGCGATGCGCTCCTCCCGTAACTACGCCCACCAATTTGCCGAGCGGCTCGATGCGCATCTGGTCGACCTGACCGTCTCCGGCGCAACGACGGCCACCGTCCTGGAGACGCCTCAGATCACCATGACGGGCGTCGAGTTCGCGCCACAGATCGACGGGCTGCCCGAAGACACCGACCTTGTCATGGTGACCGCTGGGGGCAACGACCTCCAGTACGCCGGCTCGATGCTCTACGCGGCCTGGTCGCGGCTGCAGCCTGACAGCCCGATCCTCGCCATGCTCGGCCAGGGTCAGACTGACGGCATCCCCGAGCCGACAGGGCGAGATGTCGAAGCGGTCGCGCTCGGTTTGACCAAGATCGTGAGAGCGGCGCGGAGTCGTGCGGAGCATGCACAGCTGGTGCTGGTGGACTACCTGACCGTCGTCGAAAGCTCGAGCGGAGGTGCGGTGTGGCCGTTCTCGTCCGAGGAGACGGCCGCGTTCGGTCGCATTCAGGACGCGCTCATCCGTGGATACGAAATTGCTGCGGAACGCACCGGGGCCGACTTGCTGAAAGCATCAGAGATCAGCACCGGCCACGGCCTGGGAACCGGAGAGCCCTGGGTGTTCGGTTTCGAGTCGTCACTGGAAAGAATCGGCGCTTCCTTCCACCCCAACGAGACGGGGATGTCGGCAATCGCCGACGCTCTAGCTGCACGCTTCCCGTGATGTCAAAGATCGCCGAGAGACGCGCCCGGCGGCGTGGTCAATCGAAGAACCGATCGCAGAACGAGTTCCACACCTTGAGGTAGTCCACCGACTCCGCGCTCACCCAGAGCGCCTCGAGGCCTTGCCAGAATGCGAGCAGTTCACGTGCGGCGGTGTGCGGATCGGGCTTCCACTGCAGCATCTCTTCGAGCTGAAGAAGGGCGAGCCGGTTGCGCTCGGTGAAGAACTGATGCGCCGGATGCCGGGAATCCAGTGCCTCCGCTCCGAGCACGGAGAAGAGTCGGACCAGCTCGGGGATGTCTACGTTGTGTTCCACCACCCGCTGCAGGAAACCACGAACCTCGTGAGGCTCGCGCAGGTCGGCCGGGTAGTCGCCGCCGTCGTAGGACTCCGCGTCGCGCTCGACCAGCACAGCCGCGAGCAGGTCGTTCATGGTCGGGAAGTAGTGCAGCACCGACGGAGGACGGATGCCGCACGCGTCGCCGATTTCGGCCAGCGTCACCGCGTTAAATCCCGACTGGGCGATTAGTCGCGTCGCCTCCTGCACGATCTGGCGTCGCCGCGCCTCCGGAGCGAGCCGTACCTGCTTTGGCCGCGGTGCGACCGTGCTGTCCGCGGTCATAGTTCCTCCTCTTGGAGCGAGCGACTGGACAAATCATGCGTCCGCTTGTAATCTACCATCCACTAGATATAATCTATCAAATGGTAGATTACCTATCTTGCCCTCTGCATCACACTTTTCAACGGAGAAGGACCGCCAATGTCGACACCTAGCGACCTGCCTGAGCCCCTCGCCCACCCGGGCATCCTGACCGAGCCCACCGGCCCGTTCGCGATCCGATCGCGCGTGAGCACGCGCAGGCTGGGCACGGCGATGTTCCTCGTCGGCTTCGGCTGGGTGTTCGCCAACGGCATGCTCACCGGCGTCCTGCTGGCGGCGAAGCTCGCCATCCTCGATCCAGAGAACAAGGTGTTCCTGTTCGGGCTCGCGACCGCGCTGGCGGGCGTCGGCACCACCCTGGCCTTGTTCTTCTGGGGAGCGATCTCCGACCTCACCCGCAGCCGCCTCGGCCGCCGCGCCCCCTGGATCATCTTCGGCGCCGTCTCCGGCGCTGTGTTCCTGGTGCTGATCGCGCTGTCGACGACACCCGCAATGGTCATCGCTGCCTTCATCGGCTACGGGCTGACCTTCAACGCCCTCTGCGCCTCGGTCCTGGCGGTGTTCGCCGACCGCGTTCCCCGCGAGAAGCGAGGCACGATCTCCGCCGTCTACGGCGGCGCCCAGGTCATCGGCGGCACGATCGGGTCGATCGTCGCCTCGCGGTTCATCTCCGCCCCCGACACCGCGATCTACATCGGCGCCGTCGTGATGCTCATCGGCGCCGCTGGGTTCCTCTTCCTGGCTCCGGACTACTCGAGCAAGGACATCCCGCGGGAGAGGCTGGACGCGCGAGGGCTGCTGAACGCGTTCAAGTTCCCGAAGGGTGCGCCGGACTTCTACTGGGCGTTCGCGGGACGCTTCCTGGTCCTGCTGGGCCTGTACGCGGTGCAGAACTTCATGCTCTACATCCTCACCGACTACATCGGACTTTCCAGCGACGACGCCGGCAACATCATCGCCATCGGCGGCATCGCCACACTGGTCACCATCGTCACCGGCACGTTCGTCGGCGGCCCGCTGTCGGACAAGCTCGGCAGACGCAAGATGCCGATCTTCATCGCCTCGCTGCTGTTCGGTGTCGCGGTGCTCGTCCCGCTGGTGTGGCCCACCGGCACCGCGATGATCATCTTCTCCGCGATCTCCGGCTTCGCCCTGGGCGCGTTCCTGTCGATCGACACGGCGCTGATGACCGAGGTCATCCCGTCGGATGAGAACGCCGGCAAGGATCTCGGCATCCTGAACACGGCCAACACCGTGCCGCAGATCATCGCCCCGCTACTCACGTCAGGGGTCGTCGCGCTCGGCTTCGGCTACGCGCCCGTCTTCATCGTCGCGCTGGTGATCATCCTCGCCGGGGCGTTCAGCATCTTCAGAATCAAGTCCGTTCGCTGATCCGAAAGGTCCATGACCTGTGAGTACCATCCGTACCCAGACCGCACCGAGCACCTTCGACGACCTCACTCAGCAGGTGCGTGCCGGCACCATCACCGCTAAGGCCGCCGCGGAAACCCTGATCGCCCAGCTCACCGACCGCGAGCTCCTGTGGCTGCTCGACGGGGACGTGCCGCTCAGGTCCATGATCTCCCTGCCGGCCCAGATCAAGGCAGGTCCCATCAGCGGCGGCGCGATTGATCGCCTCGGCATCCCCGGCGTACGGTTCGTCGACGGCCCGCGCGGCGTGGTGATGGGGGAATCCACCGCATTCCCGGTGTCCATGGCCCGCGCTGCGACATGGGATCCCGAGCTGGAGCAGCGGGTCGGTCATGCGATGGGCCTGGAGGCGCGCGCTGGCGACGCGAACTACTCCGGCGCAGTCTGCGTCAACCTGCTCCGGCACCCGGCATGGGGCCGCGCCCAGGAGAGCTACGGGGAAGACCCGGTGCTCACCGGGGCGATGGGCGTGGGTATCACCCTGGGCCTGCAGCGAAACGTGATGGCCTGCGTCAAGCACTTCGCGCTCAACTCCATGGAGAACGCACGTTTCAAGGTGGATGTGCAGGTCGACGACCACGCCCTGCACGAGGTCTACCTCCCCCACTTCAAGAAGATCGTCGACGCTGGCGCCGACTCGATCATGAGCTCGTACAACTCGATCAACGGCAAGTACGCTGACGTGAACAGCGTGCTGCTGACCGACATCCTCCGCGACGAGTGGGGATTCGAAGGGTTCGTCACCAGCGACTGGGTCTTCGGCACGCACGACGCGATCGAAAGCCTCGACGCCGGTCTCGACGTCGAAATGCCGCTCCGGCTGCACCGCGCCCGCGCACTTCCCAAAGCCGCCAAAGAAGGACGACTGCCCCGCGAGACCGTGCTTCGATCCGCTCGCCGCATCCTCGCCACCACACTCAAGCGGGCCGCCCAACGCGATCAGGCCGAGCCGAGCCGCGACGTCGTCGCCGGCGACGAACACCGCGCCCTCGCCCGTGAAGTTGCCGTCCGCGGCACGGTGCTGTTGAAGAACGACCCCGTCGACGGAGCACCGGTGCTGCCCCTATCGGGGACCGTACGCCGGCTCGCCGTCATCGGCGCTCTTGCCGCCGAGGCGAACACGGGCGACCACGGATCATCGCTCGTGCATCCGCCGACCACCTCCTCCCCGCTTGACGGACTCCGTGAAGCGCTCCCGGGCGTCCAGATCGTGCACGAGAGCGGAGACGACGTTGCCGCCGCGATTACGGCCGCCAAGGACGCGGACGCCGTAATCATCGTGGCCGGAATGAGCTTCGACGACGAGGGCGAGCGGGTTCAGAACGACGAGATGGACAACCTCGGCATCTTCGGATTCCCGATGAACACCCGTCCCGTGCAGTGGCTGCTCACCAAGATCACCCCCAGCCAGTTCGGGCGCGGAGGCGACCGTGATGCCCTCACGCTCCACCGTCAGGATGAGCACCTGATCACCGCCGTCGCGGCCGCGAACCCACGCACCGTCGTGGTCACCATCGGTGGAAGCGCGATCATCATGGAAGCCTGGCGGGGTGAGGTCCCTGCGATCCTCCACGCCTGGTACCCGGGAATGGAGGGCGGTCGTGCGATCGCTGACATCCTGACCGGCGCCGAGGAACCGGGTGGACGCCTCCCGGTTGCGATCCCGACCAGCGCCGACCATCTGCCGTTCTTCGACGCCGAAGCCCGCACCATCGTCTACGACGAGTGGTGGGGACAGCGCAAGCTCGACCGTGACGGCAACCCTGCGGCCTACCCGTTCGGCTACGGTCTCGGGTACACCACCTTCGATGTCGAGCTCGTCAGCCACGACGTCACGAACACGGAGGGGACGGCATCCGTCCGTGTCCGCAACACCGGTGAGCGCACCGGTTCCACTGTCGCGCAGGTCTACGCGGTCGACACGTCCGCCGCCCGGCCTGTCCCGCAGCTCGTCGGATTCGCTCGCGTCGAACTGGACCCGCAGCAGGAGTCAGTCGTTGACGTTTCGCTCGATCTGACGCCGACCCGGCAACGCGACCCGCGGACCGCTGCCTGGAGCACTCGACCGGGCACATGGTCGCTGGTCGTCGCGCAACACAGCCCTGAACGCGTCGACGGCGCTGTGAGCCTGTTCGCGCTCGAAACCGACATAGCGAACTCGTGACCGAGCAGGGCGAGATCGCAGTCGAACTGCGGGAGCATGTCGCGAAGTTCCCGTCAGTCGCCCTCGATCGCCGACCGGTCCTCTGGTTCGCGCGCCTCGCTACGCGTTTCGCCAAGACCGTTCCCACTGAGGGCGTTGTCATCGAGACCGTGAGAGACGGAAGCGTTCGCGTTCGCGTCTACCGACCCACCGGCGCGGGCAGCGGCGCGGGCATGCTGTGGATGCACGGCGGCGGGATGATCGCCGGCGATCCCGTCATCGACGACGCGCTTCTCGGGCCGGTCGCGAAGGAACTCGGAGTGGTGATCGTCTCCGTCGCCTACCGTCGAGCGCCCGAGCATCCCTACCCGGTGCCGGTGGACGACTGCGAATCTGCGTGGAACTGGTTCCAACGAAACGCAGAACGCTTCGGAGTTCAGGGCGAGCGGATCGCAATCGCCGGAGAGAGTGGCGGTGGTGCGCTTGCGGCGGCAACCGCCCAGCGCCTACGCCGGACACCGGGCGCGGTCCAGCCGCGCGCACAGTGGCTGATGTGCCCGATGCTGGATGACCGAACGGCAGCACGCTCCGACATCGGCGACCACGACCACCGCATCTGGAACAACCGCAACAACCGGTACGCGTGGCGCAGCTTCCTAAACGCTGAGCCGGGCAGTACGAATGTTCCCGCCGGCGCGGTCCCCGCCCGAACCGAGGACCTGAGCGGACTCCCGCCGACTTGGATCGGTATCGCGGTGCTCGATCTGTTCGCTGCGGAAGACCAGGAGTACGGACGCCGCTTGCGCGAGGCCGGCGTGCCAGTCGAGCTCGATCTGGTCGAGGGTGCCGTGCACGGGTTTCAGACGATCGGAATGAAGACACGGCTCGCTCAGGACTACCTGAGCAAAGCACGCGCCTGGCTGGGGGACGCACTGGCCGTCACCCCTCGGACCCTGGATACCTGAACATCATCGTGACGACGATCTCTTTCAACGACTCGTGGCAGTTTGCGCGAGATGGCAGCGAGGACTGGATCTCGGTCACGCTGCCGCACGACGCAATGATCCACGAGACACGCACTGCCGAGGCTCCCGCGTGGGCGCACGGGGCATACTTTCCCGGCGGCAGGTACCGCTACCGTCGGCTGCTCGCAACGACACCCGAGATGGCCGGCAGGGAGGTCAGCCTGCGCTTCGAGGGGATCTATCGGCACAGCCGAGTGCTGATCGACGGCGTCGACAGCGGCGGCGCGCTGAGCGGCTATCGCGAGTTCGCCGTGCGACTCGACCCGCACCTGGTCC
>CAXTES010000029.1:0-23053 GCA_964243215.1 uncultured Microbacterium sp. | reverse complement strand
CACGGCGGCATCCACGCCGTGGCGGCGCACCGGCTGCAGCGTGATCTCGGCGGCCATCGCTGGCTCCTGACACGCGTCGAGCATGTCGGTGCCGACGCGCAGCGCGCGGTACTCGGGCAGCGAGCGGCCGGCCTGGCGCATGAACCACACCGGCGGACGCTCGCCGCGCTCGCCGTGCAGCGCCCGGACGAGGGCGGATGCCTCCGGCCCGGCGTCCGGCGGCGTATTAGGCCAGGCAACCTGCCGCGCGTCCGTCCCCGCTTCGGTCATCCGACCATCCTTTCACCGCCGCGGGAGGGGATGACCGCCGCGCCGGCGGGATCAGACGAGCACCGGAGGCGGCCGCTACGTGGTCGGCCGGCCGAGTCCGTCGACCACCTCGGCGCCGGGCAGGGATGCCAGCACCGCGCCAGGCACGAACAGCTTGGCGGCTCGGACTCCGGCGCCGATCACGACGCCCGGGGATGCCGCCACGGCGGCGTCGACGAGGATCGGCCACGCGGCCGGCAGCCCGATGGGCGTGATGCCGCCGTACTGCATCCCGGTCAGCTCGACGGTCTCGTCCACCGGCGCGAACGACGCCGTGCGCACATCGAGGCGCCGACGGACGACGCCGTTGACGTCGGCTCGGGTCGTGGCCAGCACCACGCACGCGGCGAAGCGCTCATCGCCCGCGCGCCTGCCCTTGATCACGACGCAGTTCGCGGAGTCGGCGAGCGCGATGCCGTACGTGTCGCAGAACGCGGCGGTGTCGGCGAGTACGGGATCGATCTCGGCGACCCCGATCGTCTCGGCGCACTCAAGGGTCGCGAGCACCCGGGCGACCGGCGGGGCGAGCAGGTCCGGGCGGGATCCCGCCGGCGCGGGCTCGAGGTCTCCCGAGAAGCTCCACATCCCGGCGAGTCTAGGCCGTGCGCTTCCAGGCCGCTGCAGGCGACGGGGGCCATCGGGCTGTCACCCCGCCGGTAGACTCGACGGGTGCTGCTGTGCGTCACCGCGAGTCACAAGACCGCGCCCTTCGAGTTGCTCGAACGACTCAGCACGCACACCGCCGCGGTCGCCCCGTTGATCGCCGCCCACGACGACCGTGTGCGCGGTGCCGTCGTGGTCGCCACGTGCAACCGCTTCGAGGCCTACGTCGACATCGACGCGCCGGATGAGGCCGCCGGCGCCGAGGCGACTCTCGCATCCATCCGGTCGGCGAGCGGCGTCGGCGCGGAGCAGCTGGACGGCTCGTATCTGGTCGTCTCGGGCCCGGCCGTGGCCGAGCACCTGTTCGCGGTGGCATCCGGTCTGGAGTCGGTCGTCATCGGGGAGGTCGAGATCGCCGGGCAGGTGCGCCGCGCGCTGACCGACGCGCGCCGCGCCGGTACGAGCTCCACCGAACTCGAGCGCCTCTTCCAGCGGGCATCCGAGGCCCAGCGGGGAGTCAAGAACTCCACCGCGCTGGGCCGCGCCGACCGATCGCTCGTGCGTCTCGCGCTCGAGCTGGTCGACAGTCGCGTCGCGGACTGGTCTCGGTTGCGCGTGCTGCTGATCGGCACGGGGTCCTACGCCGCGACGACGGTCGCGGCGCTGCGCGACCTCGGCGCGGCCGACATCGCCGTCTTCTCGCCCTCCGGCCGAGCCGACCGCTTCGCGGTGGACCACGCCGTCACACCGGTTCCCGCCGAGCTGTATCCGGATGCCGCGGCGCAAGCCGATCTCATCGTCGCCTGTTCGAGCGCGAACTCTCCGGTGCTGACCGCCGAGATCCTGGCGCGCGGCGGCGCGGCGACGCGCACCGCGCGGCGGCTCGTCGTCGACCTCGGCCTGCCGCGCAACGTGGACCCCGATGTCGCGACGCTCGGCGTCGACCTGCTCGACCTCGAAACGATCCGGCTGCACGCACCGCTGGAGGAGCTGCAGGCATCGGATGCCGCCCGCCAGGTGATCCGCGACGCCGCACGCCGGTTCACCTCCGTGGGCGAGCGCCGCAGCGCCACACCCGCGGTCGTCGCGCTGCGGACGCACTTCTTCGACAAGCTCGAGGCGGAGGTGAACCGTGCCCGGGCCCGTGGTGACGAGGACGGCCGCGTCGAGCAGGCGCTGCGGCATCTGGTCGGCGTGCTGCTGCACACCCCGACGACGCGCGCTCACGAGCTCGCCGGCGAGGGCCGCGCCGACGATGTCACCGCCGCCCTGCAGGTGCTGTTCGGCCTCGATGTCCTCGACGAGCCGGCACCCGCTCAGCGCGACGACCTCGCCGGCTGACCCGGCCGGCGACCGACACAGCGACGACCGGGACGGCGGAGACGATCATGGACCTTCACATCACCGCCGACCCTGACGCGGACGCCCTGCTGTCCACCAACCCGCTGGCCCTGCTGATCGGGATGCTGCTGGACCAGCAGGTGCCGATGGAGACGGCGTTCACCGGGCCGTTGAAGATCCTCCAGCGCACCGGAGCGTTGGATGCCGCGACGCTCGCGGCGTACGATCCCGCCGGGCTCGTCGCGGTCTTCACCCAAACGCCGGCGGTGCACCGCTTCCCCGGATCCATGGCCGCCCGCGTCCAGGCACTCGCCGACGCCGTCCAGACGCGGTGGGACGGCGATGCCGCGGCGATCTGGACCGGCGGAGCACCGACGGGCGCCGAGGTCCTCACGCGGCTGAAGGCGCTGCCCGGTTTCGGCGACGCGAAGGCGAGGATCTTCCTGGCGCTGCTCGGCAAGCAGCTCGGCTTCGACGGCGGCGGGTGGCGCGAGGCATCCACTCCCTACGGCGAGGACGATTCGTTCCGCTCCGTCGCCGACATCACCAGCCCCGAAAGCCTCGCCAGGGTGCGCGAGTTCAAGCGCGCCGCGAAGGCCGCCGCCAGGGCCTGACCGGGTGTAGCACCGCCGTCACCGCGACGCAATCGAGACCGGCGCGGAGCATTCTCGCGGATACGCTGACAGCATGCCCATCGCATGCCCCGCGGGCCCGGTCACACTGCGGGGTTTCGAGATGCGCGTGCTGCACATCCCGCTCGTGGCGCCGTTCACGACGTCGTTCGGCACCGAGACGGTTCGCGAGGTGATCGTCGTCCGCGCGGTCGGCGCCGAGGGCGACGGGTGGGGCGAGATCGTCACCGGCGAGGCGCCGCTGTACTCCAGCGAGTACACCCGGGGCGCTTGGGATGTCGCGCTGCGGTGGCTGATCCCGGCACTCCTGGACCGTGGCGCGGTCGCACCCGAAGACGTCGCCGAGACGCTCGGCGGATTCGTCGGACACCGGATGGCGAAGGCGGGACTCGAACTCGCGGTGCTCGATGCGGCGCTGCGTGCCGAGCAGCGGCCGCTGGGCGAGTACCTGGGCGCGGTGCGCGATCGGGTGCCTTCCGGAGTCTCGGTCGGCATCCAGTCCGATGCCGCGGCGCTCGTGGACGTGGTGCGCGGCTACCTCGATGAGGGGTACGTGCGCATCAAGATCAAGATCGCGCCGGGCCGCGACATCCCCGAGACCGCGGCGGTGCGGGACGCCTTCGGCGCGATCCCCCTGCAGGTGGATGCCAATTCCGCGTACACGCTCGCCGACGCCGACACGCTGGCCGAACTCGACCGGTTCGACCTGCTGCTGATCGAGCAGCCGCTGCAGGAGGACGACCTCGTCGACCACGCCACCCTGGCCCGACGTCTGCGCACACCGGTGTGCCTCGACGAGTCGATCGTCTCGGCGAAGGCCGCCGCCGACGCGCTGGCGCTGGGCGCGGCATCCGTCGTCAACATCAAGGCCGGACGCGTGGGAGGGTACCTCGAGGCGGTGCGGGTGCACGATCTGTGCCGGGATGCCGGGATCCCGGTGTGGTGCGGCGGCATGCTCGAGACCGGCATCGGTCGTGCGGCCAACGCGGCGCTGGCCGCGCTGCCCGGATTCACCCTGCCCGGCGACGTGTCGGCGTCGTCGCGGTTCTACGCGCGTGACATCGTGACCGAACCCGCTGTGCTCGAGGACGGGCACGTGCGGGTGCCGACCGGCCACGGCATCGGCGTGACGATCGACCCGGTGGCGCTGGACGACTTCACCGTGCTGCGCGAGGAGCTGCGGCGATGACGGTCCGGCGGCGCGCCGCATTCGGCGCGGTCCTGCTGGCCACCGCGACGGCGTTGGCGGGATGCGACGGCATGGCGCGGCCCGATCCGTCGGCGACCGAGCTTCCGGACGGGATCTCCGCGACGCTGCTCCCGTCCGCCGCCGCACACGAGGCGCTGGTGCAGATCACCAACAGCACCGACCAGCTGCTGACGATCGGGGCGCTTCAGGTCGATGACCCGCGGTTCGCGTGGGCGGCGTGGTCGCGCGCGGCCGGCGACCGCACGGTCGCCGAGGACACCACGTCACTCATCTCGGTGAGACTGCCGGATGCGCGGTGCGGTTCCGCGACGCACGGCAGCACGCGGATCACGGTGCAGTACTCGCTCGGCGCATCCATCGCCGTGGCATCCGCGTCCATCGCCGATCCGTCCGGCGTCGTGACCGCGCTGACCACGTCGCAGTGCGGCTGACACCGTGACCTCCCCCGGCGTCGCGCCGCGCGACCCTGCCGCGGCGCGCGGCGCGGGTCGGCGCACCCAGTCCGAGATCTTCCGCGCGGGCATCGGCGGCACGAAGCCGCTCGTGCCGGTCGACCCGGCGGCGCTGCACGCGGCTGCGCGCAAGGCGTTGAACGCCGAGGCGTTCGCGTACCTCGCCGGCGGCGCAGGCGAGCAGCGCACGGTCGTGGCGAACCGTGCCGCCTTCTCGCGGTGGCAGGTGTGGCCGCGGCCGCTGCGCGACGTGTCGACCCGCGACCTGTCGGTCGAGCTGCTCGGGAAGCGTCGGCCAACGCCGTTCCTGCTCGCGCCCCTCGGCGTCATGGAGCTCGCGCACGCCGAGGCGGATCTCGCGGTCGCCCGGGCCGCGGCATCCGTCGGCGTCCCTTACGTGTGGAGCAACCAGGCCTCGTTCCCGATGGAGCAGATCCGGGATGCCGCACCCGACGGGTCCGGCATGTTCCAGCTGTACTGGTCGGCGTCCGACGAGCTGAATGCGTCGCTCGTGCGGCGGGCCGAGGCATCCGGCGCCGAGGCGATCGTGGTGACCGTCGACACCCACCTGCTCGGGTGGCGGACCCGTGATCTCGATCTGGCCTACCTGCCGTTCACGCGCGGCCTCGGCATCGCACAGTACACCGCCGATCCGGTGTTCCAGCAGCTGGTGCGCGAGCGGGCTCGCGATGCGGGGCGCACATCCGAGCGGGTCCGCCTGACGCCGCAGACCGTGCGGGCCGGGCTGTCGATCGCACGCAAGGGCACGCCGATCACCGGCGCCGGGATGCGCAAGAGCCTCGGGTCGCCACTGCCGCGCGCGGCCGTCGAGACGTTCCTGGACGTGTTCTCGACGCCGGCACTGACGTGGCGCGACCTGGCGAGGGCGCGGGAGTGGACGAGTCTGCCGATCCTCGTCAAGGGCTTCGTGCATCCGGATGACGCGGCCCGGGCCGTCGACATCGGCGTCGACGGGGTGTGGGTCTCGAACCACGGCGGCCGGCAGATCGATCAGTCGGTGCCGACGCTGGATGTGCTGCCCGACATCGTGGACCGCGTCGGGGGCCGGGTGCCGGTGATCTTCGACTCGGGCGTGCGCGGCGGCGCGGATGCTTTCATCGCGCTGGCGCTCGGTGCGACGGCGGTCGCGATCGGCCGCCCGTACGCCTACGGCCTCGCCGTGGCGGGCGAGGCCGGGGTGCGGGAAGTGCTGCGCAACCACATCGCCGAGCTCGACATCACCCTCGGCCTGGCAGGCCATACGTCGATCGCGGAGGCCGGGCGCGACAGCATCCGGCGCGTGTGACGCCGCACGGCATCCGCTCGGCGGCGCACCCGGTCGCTCGAGCGCAACGATGTGCGGGTCTGCGCGCCTCGCACCCGCACTTTGCTGCGGTCGAACCGCTGGCCGCGCGCCGCACGCGCATTCGAGCGCAACGATCTGCGGGTCTGCACGCCGCGCACCCGCACTTCGCTGCGGTCGAACCCGACGGCCGCGAGACGCCGACCATTCGAGCGCAACAATGTGCGGGTCCGGGCGCCTCGCACCCGCACTTCGCTGCGGTCGAATCGAGCGCTCAGCTGCGAGCGGTGATCGCGCGGCGCACGCGTCCGGTGAATTCCAGCGGGGCATTGGCCGACTGCCTCTTGGTGACTCGGATGACCACCCACCCGAGATCGACCAGCCGCGCGTGCCGTTCGATGTCCTTCGCCCACTGATCCGGATCGGTCAGGTGGTGCTCGCCCTCGTATTCGACCGCGATCTTCAGACGCGGATACGCCAGGTCGACGCAGGCGACGAGGATTCCGTTCTCGTCGAACACGAAGTAGTTCAGCTCCGGCTCCGGCAGGTCGGCGTCCGCGAGGGCGAGCCGGCACCACGTCTCGCGCGGCGATGCGGAGCGGGTGCGGATGAGGGGCAGCGCCTCGCGCAAGACGCCGATGCCGACTCGGCGTCCCGCGTCGAGAGCCGCCTGAAGCTGTGGCACCGTCGCCAGCGCCGGCGGATCGTCGCGGAACATCGGCTCGCGCACCACCGCGTCACCGAGGGCTACGACGTCGCGGAAGTCCGGAATCACCGCGGCGAGCATCGCCCATGTGCTGGCCGGGCTCGTGATTCGGACGCCGAGGGTGGGGTGGATGCGGATACTCGCGAGCTCCGGACGCACGGCGTGCCCGCGCACGTGCCGGCCCGACGGATTGCGGCGCGGCGCGAAGACCCCGACATCCACGTCGGCGGTGAGGAGCGATCGAGACAGCGGCATCCGCCACAACACGGCGGCCGTGACCAGGCAGAAGAACTGCTCCGGCCCCATGCGGACGGCGAACTCGAGAGCTCGCCGAAGGGCGCGCTCCTCCTCCGAACACGACGCGTCGTGCCCGGCCTCGAGGCCACCACTCACGCGAACGCCGCGGAACGGCTTCCGAAGGTCGTGTGCTCGCAGTCGCGAGGATGGGACACCGGCCGCGCGCGCTGCACTGACCGAGAAGGCGGAGCCGAGGGCGAGTGGCAGCGGGGAGCGTTGCATCCATCCACGCTGGCACCGCCCCGGAACCTCACCGGTGCGGATGCGACGATCTGTGGATCGCGCCGACGTTATCCACAGCGGCGCACCCGCGGCTCAGTGCGGCACGCGGTAGTCGAGCGTGACCTGGCCGCGTGGATGCGGGACGCTGTGGTCGAGTTCGAGCCTCGTGAGGTCGAGGCTCGACGGCGTGAACGACCGCCCGAATCCCAGCAACGCCGGAACCACCCGCAGCCGCAGCCGGTCGACCAGACCCGCCTCGAAGAGACCGAACGTCAGTTGCAGGCTTCCCCAGACGACGATGTGCGGGAAGCGGTCCTTCAAAGCCGCGACCGCGCCGGCCGGGTCGCCGTCGACCACCTCCGCCGCGGTGGCGCCCCAGGGCGCCTCGCTGAGCGAGTTCGAGAAGACGAGCTTGGGCAGGGCGTTGATCGGCACGGCGACCGGTTCGAGTCTCGCGTCGGCCGTCGGCCAGTAGTCGGCGAACATGCGGTAGGTGTTGGCCCCGAGCAGGATGGCATCGACGTCCTCGAGGAACTCCAGCTGGTCCTGGTCGGCTTCGTCCGCCTCGCCCTCCGTACCGCCCTCGGTCACGCCGAAGAACTCCAGGCCGCCGTCGCGGCTCGCCGCGTAGCCGTCCGCCGACACGATCTGCTCGACTGTCAGAATCCCCATGCCGCTGACGGTAGGGGAACGCGCATCCCCGCGAAAGGCCCCGCCCGTCTCGCTAGAGTGCTGACGGTGCGGACGCGACGAGGTGGGGATGCCACGGATGATCTCCGTGCCCGCCATCGCCGTCGCGTGACGACCGGCGTCGTCACCTCGACGGTCATCATGTCGTCGGGCGCGCTGGTGATCTTCCCGCTGCTGCCTTCGCTGCAGGAGCGTCTCGGGATGTCGGTCGCCGACATCGGCTACGTCGCAGCGGGCGGCTTCGCCGCGTCGCTCGTGGCCGAACTGCTCGTCGCGCCGCTGGCCGACCGCGGCCGCGGCCGCCAGCTCGGCGTCGTCGGCGTCCTGCTGATGGCGGCCGGCCTCGGAGTCTCCGCGTTCGCGGCGGAGGCGTGGCAGCTCGTGCTCGGACGCGGGATCGACGGGTTCGGGTTCGGGGTCTTCATGGCCGGGGCGAGCGCCCTGCTCGTGCGTGCCGACCCGGATCGGTCGGGCGAGTCGCTCGGCCGGCTCGGTGCGGCGGAGCTGGCCGGTGTGTCGCTCGGCCCGCTCGTCTCGGGCCTGGGCATCGGAATCGCGCCGCCGTCGACGATCCTCGGATGGGCCTCGGCGGGCGTGCTGGTGGCCATCGTCCCGGTCGCGCTGACGTTCCGTGAGCCGCCGCCGGGCCTGCGGACCGCGGACGACAGCGCGCCCGCGACGCTCGACACCGCGACCCTGTCGTTCCCGCCGGCCATCGGATCGACATCCATCGACCGCCCGCCGGTGATCAGCCTCGACCTGCTGCGGTCACCGAGGGTCGTCGCGGTGCTCCTGCTGTACGGCGCGGTGATGATACCCACCGGCGCCTACGACGGCATCTGGCCGAGGTTCATGACCGATATCGGCGCGAGCGAACTGCTCACCGCCCTCAGCTACACGCTGTTCGCGATCCCGTACATCCTGCTCGCCGGCTGGGCCGGGCGGCTCTCGGATCGCATCGGCGGCGTGACGGCGTTCACGCGCGGTCTCATCGTGCTCGTGCCGATCATCGCGTTGTACGGAGTGGTCGGCAACCCGTGGGTCGCCACGGGCATGGGCTTCCTCGAGTCCAGCGGTCAGGCGCTGGCGTTCATCGGGGCCGCGGCGGCGATGGCGCAGACCGTTCCGGCCGCGCGTGCCGGGGCGTCCCAGGGACTCCTGCGCGCCTTCGGGCTGCTGACCGCCACGATCGCCGCCGCGCTGTCGGGCATAGCGTACGAGCAGGGCGGCGCGCTGGCCCTGTTCGGCGGGACGGCGATCGCGGTCGTGCTGGTGGCCGCGGCCGGCCTGCTCCTGGTCCGCTCGCGTCGCGCGGCGAGCCCGGTGGGATAGACATGTCGCACGAGCCGAAGGAGCGACGATGAGCGGTGGCCGTCACGACGGATTCGAACCCTCCGACATACCCGAGGTCCCGGGGCCGGAAGACCCGACCCCTGCCGACGTCCCGCGCGGCGAGGCCGAGGTGCCGGAGGCCGAGGTGCCCGAGGCCGAGGTGCCCGAGGCAGATGCCGCGACCGCCGCCCCCGATCGGCCTCCGTCGGACTGACTCAGCCGAACGGCGATCGCCCGTCGCGGTCGCCATCCCGACGCGGACGCAGCCGCGCCGGGGCCGGCCACGGCAGTTCGTAACGGGTCACCGGCACGTCGATCGCACCGAAGTCGTCGGTGTGCACCACGACCCGCCCGGCACCCTCGGGCACGACCTCGACCAGCCGCACGCGCAGCGGCTCGGCATCCTCGCGCTCGAGCATCCACACGTCCGCCAGCCACGCGAGCCCCAGCCGCTCGAGCGCCGCTTCGGCGTCGAGCCAGTCGACGGGATCGGATGCCGCCCGCCCCAGCACGTCGATCGCGACCCACGCGTCGCCCTCGGGCCGTATCCAGCCGAGCCGTTCCCCGTCGTCCCGGCGGTGCGGCGTCCAGTCGTCCGGAATCACTCCGCCACGCTACCGGCTACGGTGCGCCGGACTCGCCGAGGTTGCGGCCGCCTTCGACGCCCGGCTCCGCCACGACGAAGAGATACCCCTTGTCATCCTCGAATCCGCCGACCTCGAGGCCGTCCGCGAGGTGAGCCGTGAACGCGTCACGCACGCGTCGCCGCCAGGCGGCGGCATCCTGCGGCGATTCACGCCGGATCGCCGCGATGTCGGAAGGCACCGCGACGGTGGCGAGCACCTCCCGGATCGGCGGCGGCGATGTCGGGGCGAACAGCGTCCACGACACCAGCAGCCGGTCGGTCTCGTCGCCGCGGTTGACGCCGTCGTCCATCGGCCCGTAGTGGTTCACGAGGTAGTCGGTGACACGCACGCCCAGCACGCGCAGGTTGAAGTGGGCGTTGCGGGCCACGAGCGGATCGAACGTCCACGTGATGCGATGCAAGCCGCGCGCGTGGGCCCAGTCGCGCTGGTGCTGCTTGAGCATCCGCCCGAACCCGCGGCCCTGATACCCCGGTCGCACCCCGGTGATGTGCGAGTGCATCGCGCTGCGCGACGGGTCGGAGAAGAAGGCGACGGATGCCGCGACCATCAGCGGACCGTCGTAGAGGCCCATCGCGTAGTTGCCCGAATGCGCCAGCGCCCGCAACAGATGCGCCGGCATTCCGTCGTGGTCGCCGCCCCAGACCTCGCTGAGCAGATCGGATGCCGCCGAGACCTGCTGGAGCGTCTCGAGGGGGATGATCTCGATCCCGGCAGGACTGTCGGCATACAGATCGTCCATGCCCTCACGGTACTCCGCCGCCGATAGCCTGGCCGGATGGCATCCGTCGACCTGGACGCGCGACGGCGTCTGACCCGGATGCCCCGCCAAGGCGCGATCGTGACCGTGCTGGCGATCGCCGGCCTGGCGTCGTCGTTCATGTTCACGCTGATGGTGCCGATCCAGTCCAAGCTGCCGGAACTGCTGCACGCGAGCCGCGACGACACCGCATGGGTGGTCACCTCGACACTGCTGGCGGCCGCGGTGTTCACACCGATCTCGGGTCGGCTGGGCGACATGTACGGCAAACGCCGGATCGTGCTGGTGCTGCTGGGCGTTCTGGTCGTGGGATCCGTCGTCGCGGCGCTGTCGCAGGAGATCATCGTCGTGGTGATCGGCCGAACGCTGCAGGGAGCCATCGTCGGGGTGGTGCCGCTGGGGATCTCGATCCTGCGCGATGTGCTGCGCGAAGACCGCGTCGACACCGCCATCGCGCTGATCAGCGCGACGCTCGGCGTCGGCGGCGCGCTCGGACTGCCGCTGAGCGCGCTGATCACCCAGTACAGCGACTGGCACGTGCTGTTCTGGGTTGCGGCCGCCCTCGGGGTGGTGGTGTTCGTGTTGGTCGTGTGGATCGTCCCGGTCAGCGTGCTGCGCACCGCCGGCCGATTCGACTACCTCGGCGCCGCGGGGCTCGCGATCGGTCTGGTCGGGGTGCTGCTGGCCATCTCCCGCGGCAACGAGTGGGGGTGGAGTTCGCCGGCGGTGCTTGCTAGCGGCCTCGGCGGACTCGTCGTGCTCGCCGCGTGGGGCTGGTACGAGCTGCGGATCGCCGAGCCGCTGCTGGACCTGCGGGTGGCCGCCCGACGGCCGGTGCTGCTGACGAACATCGCATCCGTCGCCATCGGGTTCTCGCTGTTCGGATCGAACGTGGTGTACCCGCAGATCCTGGAGCAGCCGGTGCAGACCGGCGCGGGGTTCGGACTCTCGCTGCTGGCCGCGAGCCTGGTCGTGATGCCGTCCGGGCTCGTGATGATGGTGCTCTCGCCGTTCTCCGGGCGCCTCGCCCGCACCGTCGGCCCCAAGCTCCTGCTCATCCTGGGCGCGGGATCGCTCGTCGTCGCGTACATCTACACGCTGCTGTTCTCCACCGCGGTGTGGCAGCTCGTCGTGGCCAACATCATCATCGGCGTCGGCATCGGATTCGGATACGCCGCGATGCCCATGCTCATCATGCGCTCCGTGCCGCAGAGCGAGACGGGCGCGTCCAACGGACTGAACGCGCTGTGCCGGTCGCTCGGCACCGGCACCGCCGCCGCCGTCATCGGGGCGGTGCTGGCCAGCTACACGATGGACTTCGGTGGGACGCCGGTCCCCTCGCCGACGGCGTTCACGCTGTCGTTCGTGCTCGGCGGTGTCGCCGCGGTCGTCGCGCTCATCGTGGCCCTGTTCATCCCCCGCCGCCGCGACCCGCAGGAGCCGCGCCCGTCGTTGCCGGAGCAGCGCGCGGTGCGCTGAGCACTCCGGCGATCAGTCCGAGATGAGCGTTCCGCCGTCGATGACGATGTTCTGACCGCTCACGAACGCTCCGGCGGCCGACGCCAGCCACACCACGGCACCGGCGACCTCGGCCGGCGTGCCGAATCGGCCGAGCGGCGTCTTGGCGAGGCGGACGGATGCCGCGTCGGCATCGCCGGTGATCGGCGTGGCGAACTCCGTGTCGATCACGCCGGGCGAGATGGCGTTGGCCCGGATGCCGCGACCGCCCCACTGCACGGCGAGATTGCGGGCCAGCTGCGCGTTGGCCGCCTTGGTGATGCCGTAGCCGGCGAGCAGCCGGTTGCCGCGGAGCCCGGACAGGCTGGACATGATCAGGAATGCGCCGCCGCCGCCATCCGCCATCACCGGAAGCGTCAGCGCGGCGAGCTGCGTCACGGATCGGACGTGCAGGGCGAACATCCGGTCCAGCCGGTCGATCGCGTCGGCGCCGTCGGGCGTGTCCAGCGCGACGCCGGCGTTGGCCAGCACCGTGTCGATCCGGCCCCACCGTGCGGTCGTGGCCGCCACCACCGCGGCGAGCTGTGCGGCATCCGTCACATCGCACGCCATTCCGACGACCTCGATGCCGCGATCGGCGAGCCGGTCGGCCGCGCTCTCCGGGTCGGACGCGGCGAGCCCCGCGATCACCACTCGGGCGCCGGCGGCTCCGAGCGCCTCCGCGCACGCCAGGCCGATGCCGGAGGCGCCGCCCGTCACGATCGCCACTTGCCCCTCGCACGAGAAGAGCCGGTCCACCGTCAGAAGCTGGGAGCGGTCGGGCACGTGTCCATCGTGCCCGATGGGTAGGGTTTCGCACGGAGGCACTATGAGCTATCCCGGACTCGCGGGCCGCACCGTCGTGGTGACCGGTGCCGGCGGCGGGCAGGGCGCCGCCGAGGCGCTGCTGCTGGCCGCATCCGGGGCCCACGTCGTCGCAACGGACGTGACGGATGCCGCACCCGCCGCGTTCGACGGCACCGGCATCCGCTACCGCCCACTGGATGTCACCGACGAAGCGGGGTGGCGGGACCTGGCCGCGAGCCTCGAGTCCGTCGAAGGCCTCGTCAACAATGCCGGCATCACCCACCGTGCCCGGCTCGCAGACACCGAGCGCACCGACTGGGACCGGGTCATCGCGGTCAACCTGACCGGTCCGATGCTCGGCATCCGGGCGCTCGCGCCGCTCATGGGCGACGGGTCATCGATCGTGAACGTCGGTTCCGTCGCCGGCCTGACCGCCCACTACACCGCGGCCTACACCGCCTCGAAGTGGGGCCTGCGAGGTCTCACGCACGTCGCCGCCACCGAGTACGGCCCGCGCGGCATCCGGGTGAACATCGTGCATCCGGGCTTCATCGAGACGCCCATGACGGCGAACGCACCGGCCGCGATGCGCGATGCGCAACTCGCGCTGACGCCGCTGGAGCGGCTGGGCGAGCCCGACGAGGTCGCTCACATCGTCGCGTTCCTGCTGTCGGACGCGGCCCGGTACATCTCCGGGGCGGAGATCCCGGTCGACGGCGGGTTCGCCTCCTCGTCGGGCGTGAAATACCTGGCGGACCGCATCGCCGCGGCGCGCCCGCCCGGCTGAGCCCGCGCCCGCCGGCCTCGCGCGAATGCGTCACATTTCCGCATCCGCTACAGGTTCCTGCTTGTGCGCCACATATTTCTGGGTGCAGAAGCAGGAAGGTGTAGCAGGAGCGGCCGAGGGGCTCGAGCGCGACCCGGGCCCCGCCCGCGTCAGGAGTCGGCGGCCGCGGCCGCGACGTCCCGCGACGCCAGCCGGTCGGCAGCCATCCGCGCCCCGCGCACGGCGATCGCGACGCTCATCAGCGTCGGATTCATCGTCGTCGCCGTCGGGATCAGGGCGTTGCCGCCGACGATCAGGTCCTCGTAGCCCCAGACGCGCGACCACGGGTCCGCGACGGACGTGCCGTCATCCGTCCGCCCCATCCGCATCGTGCCCTGATAGTGCAGGCTCGATCCGTTCGGCATGAGCCGCGGCTCGGCGACGAAGGTTCCCAAGGCGTTTCCGGCGCGTCGCAGGTGGCGCGTGGCATCCTCGATCTCCGCGTTCTCGACGTCGGTCAGCGCGTACTCGATCGTCATGTTCGGCAGGCCCCGGTAGTCCAGCTCGCCGTCGTCGAAGGTGACGGCGTTCTCATACCGCGGAAAGACGCGCATGCCGTACCCCATGTTGACGTACCCCCACCGATTGCCCGCCTGCGGGTTCGCGGGGTCGAGGGCGAACGGCGGCGTCTCGGCATACATCACCTGCAGCGAGAACGGATGCCCCGGCTCCGACGACGGGATGCGGTTGACCGCCGCGACCGGGTCCGCCGCGTTCTGCGCACGCCGGCCGAGCTCGTCGTCCAGCTGCGCCTCGGTGGCGAAACGGCTCATCCTGTCGGCATCCAGGGCCACGGTGCAGATGACGACGGGATGCTCGGTGAGATAGTGACCGAGCGCGGCGGGACGGATGCCGGACGCCCATAGCAGCTGCGGCGAACGGAACGCGTCCGCCGCCACGACGACGAGGTCGGCGGCGAAGAAGGACACCTCGTGCGTCCGGAGGTCCTCGACGGTGACACCCGTGACGTGCCCGTCATCGTGCTCGACGCGCCGCACGAGTGAGAGATCGCGCAGCTCGAAGCGGTGCGACAGCGGCGAGTGCGGGTCCAGGAGCGGCCCGAGCACGAAGTCGGCGCCGGCCCACACCATCGTGCCGTCCGGCTGCGGCTCGCCCGCGACGGGAAGGGTGCCGACGCCTCGTCCCGCGGGCAGCTCGGCGCCGAACTCCTCGTCCAGCAGCGCCCGGATCGCCCGGCCGACCGGCGAGTCGGCGAACGCGGCGGTCTGGGCGTGCAGGAGTTCTTCGGCCCGGGCGATGAGCTCGTCCCACTCCGCATCGGGGATGAAGGGGATCTTCTCGCTGCCGTGGGGGCGCGGGATCGCGCACGTCCAGTGCGCACCCTGTCCCCCGACGTTGGTCGCCGCGGCCGCGGCGGGGAACGTCGGCGCGTGACCCGATCCCTCCCCGCCGAAGTCGATGAGGTGGGTGCCCATCCGGGCGGTGAACATCCCCTCGACGACCGTGCCGGCCGGGATGCCGAGCGACTCGCGCAGCGCGCCGGACTGGGGTCCCTGCGACATGTCGCGGGCACGCTGCTTCTCCTCCGGGTCGGCGATGTTGCGCACGCTCGAGCCGGGAGGATCGCTCACCGTCGGCCCCGCCTCGAACATCACGACCCTCGCGTCGGGCAGGTTCTCCAGCAGCACGCGGGCGTAGGCGGAGCCGATGGGTCCGCTGCCGACGATGGCGATGACGGGTGACGTGGACATGTGGTTCCTCCGGTGTCAGGCGGAAAGGGTCTCGGGCGCGGCAACCGGACGGGCATCCGCTTCGTCGGACAGCCGCCCGTGGGGCAGCAGCACGGCCGCGACGATGCCGACGGCGTACGTGACGGCCAGGGCGATGAATACGGGCGAGAAGACGTCGCGGTAGATGCCGGCGATCTGGGTCTGCACGGCAGGGTCGGCCGCGTGCACGAGTTGCGGCGTCAGGGATGCCGCATCCAGCCCGGCCGGCAGCAGTGCGGCGACGCCGAAGCCCACGACCCCGCCGATCACCGCCGTGGCGACGGTCGAGCCGATCTGGCGTACGAGGTTGACCGTGGCGGTGATCGTGCCGGTTGCGCTGCGGGGCACGGCGCTTTGCACCACCGCGACGACGAGGCTCATGAACGCGCCGGTGCCGACCCCGACGACGGCCATGATCGACATCGGCACCCACAGCGGCAGGCCGACCGGCAGCAGCGCCATGACGAGGAGGCCGCCGGCTCCGAGTGCGGTGCCCACGATCGGGAAGATGCGGTAACGACCGGAGCGGCTGGCGAGCCATCCGGTCACCAGGCTGCTCACCAGCATCCCGAACACCGTCGCGATCGGGACGAGTCCGGACACGGTCGCGGACGTGCGGTACGCCATCTGGAAGTAGGTCGGCAGGTACGCCGTGATCGAGAACAGCCCGACGCCGATGATCGCCGACAGCGCGGTGCCCGCCGAGACGGTGCGGTCGGCGAAGAACCGCAGCGGCACGATCGGCTCGGCGGCGCGCAGCTCGATCACGACGAACGCCGCGAACAGGATCGCGGCGATGGCGAAGGCGACGATGGATGCCGCGCCCGCCGTGCGATCGCCGGCCCACGTGACGGCGAGCACGAGGGCGACCAGTGCGAGCGTGAAGGCGACGGACCCGGCGATGTCGAAGCTCGGGAGCCCACGACCGCCGATGTGCGGGACGGCGGCGACGGCGAGCACGAGGGCGGCGACGCCGACGGGGATGTTCACCCAGAACACCCACGGCCAGCCCCAGTAGTCGGTGATCAGGCCGCCGAGGACCGGCCCGATGAGGATCGCGATCGGGAACGCCGCGCCGATGATCGAGAGGTACTTCGGTCTCTCCCGGGGCGTCGTGACCTGCGCGATGATCGTCTGCGACATCAGCTGCAGCCCCGCCGAGCTCATGCCCTGCAGCACCCGGGCCGCGATGAGCCACGTCATCGTCGGCGCGAAGCCGCAGGCCAGCGACGCCACGAGGAAGACGACCAGGCTGGCCAGGAACACCCGCCGCGGCCCGACGATGTCGCCGACTTTGCCGAGCACCGGCAGCAGCACGGTGCTGGCGAGGGTGTAGCCGACGACGATCCAGCTGAGGTGCTCGAGCGCGCCGAGCTGGCCGGCGATTGTCGCAATGGACGTCGCGACCACGGTGTGGTCGAGCGCGCCGAGGAAGGAGACGGTCAGCAGCGAGACGACGAGCAAGCGGAGTCGGAGAGGCGAAAGCGGCATACGCGGGTACCCGAGAGATCGGGCCATCGACGCGACTCGGTGTGCCCCGGGCGGCATCCCGCACGAGAACGGGCCCTCGCGGGCCCCGACGTCACTGTCCATTCTAGGCCAACTTTGGTTCGATTTCAACCAAAGCAGCCACTGCCGTCCCGCCGCGGATCTCGGAGAATGTCGCCGAATTCGGATGCTTCTGGCCCAGGCATCCGATTCCGGCGCGATTCTCCGATTCCGGTGCGGGTCAGCGGACGCGCGCACGAGAGCGCTCGCGCGCCACCGGCAGCGACGGCGCAGCGACGCGGTCGCCGACGACGCCGACGAGCTCGCCGATTCCCTCAACCACCATGCGCACTTCGTCGCCCGGCTCCAGCGGCGGGGGTGTCAGCGTGCCGCTGCGGCCCCACAGCTCGCCGAGGCACCCGCCGTTGCCGACGGTGCCCGATCCGAGCACATCGCCCGGCACCACCCGGGAGTTGCGGGATGCGTAGGCGACGAGTTCCGGGAAGGTCCAGCCCATGTTCGACACGAGGTCCTCGCCGATGAGGTCGTCGTTGACGTACACCTCGGCGCGGACGGCGAGGAAGCCGTCGTCGTCGACGAATGGCTCGAGCTCGTCGGCGGTGACGATCCACGGGCCCAGAGTCGTGGCGAAGTCCTTGCCCTTCGCGGGTCCGAGGCGCACCTTCATCTCGCGGGACTGCAGGTCGCGCGCCGACCAGTCGTTCATGATCGTGTAGCCGAAGATGACGGATGCCGCGGCATCCGCATCCAGATTCTCGCCGCCCGCGCCCCCGACGATCACCGCGACTTCGAGCTCGAAATCGAGCCGCTCGGTCTCGGGGATCGGCACGACCTCGCCGGGACCGCGCACGGTGTGCGGGTTCGTGAAGTAGAACGTCGGCGCCTGATACCACTCGGGCACCACCTCGCTTCGGCCGTCGACGGAGGCGCTCACACCCTCGACGTGCTCCTCGAATGCCACGAAGTCGCGGATCGCGGCCGGGACCAGCGGGGCGAGCAGCTGCACGTCGCCGAGCATCGAGCCTTCGGGCTGGCGCAGGGCCGCCGCGTAGACCTCTCGCGCGGCGTCGAGACCGCCCGCGAGCACCTCGGCGACGGACATCCCGTCCGGAAACGGCACGACGTGATCGCCGATGATGAAGCCCTCCGAGACCGAACCACCCTGTTCCGGTGGCCGCTGCACCCACCGTGCGATCCTCATACCCGCACCCGGGACACGAGCGCCTCGGCGTTCTCGCCCAGGATGCGTCGCGTCACCTCGTCGGGCAGGCCCGCGTCGCGGACGAATCCGATCGGGTCGTCGAGCCCCATGTCGAACGGGAAGTCGCTGCCCATCACCACCTGCGACCCGCCCGCCACCTCGACGAGCGCCCGGAGCCCGTACGGATCGTGCACGACGGTGTCGAACCAGATCCGTCTCAGGTACGACGACGGCTCGTGCGCGCACCCGTGCGCCTCAGGACGCACGCGCCAGGCGCGATCAGAACGTCCGATCGCGGTCGGCAGGTACCCGCCGCCGTGCGCGGCGACCACCACGAGCGACGGATGCCGGTCCAGCACGCCCGAGAAGATCAGGTGCGACAGCGCAACGGCGTTCTCCGTCGGCTGCCCGACCGTGTTCGAGAGGTAGAACCGGTCCAGGCGCTCGTCGAGGCTGCATCCGAACGGATGCAGGAAGACCACCGCGCCCAGCTCCGCCGCGCGCGCCCAGAACGGCTCGAGCCGGGCATCCGACAGCTCGACATCGCCCGCGAACGACGAGATCTCCACACCGGCCAGCCCGCGGCCGAGCATCGCGTCGTCGAGGCACTCGACGATCCGAGACGGATGCTGGAGCGGCACGAGTCCGAGTCCGACGAGCCGGTCCGGCGCCTGTGCGACGTGCTCGGCGATCAGCCGATTCGCCTCGCAAGCCGCCCAGACCCCGAGTCCCTCCGGCGCCCACGGGTAGAAGTGGTTCGGCGACGCGCTCACCCACTGGGTGTCGACGCCCTGCGCGTCCATCGCCTCGAGCCGTACCCGCACATCGGTGAGCTTCGGCACCCGCGCGCCGACCATCGGGCCCGACACCGCGAGGCTCTCGGCGCCGTTGCGTTTCAGCTCCAGCGCCGCGGCCTCGCGCACGTCGTCGGGCGCGCGCCGTTCGATCTCGGCCTGCAGCGACGGCAGCAGCACGTGAGCGTGCACGTCGGTGACGGCGCCCCCGCGCGATCCGGCTTCGCCGTCGCTCATACCGCCTGCGCCATCTGCTGCGCGATGCCGAAGATCAGCCCGCCGGCGTCGGCGTCGCGATCACCGTCGATCTGCCACTGCCCGAGCTGCACGGATGCCTGAACGACCGCGGTCGCTCGCGGCAGGCGTCGGGCGTGGAAGTCATCCCACAACCGCTGATCGAGCGCATCGCGGCCGACGAGCAACTCGGTGAGGACGAGCGCGTCCTCGAGCCCCTGCGCCGCGCCCTGCGCGATCGTCGGCGGGCAGCTGTGCGCGGCATCCCCGATCACGATGACCCGGCCGCGGTTCCACGGCGCCGGAACGAGGTGCTTCGTGAACCACGTGTAGTTCGCGTGCGCCCCGGCCTCCAGGTCGGCGCGGATCGAGTTCCACGGGCCCTCGTACGCGCGGGACTCCTCGAGCATGATCCGCGTGGCATCCTCGTCGCTGACTCCGAAACGGTCCTGCGCCTTCTCGACGAGGTAGGCGTACATCGAGTCCTCGCCGGTCGGGGTGTACCCGGCGATGTAGACCGGGCCGCCGTAGTACAACTCCGCCCGCTTCACGTCGTCGGGCCGCGAGACGAACGTGCGCCAGATGCCCATACCGGTCGTCTCGGGCTTGACGTCGATGCCGATCATGTCGCGCACCGCGGAGTTGAGCCCGTCGGCGCCCACGAGCAGGTCGTAGAAGCCCGCGGACTCGTCGTTGACGAACACCTCGACCGCACCGTCGGTCTGCTCGAGGCCGGTCACCTTCGCGCCGAAGTGCACGTGGGCGCCGGCCTTCTCGGCGTGCTCGAAGAGGATGCGGGCCAGCTCGGGCCGCGGCATCCCCATCGCGGCCGGATAGTCCGGGCCGCCGGTCTTGACGTCGGGCAGTTCCGCAACGATCGGTGCGCCCGGCCCGGGAGCCCGCAGATTCAGCCCCTCGAAGGGGTAGCCCGCGGCGCGGATGTCGTCCCACGCGCCGAGCGCGTCGAACACCCGCAGCGCGTTGCCCTGCAGCGAGATGCCCGAACCGCCCATCCCGAGATCGGGCTTGGCCTCGAAGACGTCGACGTTCACGCCCGCCTTGGCGAGCTGGATGGCGGTGGCGAGGGCGGCCACGCCGCTGCCGGCGATGGCGACACGATTCACGGCGGTCATGTCAGAACCTCCCTGTTCTGTGGGTCAGAGGATGGCGACGGGGTTGATGGGCGAGCCGACCGCGCCGGTGATCTTCAGCGGCGCCGCGACCAGCAGGAACTCGTAGCGCCCGGACTCGGCACAGGATGCCGCGAGCTCGTCGGCATCCCACAGCTCACCGATCGTGAGCCCGATGTTCGGTATCGCCACCTGGTGCAGCGGCTGGAAAGCCGGCACGTCGAACTCGTTCGGACGCACCTCGAAGCCCCACGTGTCGGTGGCGATCGCGGCGATCTCGGTGCGGTGCAGCCACCCCGCGGCGGTCAGTGAGAGACCGGGCGCCGGACCGCCGGCGTACTCGCCCCAACCGTCGCGGCGGGTGCGGGTCAGCTGCCCGGTGCGTACGACAACGATGTCGCCGCGACCCACCGCGACGCCCTGTGCCGCAGCGCACGCGTCGAGGTCCGCCGCGGTGATGGCGTAGCCGTCGGGCAGCTCACCGGACTCCGGCTGCAGGTGGCGGCCGATGTCGAGCAGCACACCGCGCGAGACGACGGTGGATGCCGCGTGCTCGATGCCCGTGACGAGGTCGCCGTCGCTGGTGACGACATCCCCGGCCCGGCGGCCGTTCCAGGCCATGCCGTGGTCGAAGATGTGCCCGAGCCCGTCCCACTGCGTCGAGCACTGCAGCGGCATCGCGATGACGTCGTCGGCGCCGCCGAGCCCGTGCGGGAAGCCCTGGCTGCCGCGCTCGGCGTCGGTACCGGTGTCGGTCATGGTGTGGACGGGGTTGGTGCGGCGGCGCCAGCCGCGCTGCGGACCGTCGGTGTCGAACGACTGCGAGAGCGAGACCACCCGTCCCTCGCGCACGAGGGCTGCCGCGTCCAAACGTTTGGACGCGTCGATGAAGTTCAGCGTGCCGAGGCGGTCGTCGTCGCCCCACCGCCCCCAGTTGCGGTACGCCTCGGCCCGCGCGACGACCTCGGCCTCGGGGTCGGAACGGTCGAGCTCGCCGGGGTCTTCGCTGACACCGGTCCCGCCGGTTCTGTCGGTCTCGCCGGTCGTGCCGGACATGCCGGTCCTGCCGGTCTCGCCGGTCACGAGGCATCCCCCGCCCGGCGCCCATGTCCCGAAGTTTCGCAAAAAGCGGGTGGAAATCGACGAACTTCGGGACATGCAACCGGAACTTCGGGACACGGTGACAGCGACGGAGAAGGGAGCATCAGACGCCGGTCACCCCCTCGGCCACGCATCGGACGACCTGAACGCCGAGGCCGGTGATCGAGCCGGTCATCACATCGCCGTCGCGCAGGAACCGCTTCCAGTGCTGACCGTTGCCGGCGGGACTCCCGGTCAGCAGCAGATCGCCCGGCAGCAGCGGAAGCGTCTGCGACGCGCCCGAGATGAGAGCCGGGATGTCGAACAGCAGGTCGCGGGTGGATCCGTCCTGCTTCACCTCGCCGTTGAGCTCGAGGCGCACGGTCACATCCGCGCCGTCGACGAACTCAGCCGGAACGAGGAACGGACCCGTCGGCAGGAACCCCGGCGCGTTCTTGGCGCGATACCAGTCGGTCCCGATCTCCTTCATGTCCTTGCGGAACACCAGGTCGCGCGTGGTGATGTCGTTGACGATCGTGTAGCCGGCGACGTGGCTCATCGCGTCGTCCCGCGACACCCGGAAGGCCTCCCGGCCGATCACCACGGTCAGTTCCAGCTCCCAGTCGTGCACCTCGCTGTACGACGGCAGCACGAGCGGCGCCTCGTCGCCGACCACGGCGGCGGGAAGGCCGATGAAGAAGTACGGCTCGCCGTTCGCGGCGCGGTCGTCCATCATGCGCGCTGCGAACTCCCGCGCCTCCTCGGGCGTGCGGGTCTCGTCCTGCGTCAAGCCTGCGACGACCAGGTCGATCACGTGCTGACGGTAGTTCGCCCCGGCCTGCAGCACCTGGCGCGGCTGCACCGGAGCCGTCAGCGTGACGCCTGCCAGCGGCATCCACGGTCCGTCGGCGTCGATGAGCGACCTCAGGCGGTCCCAGTCCGCGACGGCGAGGAATCCGTTCAGATCATCGGCGCCCAGTTCGGCGGGACCGAGGGGACGGATGCGGTCACCCGCGACCAGGCCGAGCAGCGCCGAGTCGCCATCGAGGTAACGAGCGATCGCGAACGGCGCGTCGAGGTTCTGGGACGTGGCCATGCAGCAAGTCAGCCCCGACCCTGCACCGCGTAGGGGTTCAGCAGCGCGTCCTTGATCTCGTCGGGTACGCCCTCCTCGGTCGCGCTCGGGCCGTCGGCGGCGGGGAACGACTCGGTCATCGACATCGGCATCGCGCCGTTGCGGTAGAAGTTGTTCGACCCGAGCGACGGCTTCCAGGTGTTCGGCTCCCAGTCGGGCACGTAGTCACGGTACCCCCCGGTGTTCAGCTCAATCCGCAGCGTCGACGGCTCCCGGTAGTACAGGAACGTCTGCTCGCCGATGCCGTGGATCGACGGGCCGTATTCGATCGGGATGCCGCTTTCCATCAGCACGTCGGCGGCGATGAGCAGCTCCTCGCGGGTGTCGACCCAGAACGCGTAGTGGTTGATGCGGCCGGGGCGGGTCGAGCCGTCGAGCACGACGCCGAGGTCGTGCGACTTCTCGTTCGTCGTCAGCACCGAGAACACCGAGATCGGCGCCTCGTCGAGGATCGTCTTGGCCATGATCCGGAAGCCGAGCACCTCGTTGTACCAGTCCGCGAACGCGTCGACATCACTCGTCGCGATCGTCACGTGGTCGAGCTGACGCGGCGCGCCGGCGACCTTCGAGCGCTTTTCGGGACGGTCGGGGAAGATGGATGCCGCATGG
>CAXTES010000028.1:12188-23319 GCA_964243215.1 uncultured Microbacterium sp. | reverse complement strand
CGCTCTCGACCGCCCGGTCATGATCGGCGACCAGACCCCGCAGCTGGTCGCGGCGCCCGCCGCCGTGCTCGCTGAGCTGCCGACCGCCGCGGCGCAGTCCGCCGCGCTGCGAGCGCTTCGCAGCGGTGCGGCGCCGACGGTCACCGGCCGCTTCGACGTTGCGGTCACCGCGCAGACCCAGGGCGAGGATCCGGGTGCGGATCCTCAAGTCGTCACCGTCGAGGCGATCGCGTGGACAGCCGACGCGGACGGCGTGGCGCATCGCATCCCGCTCGGGTCGGTCGCGGCGGATGGCGCCGTGCACAGCGTGGGCGCCGACGCGGTCGACGGCTCGGAGCTGCTCGCGGTGGAGGTGTCCGGCACCGGGCTCGCCGGCCGCGCACGCACCGCCGTCGCGGTCACCGCGACCGACGCCGGCGGGTCGAATCCGGTCGCGGATGCCGATGTCGTGCTCGACACCTCCCACCGCTCGGTGCGCATCGACGCGGTCCGAGACCTGCCCGATGCGCTGCCCGCCGTCGTCACGACGGCTCTGGCGAAACGGCTGTCGGCGGCGGTCGGCACCGAACTCGCGCTGCAGCTGGGCTCGGTCAGCCGGCCCGTCCCCGTGCAGGTCACGGCCGTGGCCGATTCGCTTCCGGGCCTGGGCGCGGCACCGGGCGTGGTGGTCGACCTGTCGGCGCTGATGGCGCGCACGGTGCAGCTGGGCGGCTCGGTGCCCACGGCGAACGAGCTGTGGATCCGCGCGCCCGACACGGCTGCCGCATCCGCTGCTGTCCGCGGTGTCGCCACCGACCCGGTGCGCTTCGTGACGCCCGCGACGATCGGCGTGGCACCGGTCGCCTCGCCCGTTGCCGCAGTCTCGGGCGGGGGCATCGCCGCGGTCGCGGTGCTGGCGGCGGCCGGCTTCGCGGTCGTGTCCGCGGCCGTGGTGCGACGGCGCCTGCGCGAGCGGGTGCCGCTGCGCTCGTTCGGTCTCACCGTTGCGCTCTCGCGGCGCGCCACCGTCATCGAGATCTCCAGCGCCGCCGTGTTCGCGCTGGCAGCCGGTGTCGGCGTCGGCGTCGGCGCCGTCGCGGCGTGGCTGCTTCTTTCCGCGCTGGCGGGGGTGATCCGGTGACCGTGCGATCGGTCCCCGGCGCGCGGCTGGTGCTGCGCGGCGCGCTGACGACGCCGGGCGTCTCGCTGTTCGTCGTGCTCGTCGCCGCGCTCGTGGCGCTGGGCGGAGCCGCCGCGCCCGCACTGTTGCGCGACGCCCGCACCGGCACCGTCCATGCCGCGCTCGACGACCTCGCACCCGTCGCGCGCGACCTCACCGGCACCGTCCGCGGGGTCACCCGCCCGGGCACGGGGCCCGCGGACGGGGTGGATGCCGCCGTGGCCGACCTGTGGGGTGCGCCGATTGCGCGCCTGCGCGGCATCCGGGACTCCCTCGACCCGTCGGTGCGCGACGCACTGGACGAGCCGCGCGTGATCGTGGCGCTCGACCCGGAGTCGGCGGACACGCTCGACCTGTCGCCGCGCCCGGCGAACCGGTTGCTCGTCACGTTCGACCCGCGGTACGCCGAGCACGTGCGCTTCGTTGCGGGCGAGGCTCCGGATGCCGCGGAGACCGACGTGCTGCCGCTCGCGCTGTCCCGCGCCAGCGCGGACGCCCTCGACTGGTCGGTCGGCGAGGTGCGGCAGCTGCGGTACCCGTACGGCGTCGCGCTGACGGTCGTGCTGCGGGGCGTGTTCGAGCCGGTGGACCCCGACGGCGCGCAGTTCGCTCACGTACCCACCGCGGCCCGCCCCGATGTCGTCGACGACGGGCAGGGCAACCTCACGTACTACGTCAGTGGGTACGCGCCGCCCGAGCGGCTGCGCGATGCGCTCCCGGCCGGCGACTCGGCCGTCACGACCGTCTGGTACGGGCTGCGCGTCGATCGGGTGCCCGGCGACGCTGCCGCCGACATCGCCGCCCGGCTGCGCGGCGCCGTCAGCACCGAGTACCCGTTCCCGGTCATCGTCCAGAACCAGCTGGCGCGCGGGCTGCTGCTGCACACCACCGCGCCGACCGCGATCGACGGTGGCGTCGCGCGTGCCTCGGCGATGACCGCGGTGGTGTCGCTGGTGGCCGTCGGTCCGTTGGCCGTCGCCGTGGTCGCCGCGGCGTTGACCGGGCGGATGCTCGCCACCCGCCGTGTCACCTCGGTGCGCCTGGCACGGACCCGCGGGGCATCGTCGCGGCGCCTGGCGGCCCTGCTCGCCGGTGAGGGCCTCGTGCTGGGCGCGGTCGGCGCGATCGCCGGATGCCTGACCGCGGCCGCTCTCGTCGGATGGGGCGGGCCGGCCTCGGCCCTCGTACCGGTGCTCGCCGCGGTGACCCCGGCCGTCGTCATCCCGGTCGCGACGATGACCGCCGCGCAGCGGTCGGCGCGGGCCGATCTCGGTCGCTCGCTCCCCGGCCGCGGGCGGCGGCGCCTGATCGTCGAGATCGGTGTCGTCCTGGCATCCGCCGCGGTCGTGTCGGCCGCTGTCGCGCGCGGGCGGGGGGCCGGCGGCATCGATCCGCTTCTGATCCTGCTGCCCGTGGCCCTGTCGGCGGCCGGATGCGTGCTCGCGCTGCGGCTCGTTCCGCTGCTGCTGTCGCTGGCCGAGCGGGGCGTGCCCGGCCGTGCCGGTCTGGTGTCGCTGGTCGGCCCGGCGCGGGCGCGCCGGGATCCGGCGGTGCGGGCCGCCCCGGTGCTCGCGGTGGTCGTCGGCATCGCGATCACGCTGTTCTCGGTCGCATTCTCCGAGACGGTGCGCGCCGGTATCGACACGTCGGCGAAAGCGCAGGTGGGAGCCGACGCGCGCGTGGACGCGCCGTACATCGCCGCCGAGCAGCTCGACCGGATCGCCGCCGTCGCCGGCGTCCGCGCCATCTCGCCGGTGTACTTCGACGAGCGCGTCGAGGGCCGCAGCCGCGGGCAACGCGTGCCGCTGACCGTCTACGTCGTGGATGCCGCGGCGCTGGCCGACGTGCAGACCGACGTGGCCTCGGCTCTGCCGCCGGTGCCGACCGCGACGGTCGGATCCACCGTGCCGGTGGTCGGGTCGGCACAGCTGGTCGCGGAGCTGGGCGGTGCCGACCTCGAGATCGCCGACGCGACGGTCGACGTCGTGGCCGAGGCGTCCCCCGCATCGCCCCTGGCCGGCTCCTGGGTGCTGGTCGATCGGACCCTGGCGGACCGGCTGGTGTCGGTGCGGTTCGCGCCCGACACGGTGCTGATCGCGGTGGATGCCGGCGCCGATCCCGACGCGGTCGCCGACCTCGCCCGCGCCGCCGTCGGGGAGCGCGCGACCGCCACCACGCCCGGACGTGTCGCCGAGCGCCTCGACCGCGACCCGGCGCTGCAGGCGGTGCGGGTCGCCCTCGTGGCATCCATCGCCATCGTCGCCGTGCTGCTCGGACTCGCGGTGGCCATGACGCTGATACTGGGCGCGGGAACGCGCGGGCGGATGCTGGCACTGCTGGCCGCGCTCGGCTACCCGCGCCGCCGCGAGCTTCCGCTGGTCGTGTGGGACGTCGCCCCGGCGCTTCTGGCCGCCCTGCCGCTGGGGATCGCGGCCGGTGTCGCGATGCCGTTCCTGGTGGTCCCGGCGCTGGATCTCACCCGATTCGTCGGCGGCGACGTGCAGCCGGCCATCGCGCTCGGCGGCTGGCTGCCCGCCGCCGTCGTGGCCGGATTTCTCCTGCTGGGCGCCGTGGCCGTCGCGAGCGCGACCGTCGCGGCATCCCGGATCACCGCCGCGGCGACACTGCGCGGACTCGACGAGGAAGGATGATGCACATGGCCGAGGGCGAACCCGAGATCGCGTGCGAGGGTCTCGTGCGCATCTTCACCGCCCAGGGCGTCGAGGTGCAGGCGCTGCAGGGGCTCGAGCTGACCGTCGCCCGCGGCGAACTCGTCGCGCTGGTCGGGGCCTCGGGGTCGGGCAAGTCGACGCTGCTCGGCATCCTCGCCGGTCTGGACGCCCCCACCGCCGGACGCGCCCGCGTCGCCGGCCACGAGCTCGCCGCGATGCGCGGTCGCGAGCGCCTCGAGTACCGCCGGCGCAGCGTGGGATTCGTGTGGCAGCAGTCCGGTCGCAACCTGCTGCCGTACCTCGATGCGCGCGAGAACATCGCGATGGCGCACGCGGTGGCCGGTGTCGTGCCGAAGGACCGGCGGGCGGCCGTCGCCGACGAGCTGCTGTCGCAGCTGGACGTGGCGGATGTCGCGGACCGCCGCCCCGCACAGCTGTCGGGCGGTCAGCGCCAGCGGGTCGCGATCGCGGTCGCGCTGGCCAACTCCCCGCGCGTGCTGCTGGCCGACGAGCCGACCGGTGAGCTCGACGAGGCCACCAGCGCCGAGGTGCTCGCCGCGATGGAGGCGGCCAATCGCGAACGCGGCGTGACCACGCTCATCGTCACGCACGACGCCGCGGTGTCGGAGCACGTCGACCGCACCGTGCGCATCCGCGACGGCCGCACCGCCACCGAGACCCTGCGCCGCACGCTCACCGACGACGACGGGCGCCGCGTCCGCACCGCCGAGGAGTACGCGGTGCTGGATCGGGCCGGTCGGATGCAGCTGCCCGCCGAGTTCGTCGATGCCCTCGAGCTGCGCGAACGCGTGCGGCTGTCGCTCGAGCCGGATCGGATCGAGGTGCGTCCGTCGGGGGAGGGCGCGGCGCGTGCGGGAATGACTGAACTCGGCCGCCAGGATGCCGAGCCGGAGGCTGCAGCTGCCCCGCGGACCCGCGCCGAGCTGCGCCGCAGGACGGGCCGGGCGCGATGACGGTCGTGCTGCGCGCGGTCGCGCTGAGCCGCATCTACCGGACGCCGGCCGGGGATGTTCCGGCGGTGCGGGACGTCGATCTGGACGTGCACGCCGGAGAGCTCGTCGCGCTGCGGGGCCGATCCGGCTCGGGCAAGACGACGCTGCTGACGATGTTGGGCGGCATCGACCGGCCCACCTCGGGACGGGTGGAGATCGACGGCCGCGACCTCGCCGACCCCGCCACCGATGTCTCCGCGCTGCTCGGGGTGCGCGTGGCATCCATCTTCCAGGCGTTCGGACTGCTGCCGATCCTGTCCGCGGCCGAGAACGTCGAGGTGCCGCTGCGCATCCGGCGGGTCGATCCGGCCGAGCGGACCCGACGGGTGGCCGCCGCGCTCGACGCGGTCGGACTGTCCGATCACGCCGCGCAGCGCCCCGGCGAGCTGTCGGGCGGCCAGCAGCAGCGCGTCGGAATCGCGCGCGCGTTGGTCGCCGACCCGGCCGTGCTGCTCGCCGATGAGCCCACCGGTCAGCTCGACTCGGCCACCGGCGAGCAGATCATGGCGCTGATCGCGCAGGTCGTCCACGAGCGCGGCACGGCGGCGGTCGTCGCCACGCACGACGCGGCGATGCTGGCCCGCGCCGATCGCGTGCTCGAGTTGCACGACGGGCGGCTCCGGCCGGCGTGACCGCGCCTACCCGTCGTCGAGGCGCAGTTCGAGGCTCAACTGGTCGGCGTCGAGTTCGGCGAGCGAGTGCCGCAGCGCCGCGGTGCTGTACTGACCGTCGGTCGACACCTCGATCAGTCGCTTCCGCATGGCGTCGACCAGCACGAGCCGCAGCTCGAGGGCGTCGCGGGCCACCGCGGTGTCGCTGTCCTCCGGTGGCCGGGTCAACCGCTCGCCGGTCCGCTTGAGGAAATCGGTGTCGAACGGCGAACCGTCGCGTCTGACCAGCTCGGGATCGGCCAGGACGGATGCCGCCGCCTGGCGCAGGTCGTCGTCCAGGCGCGATTGCTCCTCGTGCGTCGCCTCCTCGGCGCCCGATCCCTGCATCCCGAGCGTCCGCACCAGCCACGGCAGGGAGAAGCCCTGCAGCATGAGACTCAGCAGCGCGACCAGGAACGCCACGAACACCAACAGCGCACGCGCCTCGACGCCGTCCCGCGGCAGCGTCTGCGCCGCGGCGAGGGTCACGACGCCGCGCATCCCCGACCACACGATGATCGCGCCGTGCTTCCAGCCCAGGGGCGACGCCTGGTAGTAGTCGATGTCGGCGACGAGGCGGCTCACGCGGGTGCGCATCGACGCGATGCGCCGATCGCGCCGGGCGGGATTGCTCGGCAGCCGCCCCGGGCCGCGAACGGTCGCGGCATCCGGATCCGCCTGCACCTCGTCGAGGCGGGCGCTGAATCCCGCTATCCGTTCTCGGTCGACCCGGCGCATGCGCCGGTGCTGGCCCCACAGCAGCACCGAGACGTACGCCGCGCGGACCACCAGGATGATCGCCAGCGCGGAGATCGCGAGCCATGCGCCGTGCAGCAGGCCATCGTGGTCTTCGAGGTTCTTCGTCACGACGTCCTTGAGCTCGAGGCCCATCACGAGGAACACGCCGCCTTCGAGCACCAGCTCGATCGTGCGCCAGTTCAACTCGTCCGACATGCGCTCCTCGGGGGTGAACCAGCGGGTCGCGCCCTGTCCGGTGACGATCCCCGCGACCACGGCGGCCACCAGACCCGATCCGCCGAAGTGCTCGGTGGGCAGGTATGCCAGGAACGGCACGGTGAAGCTGATCGCGGTGTTCGCCGCGGAATTGCGCATCCAGCGGCGCAGCCGCAGCGTGGCGACCCCGACGATCGCGCCCACCACCAGGGCGAGAAGCACGCCCCATACGAAGCTTCCGATCCCCGCACCCAGCGAGAAGCTGCCCGCCAGCGCGACCAGCGCGGTGCGCAGCAGCACGAGAGCGGTCGCGTCGTTGAGCAGGCTCTCGCCCTCGAGCAGGGTCACCACCCTCGGCGCGATGCCCAGGCGTTTCACGATCGAGGTCGCGACGGCATCCGTCGGGCTGAGGATGGCGCCGAGGGCCACGCCGAGCGGAAAGCCGACCGACGGGATCACGAGCCAGAAGAACAGCCCGAGCACGAGCGCGCTGATGAGCACGAGCAGGATCGACAGACCTGCGATCGGGCGGAAGTCGCGCCGGAACTCGATGGCCGGCAGCCGCACCGCCGCCGAGTACAGCAGCGGGGGGAGCACGCCGACCAGGATCCAGTTCGGGTCGATGTCGGGGATCGTCGTGAACGGCATCAGGGCGATGGCCAGGCCCAGCGCGACCAGCAGCAGCGGCCCGGCCAGCCGCAGCCGCTGGGCGAGCGCGGTCGTGATGGCGACGGCGATGATCGCGACGACGACGATGAGGAGGTAGTCCATCGCTCAGACCCCGCCGCCGGTGAGGGTCACGGTGGTGGGTGTCTCCGCCATGGTCCCGAGCCTATTGCCGTGGCATCCGGTCGCCCACCTCGCCCACCTCGCCCACGGCGCCAACGTCGCCCACGGCGCCACCTCGCCCCGCTTGCCAACGGCGCCCACCTCACCAACCTCGCCCACGGCGCCCACCTCGCCCACGGCGCCCCGTCGCCCCGCTCGCCAACGGCGCCCACCGTGTCCCGAACTTTCGCAAAAAGGGGCCGCGCGAAGCGAAACTTCGGGACATGCAACCGGAATAGCGGGACACGGATGCCGGGGGATGCCGGGCGATGCCCGGGATGCCGGCGCCGCCCGGGCGGCGCCGCTGCGCGCCACGCCGGCATCGGCGCGATACGGTTTCTCCCATGACGTTCAACCCGAACGCCAATGTCGGGGGCAGCACGGCGCGACGCCGTGGCGCGGGGGTCGCCGTCGGCGGCGGAGTCGCCGGCATCGGCGCGATCGCCGTACTGCTGCTGAACCTGTTCACCGGCGGCGACTTCTCGAGCATCCTCGGCGGCGGGGGCGGCTCGGCGACCGGCGGCGGCACCGAGTCCGAGATCACGAACTGCCAGACCGGCGCGGACGCGAACAGCGACGACACCTGCCGGCTGGTGGCCACATCCGTCGTCATCGACAAGTTCTGGGCCTCTCAGGTTCAGGGCTACCGCCAGCCGCAGCTGATCATCGTGGACGGATCGACGCCCACCCAGTGCGGCACCGCGTCGAACGCGACCGGCCCGTTCTACTGCCCGCCCGAAGAAACCGTCTACATCGATCCCACCTTCTTCGCGCTGCTCAAGTCCGAGTTCGACGCCACGGCCGGCCCGCTGGCGCAGGAGTACGTGCTCGCGCACGAGTACGGCCACCACATCCAGCAGATCACCGGCATCATGAACGACCACCCGAACAACGGCACCGGCCCCGACAGCAACGGAGTCCGCACCGAGCTGCAGGCCGACTGCTTCGCGGGGGCGTGGGTGGCCAACGCCTCCACCGAAGTGGATGCCAACGGCGTGCAGTTCATCCAGCAGCCGACCGAGGCGCAGATCCGGGATGCCCTCAACGCCGCGGCATCCGTCGGCGACGATCACATCCAGCAGGAATCGGGCGGCCAGGTCAACCCGGAGAGCTGGACGCACGGATCCAGCGAGCAGCGCCAGCGGTGGTTCGCCACCGGATACCAGGGCGGCGTCAACGCGTGCGACACGTTCTCGGTGTCGGGGAGCCAGCTGTGAGCGAGGGGCCCGCGCACCTCGACGACATCCTCTATCCGGCGATCGAACCGTACGACGAGGGATGGCTGCTGGTCGGCGACGGTCAACGCGTCCACTTCGAGCAGAGCGGCAACCCCGACGGCAAGCCCGTCGTGTTCCTGCACGGCGGCCCGGGCGCGGGAGCATCGCCGTGGCACCGGCGCTTCTTCGACCCGGCGAGGTACCGCATCGTGCTGTTCGACCAGCGCGGCTGCGGCCGCAGCACACCGCACGCCAGCGATCCCGATGCCGACATGCGCTTCAACACGACCTGGCACCTCGTCGCCGACATCGACCTGCTGCGGCGCAACCTCGGGATCGCGACGTGGCAGGTGTTCGGCGGCTCCTGGGGCAGTGCGCTCGCGCTCGCGTACGCGCAGACGCATCCGTCGTCGGTGAGCGAACTGGTGCTGCGCGGCATCTTCACGCTGCGCCGCCACGAGCTCGAGTGGTTCTACGAGGGGGGCGCGTCGGCGATCTTCCCCGACCTGTGGCAGGACTTCATCGCCCCCATCCCGGTGCTCGAGCGCTCGAAGATGATCGAGGCGTACTGCCGCCGGCTGACGGATGCCGATCCCGGCATACACGTTCCGGCGGCGGTGGCGTGGAGCCGGTGGGAGGCGGCCACGCTCACCCTCCTGCCCGACGAGGGCACGGTCGCGGCGATGACGGAACCCGCCGCGGCCACCGCCTTCGCGCGGATCGAGAACCACTACTTTCTGCACGGCGGCTGGTTCCGCGAGGGTCAGCTCATCGACGACGCCGGGCGGATCCGCGGTATCCCGGCCGTCATCGTGCAGGGTCGGTACGACGTGTGCACGCCGATCATGACGGCGTGGGACCTGCACCGGGCGTGGCCCGAGGCGCAGTTCGTCGTGGTTCCGGATGCCTCGCACGCGGCGTCCGAGCCCGGGATCGCGGCAGCGCTGCGCGCGGCGACCGACCGGTTCGCGGTTCCGCTGTCGATGGCCGAGCGCGCCGAGCGTCTGGGACTGAGCCCGGTCGCCGCCGACGAGACCGTCTAGGCGGACGCCCCGAGCCGCTGCATCCCGATCACCTGCAGCAGCGCGAGCTTCTCGGCGTCCGCAGACCCGGGAGTCGCCGTGAACACGAGCAGCCGCTGACCCGTCTCGGTGTCGAGCAGCGTCTGGCACTCCAGCGTCAGCTCACCGACCTCGGGATGCTGGAACCGCTTGCTGGTCGGATGCTTCTCGGCCACCTCGTGGGTCGCCCACATCTTCCGGAACTCTTCGCTCGTGCGCAGCAGCTCGTCGACGAGCGCCCCGGCACGGGAGTCCCGGCCGTTCTTGGCGTACACCGCGCGAAGCTCGGCGGTGAAGGCGCGGCCGCGCTCGTCGTGATCCTCCTGCGCGTACACGTCGCGGGAGGCCGGATCCGCGAACCATCGGAACACGGTGGCACGGCGCATCCCGGTGAGCGTCGACGCATCGCCGAGCAGGGCTTTGGCCGGGCCGGTCTGCATCAGCGTCTCGCCGAGGTCGCTCATCACCTGCGCCGGGGTGTCGGCGAGCCGGTCCAGGATTCGCATCATGCCGGCCGAGACGTACGTGGAGTCGCCGGCGCGGTCGGGAGCGGGGTGCCCGGCGAGGCGGAACAGATGGTCGCGCTCGGCGGAATCCAGATGCAGTGCACGCGCCAGCGCTCCGAGCATCTGGTCGGACGGCTGCGGTCCCCGGGCCTGCTCGAGCCGGCCGAGGTAGTCCGTCGACATGCCCGCGAGCGCAGCGACCTCCTCACGGCGCAGTCCCGGCGTTCGCCGGCGCGGCCCACGCCCGAGCCCGACGTCCTCGGGCTGCAACGTCTCTCGTCGCGTCCGCAGGAACTCGGCGAGCTGAGCGCGGTCCATGCATCCATCCTCCCGCTGCTCAAGCGGCCCAGCCAGGGACCGGCGATCCCCCGATGCACACGTCCTGGATGCCGTCGCGCCTGCGGCCGAGCATGAATGCATGACCAACGAACGAATCATCCTCATCACCGGCGGCTCTCGTGGGCTCGGGCGCGCGGCGGCGCTGGCACTGGCCGACGCCGACTGCGACATCGTGCTGACCTATCACGACAACGTGGATGCCGCATCCGACGTGATCGCCGACATCGAACAGCGCGGCCGACGGGCCGCCGCGATCCGACTCGACACCACCGCTCCCGAGACCTTCGCCGACTTCGCATCGGCTCTTCGCACCACACTCGAGCAGACCTGGGGCCGATCGGACTTCGACGGGCTGGTCAACAACGCCGGCTACTCCGGTGACACCCCCTTCGGAGCCATCGACCGCGCTGTCATGGACCGCCTCGTCGCGGTGCACTTCACCGGCGTGGTGCTGCTGACCCAGGCACTCGCACCGATGCTGACCGACGGCGGTCGCATCCTCAACGTCTCGACCGGACTGACGCGCAGCGCGAATCCGATCTACTCGGTATACGCGGCGATGAAGTCCGCGATCGAGACGTGGACGCTGTACCTCGCTCGTGATCTGGGCCCGCGTGGCATCGCGGTCAACGCGATCGCGCCGGGCGCGACGGCGACGGACTTCGCGGGAGGCGCCATCCGTGATGACGAGCGGTACCGGGCGATGATCCTGCCGACCGTCGCGATGGGGCG
>CAXTES010000028.1:0-12088 GCA_964243215.1 uncultured Microbacterium sp. | reverse complement strand
ACCCGCAGCTCTGGATCGACGACGGATGCGGCATCCGTCCCCATCCGCGCCGTGCCGACCGGGTGGTAGAGCGTGTGGGAGTAGCGCCGCAGCGCCAGCTCGGCGCGTTCGGCCGCCGTCATCCGCTCTCCGCCGTCGGGCTGCACCCAGTCGCCGGTCGTGACCTCGCCGAGCGCGTCGGTGTCGATGAGGCGTTCGCACGCGGCGAGCCCCGCGAGCATCGTCGCTTCGTCGATGCCGTCCGGATCGGACAGGTACGCCGGGTCGATGAGCGGATGCTGCGCCGGATCGGCCGACGCGAGCCGGATCGTGCCGCGGCTGCGCGGTCGCAGCAGGATCGCCCCGACCGTGATCCCCTCGGCCGGCAGCGGCACGAGGCCCTCGCCGACGTAGGGGGCGGAGGCGAAGATGATCTCGACGTCGGGCAGCCCTTCCGGCATCCCGGTGCCGTCGGCGATCTCGGTGCGCACGAAGCCATAGGCCTCGGCGACGTTGGATGTCAGCATCCCCCGCCGCGTGGCGAGGTAGCGCACCAGCTCGAGCGGCTTCTCGGCGCCGAACAGCGTGCCGCCGTGGGCTGCCGGCGCGAGACCGGCGACGAGGTGGTCCTGCAGGTTCGCGCCCACCTCGGGGGAGTCGACGACGACCGGGATGCCGTGCTCGCGCAGGTGCTCGGCCGGCCCGACGCCGCTGAGCATCAGCAGCTGCGGGGTGTTGACCGCCCCGCCGGCGAGGATCACCTCCCGCCGCGCGACCGCGTGCCGGGTGATCCCGCCGACCTCGACGTACACGCCGGTCGCACGGGGCATCCCGTCTTCCGCCGGCACCGGAATCGGAGAATCCCCCCGAATTCGGACGGCGGCGCCCGAATCATCCGAATCCGGCGACATTCTCCGAATCCGGCGCGGGTCCGCGGCGAACGTCACCCGCCGCACGAGCGCATCCGTGACCACGCGCAGGTTGCGCCGGCGCGCCGCGGGCTTGAGGTACGCGTCCGCCGTCGACGCCCGAGCGCCGCGGCGCTGCGACAGCATGGTCTGCGAGAACCCCTGCCCGCTCGGCAGGTTCGCGACGGTGACCGGATGCCCCGCTTCGCGCGCGGCATCCAGGAAGGCGCGCGTGTGCGACCGCGGGTCGCGCGCCGCCGAGATCCACTGCGGTCCGTCGGTACCGTGCGAGGGGTCCGACGCGTCCTGAACCCGCTCGACACGCCGGAAGTACGGTGCCAGCGACTCCCACGACCACCGCGGCCCGGCCGTCTGCGCCCACTCGTCGTAGTCGGCCGCGAAGCCGCGCACCCACATCATCGCGTTCAGCGACGACGACCCGCCGAGCGTCTTTCCGCGCGGCCAGTACACGGTCCGCCCGCCCAGGTGCTCCTGCGGCACCGTGTCGTAATTCCAGTCGTACGGCCCGCGGAACAGCTTCGAGAACGCCGCCGGCACGTGCAGCTCGAGCGCCTTGTCGGAACCACCGGCCTCGAACAGCAGCACCGAGACGCTCGGGTCCTGGCTCAGCCGCGCCGCGAGCGCCGCGCCCGCCGATCCCGCGCCGACGACGATGTAGTCGGCCTCGAGCGAGCCTCGGGATGCCGCATCCGCCCGCCGCCGTCGCCGACCGCGTCTCTCGCTCACGCCCGGTACGCCTGCACGAGTGTGCCGAGCATCCGGCCCCAATTCCGGTCCATGCGGAACCGGGTGAACCCCTCGCTCACCGCTTCTCCGGTGCGGGATGTCACGAACCACGGCGGCTTCGGCAGCACCGTGCCCTTCGACAGGCGCAACGACCGGCGCCCCGACAGCGAGCGTCCCACCGACGGCACGATCGACCTCGGGAACGGCCGGAACGGACCGCGCGTGACCGTCCGCTCGACGTGGTCGAGCAGCATCCCGTTGTGAACGACGCCGATGCCGCTCTCGACGTCCTCGATCGTCGCACCCGGGAACGCCCCCCACGTCGCGGTCGGGGTGAGGAAGTTGAACGCCGTCCAGGTGTTGATCGCGATGTCGCCGTACCGCAGGTCGGCGATCGCGCGCTCGAATCCGTCGCCGAGGGCCGCCTGGGTTCCCGGGTCGATCAGCACGTTCGCGCCGAGGGTGCCCGCGAGCTTCTCGTTCGAGTGGGCGACGGCGGCGTCGAGGAACTCCTGCCCGTTGCCCGGCACCGACACGACCCCCAGCACGGGCGCGAAGTACTCGGTGGTCTCGAGCATCGTGGCATCCTCACCGGGTCCCACCTCGATCAGCGCGCGCGTGTGATCGGCGCTCCACTGCGCGCCGGGATACGCGGATGCCACCCCGCTCACCCGCTCGTCACTGCGGGGGTACCACACCGAGCGGCGGGGAGCGGCCGCATACGCGGTGCGCAGCGCGGCGAGGAACGCCTCCCGCTGCGGCCAGTCCGCGCTGAGCAGCACGACCTGGCCGGCGATGCAGTTGTGCCCGCTGTTCTGCAGCCGCATCGTCACGACGTGCTCGGCGTGGAACCGCAGATCGGCGGCGGTCCACTCGCCGGGCACGATGATGATCGGCGACACCCCACCCAGCTCGGCCGTGATGGGCTTGTCCAGCCGCGGCTCGTCGGCGTTGGACCCTCGCACGATCGCGTTGAACGTGTCGATCGAGCCGGTGATGTGCACGTGCGAGATGTCGGGATGCCGCGTCAGATACGCGCCCACGTCCCCGCCGCCGCGGACGATTCGCAGGAAGCCGGGCTCGATGAGCGGCGCGAGCGCGCGCTCGAAGATCGGCGCCAGCGCGTCCTGCGTGGGATTGAGCTTCAGGATCGACACCCGGTTGTGGGCGAGCAGCTCGTACAGCACGTCGAGCACCGGGATCGCGGTGATGTTGCCCGCGCCCAGTACGAGGCCGACCGCCGCGGGCTCGGTGGGGTGCAGCTGCCCGAGTCCGGCATCGCGCCGCGCCTGGTCGCGCGTCACGCCCGGCTCGAACCACACCTCTGCGGTGTAACCCGACAGCAGCAGTCCGTCCACGACCGAGGTCGGGAACGTGTGCGCCCTCAACCGGCCGCCCGGCGCGGCGTCGGTCTTCACGCCGTCGAGCGGGCTCGCCCCGGCAGCGAGCGCACGCATCGTCGACCGGTACGCGTCGAGTGCGACGAGCACCGCGTACGGCCCGCCGAGCCACTCCTCGCCGCGCAACGGATGCCCCGGCTCGATGTCCTTCGACGTCGACGCGGTGTCGGCCCACTCGGGAGCCACCGCCGCGACAGCGGCGTGCATCCGGTCCAGCAGGGTCGCGCGCTGGCCGAGGGTGAGGTGAGTCCACACCCGCGCGCCGTCGTGCAGCGCCGCGATCGCGGTGTCGAGCGGCTCGCGCACCGAGGCGTCGAGCGGCGGGGCGGTTGGGGCAGGGGTCGTCACAGCGCACTCCTTCGGGCGGGCCTTCAGCTTACGGCCGCGCCGCGGCACTGCGTCTCACGGATGCCGGAACCCGGTGCCGCTGGGTGTGGCCGCCGAGCGGGATGCCGCTTCCCGAGGCCGGCACCGGGTCGGGCGGGAGCCGGCCGGAGGCCGGTGCCGCCGAGTGTGGCCGCCGAGCGGGAAGCGGCATCCCGCGCCGCACCCTGAGCGCTACAGGACGCGCTACAGCACCGCCAGCGTGTCGGCGACGGCCTGCATCCCCTCCGCCACTTCCACAAACGAGGTCGACAGCGGCGAAAGTCCGATGCGCAGACCGCCGGGGTCGCGGTAGTCGGGGATCACGTCCTGCGCCCACAGCCGCGCCGTGACCTCGCGCATCGCCGGATGCGACAGCGTCACGTGACCGCCGCGCTGCGCGGCATCCCGCGGCGACGCCACGGTCACCCCGAGCGGGGCGAGCTGCGCGTCGGCGAGCCGGATCGCGAACTCGGTCAGCATCACCGACTTCGCGCGGATCCCGGCCATGCCGACCTCCTCGATCACCGCCAGGGTGTCCTGCATCCCGAGCATGCCGACCACCGGCGGCGTACCCGACAGGAACCGCCGCATCCCGGGCGCCGGCACGTAATCCGGCCCCATCGAGAAGACGTCCGCAGCACCCATCCACCCCTGGATCGGCTGCGCCAGCGCATCCTGATGCCGGGCGGCCACGTACGCGAAGGCCGGTGCCCCGGGGCCGCCGTTGAGGTACTTGTACGTGCAGCCCACCGCGAGATCGAAGTTCCATGCATCCGCCTCGACCGGAACCGAACCGATCGAGTGCGACAGGTCCCACACCGCGAGCGCGCCGGCATCCTGGATCACGCGGGTGAGGGATGCCGCGTCGGCCAGATGCCCCGAGCGGTAGGCCACGTGCGACAGCAGCACGACCGCGGTGGACGGACCGACCGCGGCGGCCAGCGCTTCAGCGCCGACCCCGGCTGTCAGGTCCACATCGACCCACCGCACCCGCCCGCCGCGCTCGGCGGCGATGCCCTCCACGACGTACCGGTCGGTGGGGAAGTTGTCGCGGTCGACGACGATCTCGTCGCGGCCGGAGTCCGATGATCGTGCCGCCTCGAACGCGCCGCGCACCAGCTTGTACAGCAGCACGGTCGTCGAATCGCCGACGAGCGTCTGCCCGGGCGCCGCGCCCAGCGCCGCACGCCCGATGGTGTCGCCGAGCTCGAACGGCAGCTGCATCCACGACTCGTCCCAGCCGCGGATGAGCCGGCCGCCCCACTCGTCCGCCACGAACCGCGTCAGTCGTTCGGCGGTGGCGCGCAGTGGGCGTCCGAGCGAGTTGCCGTCGAAGTAGACCAGCGGGCTGTCGGTGCCGAGGAACAGCTCGCGGTACGCGCGCAGCGGGTCGGCGGCATCCAAGACGGCTGCCTCGCCGGCGGGGTCCATGCGCGTGCCGTCACCGTTCATCGTGCACGAGCTCCTCCGTGGGCACGACCTTCGCCCGCGCCAGCCACGCCGGGATGCCGCCCGCGGCGTCGGGCGCCGGCCCGGGGACGAACGTGCTGATGCCGCTGGGCGGTCCGTCCAGCGCGCCCTCGCCGGACTCGGCGGTGGGCCAGGCATCGGTGAGGGCGGCCACGAGCGCCGGTCCGCGCACGCCGGCGTCGTGCAGCTCGGCCAACTCCGTCTCGCGCACCCCGGCCGGCCAGTCGCCGTTGCCGAGATCGGTGCCGTACAGCACCGCACCGCCCGCTGCCGCGAAGGCGGCGACGTTCGCGGATGCCCGCGCCAGATCCTGCCCGGCGTGGATCGACAGCGTCGAGATCCACCGTTGTCCCGCCACGACCGCTTGCGCGATGAGGCGCTCGTCGAGGGCTTCGCTGAACGGCGCGTGCGCGAGAACATCGACGCCCGCGTCGAGCGCCCGACGTGTCATCCCTTCGCCCTCGACGTGCGCGACGACCGGCAGCCGGCGCGAGTGCGCCGCGACGACGACCGCGGCCAGCATCGCGTCGTCGAGCACCGGACCGGCCGCCACGTTCAGAGCCACCTTGATGACGGATGCCCCGGCGTCGGCCTGCTCGTCGACCGCGGTGCGCGCGCCGTCGGGCGCCCCCGGAGCGTCGGATGCGCTCGTGATCTCCCGCACGATCGCCGCCGGCGCCCACGGACGCCCCGCCGGGTAGCCGCCGGCGGCGGTGAGGAACGCCCCGGCGTACGCGACGCGGGGGATGCCGGTGCGCGACCGTCGCGCGAGCTGCACCGGGTCGCCGCCGAGGTCGAGCACGGCGGCGATCCCGCCCGCGACGATCGCGCGCGCGTCGGTCAGATGCAGGTGCACGTGGTGGTCGAACAGCGGCGGCAGCGTCGTGCCCGACTCCCCGGTGAGCGCGCGACGGCACGGCAGCGCGTGCGGACCGAGGATCGCCTGCAGCGCGTCGAGGTCGGTGCGCGGCATCCGTCAGTCCCGTCCCGGCTGGCGCAGTTCGGTTCGCACGGCGTACAGCTCAGGGAAGAAGGTCAGCTCCAGCGCCCGGCGCAGGAACGGCACGCCGCTCGAGCCTCCGGTGCCCGTCTTGAAGCCGATGATCCGCTCCACCGTCTTCATGTGCCGGAAGCGCCAGAGCTGGAAGTTGTCCTCCAGGTCGACCAGCTCCTCGCACGACTCGTAGGCGGCCCAGTTGGCGCCGGCATCCTCGTAGATGCCGGTCAGCACGGGGACCAGCTCGGGCGTGAACACCCAGGCCCGCGTCACGTCGCGATCCAGTACCGATTCGGGGATGCCGTAGCCGGCCCGTGCGAGAAGTCGCAGGAACTGGTCGTAGAGGCTCGGCTGCTCGAGCGCCTCGGTGACGAGCGCATACGCGGTCGGGTCGGACTCGAAGACGCGCGTGGCGCCGGCGTTCTTGTTGCCGAGCCGGAACTCGATGGCCCGGTACTGCGCGGACTGGAATCCGCTGGCGTTGCCCAGCACGTCGCGGAACTGGGCGTACTCGGTGGGCGTGAGCGTCGCGAGCACCGACCACTGCTCGGTCAGGGTCTTCTGGATGTGCTTGACGCGCGCGATGCACTTGAGCGCCGGTGCGAGCTGGTCGTCGGCGAGCAGCGCGCACGCGGCGGCCAGTTCGTGCAGCACCAGCTTGAGCCACAGCTCGGTGGTCTGGTGCTGCACGATGAACAGCAGCTCGTCGTGGTGCTCGGGTTCGCTCAGCGGGCGCTGCGCCGACAGCAGGGTGTCCAGGTCCAGGTATCCGCCGTAGCTCATGCGGTGCGAGAAGTCGGTGACGACCGTCTCCTCGACCGCGCGGGTGTTGCGCTCCAAGCCTTCGGCCACCGGCCCAGCCTACTGACGGGCGGGGGTCGGGGATGAGGGTGGCCGATGGCGGTCCGCCTGGTCGCCGACATCCCTATCTGCTGAGTGAATGCTGAGAGTTCCGCAGTGCCGGCTATGCCATCGGGGTCTCGGCTGGTTCCAGTCCGTGTGCTCATGGCACCATAAGAAGCGCCGCCCGGCGACTGAACCACGGCAGGAGATCGCATGCAGCTCACGGTCATCGTGCCGACGTTCAACGAAGCGCCGAACGTCGCCGAGTTGGTGCGTCGCACCGCCGAGGCCACGCGCGGCATCGACGCGGAGATCCTCTTCGTCGACGACAGCACCGACGACACCCCCGACGTCGTGCGCGAGGTCGCGGCATCCGCGGCACTGCCGGTGCGGCTCATCCACCGCGAGCACGCCACCGGCGGGCTCGGCGGCGCGGTGGTCGAGGGCATCAAGGCCGCGGCATCCGATATCTGCATCGTGATGGACGGTGACCTGCAGCATCCCCCCGAGGACATCCCGGCGCTGCTGCACCGGCACCGCCACGGCGACGTGGACCTCGTCGTCGCATCTCGGTACGTCGGTGGCGGCGAGTCGGCGGGCCTGGCCGACCAGACGCGCGTGCTGGTGTCGCGCGGGTCGACGATGGTCACGAAGGCGATGTTCCCCATCCGGCTCAAGGATGTCTCCGACCCGATGACCGGTTTCTTCCTGCTCGACCGGCGTGCCGTCGATCTCGAGGGGCTGAAGCCGCGCGGGTTCAAGATCCTGCTCGAGGTGCTCGCACGCAAGCCGCTGCGCGTCGCGGAGGTGCCGTTCCGATTCGGGCACCGCTTCGCGGGCGAGTCGAAGGCGTCGTTCCGTCAGGGCATGCACTTCCTCACCCAGCTGACCGCGCTGCGTTTCGGCAAGATGTCGCTGTTCGCGATCATCGGCGGGCTCGGTGCGCTGGCGAACCTCGCGATCATGTACGCACTCACCCACTCCGGGATGAACTACGTCGTCGCGGCGATCATCGCCGCCGAGGTCACGATCGTCGGCAACTTCCTGCTGCAGGAGCGCTTCGTCTTCCAGGACATGCGCGGCGAGGCATCCGGTGTCTGGTCACGGTTCGTCAAGTCGTTCGGGTTCAACAACGCCGAGGCCGTGATCCGCATCCCCGTCATCGCGCTCCTGGTGCAGACGTGGCACATCTCGAGTGTGATCGCGGCCGCGATGACGCTGCTGGTGGCGTTCTTCGTGCGGTTCCTGTTCCACTCGCTCGTCGTCTACGCGCCCCGCCGGCTCGGGGAGCCCAGTCGCGCGCGTCAGCTCGTGGACGAGCTCGACCGGCAGGCGTTGTCGCCCGGCGAGCTCTAAGGCCGCCCGAGCCCCCGGTAATTCCAGCCCGCGTCGCGCCAGCGGGCCGGGTCGTAGCTGTTGCGCCCGTCGACGACGTTGCGCGTGCGCACCCGCGACCCGATCACGTCGGGGTCGAGGTAGCGGTACTCGTCCCATTCGGTGACGAGCACGATCACGTCGGCGCCGGTGACGGCATCCTCCAACGACTCGCGGTAATCGAGCTGCGGATGCAGCAGGCGAGCATTCCCGATCGCCTGCGGGTCGGTCGCGCGCACGTCGGCGCCGAGGCCCCGCAGCCGCACCGCGACGTCGAGGGCGGGGGAGTCGCGCACGTCGTCCGAGTGCGGTTTGAAGGCGAGTCCCAGTACCGCCACGGTCTTGCCGTACGGCTCGCCGCCGAGCATGTCGAGTACGTGGTCGACGACGCGCTGGCGGCGCCGGAGGTTGATGGCATCCACTTCTTTGAGGAAGGCGACCGAGTCGCTGCGACCGAGCTCCTCGGCGCGCGCGACGAAACCGCGGATGTCCTTCGGCAGGCATCCGCCTCCGAAACCGACACCCGCGCCGAGGAACCGTCGCCCGATGCGGGCGTCGAACCCGATCGCGTCGGCGAGCTGCGTGACATCGGCCCCGGTCACCTCGGCGATCTCGGCCATCGCGTTGATGAACGAGATCTTCGTGGCCAGGAAGGCGTTCGCCGACACCTTCACCAGCTCTGCGGTGGCGTAGTCGGTCAACACGAGCGGAACGTCCTCGGCCAGGGCGGCGGCATACACCTCGCGCAGGGCCGCCTCGGCACGGCGCGCATCCTCCCGGTCGGGCGGGAGCCCGAAGACGATCCGGTCCGGATGCAGCGTGTCCTGCACCGCCCATCCTTCCCGCAGGAACTCGGGATTCCACGCGAGTACGGCTCCGGATGCCGCGATGGTCTCGGCGATGCGGGCGGCGGTGCCCACCGGAACGGTCGACTTTCCGACGACCACGTCGCCGGGGGACAGGTGCGGCACGAGCTGCTCGACGGCGGAATCGACGTAGGTCAGGTCTGCGGCGTTGGACCCTTTCCGCTGCGGCGTGCCGACCGCGATGAAGTGGACCGCCGCCCCCGCGGCCTCGGCGATGTCGGTGCTGAACCTGAGTCGCCCCGTCGCGGCCGCGTCGGTGAGCAGCTCCGGCAGCCCGGGCTCGAAGAACGGCGCCTCGCCGCGGGACAGCGCCGCGATCTTTCCCGGATCCACGTCCACGCCGATCACCTCGTGGCCGAGCTCGGCCATCGCCGCCGCGTGGACGGCGCCGAGGTAGCCGCATCCGATCACCGAGATCCGCATGGGTCCATCATCCATTCGTCGTCCGCGATCGGTGCGGGCGGGCGCGTCGCGTGACTCAGGCGGTCGCGGTGAGTTCGCTCGCGCTGTCGGCGAGGGACGCGCCGGTGATGACGTCGAGCGCGCGGCGCAGGTGCGTGCTGGAGGTGTGCGCGGTGTACGGGAAGTACACGACCTCGACGCCCACCTCGGCCAGCTCCGCCTCGAGTCGCAGGCCCTTCTCGGTGCCGCGCCAGTCGTCGCCCTTGAAGAAGTGGGTGAACCCCACCTCGCGCCACACGTCGAGCTTGTTCGGCACGGTCTCGATGTGCACGTCGTCGACGTAACGGATGCCACGGACGATCTCGGCGCGCTCGTGCGTCGGGATGACGGACTGAACGCCCTTGGTCGCCAGCAGCATCTCGTCGCTGACAACCCCGGCGATCAAGAAGTCGCAGTTCTCTTTGGCGTGGCGAAGGATGTTGAGGTGTCCGACGTGGAACAGGTCGAACGCCCCCGCGGCATAGCCGATGCGCAGCGTCATGAATCGAGCCCCCAGAACTCGCTTGTGGCGCTCCCGCGCCCGTTTCCCCAGATGATCTCGGAACTCCCCAGTCTCAAGATCTGCCTCAATGGTATCCGAAGAGCGTTCCACCCACCTACCAGATACCGGATCGTGATCCGGCGAATCGGCTGAGAGGTTTCTGCTCGAAACCCCGGGGCCGCGTCACGGGATCGTCGTCGCGAGCAGGTCGGGCACCGCGACCGCGACAGGTCCATTGGATGCCGAGGAACTCAGGTAGGACGAGACGCCCACCGTCCCGGCGACCTGCATCGCCGGTGTCGAATCGGTCGCCGTGGTGAACCACGACGTCGGCTCGGCGGACCCGTCCAGCCACACCCGTGCCCGCAGGGTGGTCGGAGACGTTCCCTGCGCCTGCACGCGGATGTGCACCAGCGCGTTCGGCGTGACCGTCAGGCTGGGCACCGCGCCCCCGGACAGCGCCGTGGTATCCCGCACCAGTTGCAGCACCACCGACCCGCCGGGATTGACGCGCAGTCGCGCGCCGTACAGCGCCGAGCCGACCCACCGCGGCGACAGCAGCAGGTTCACGTACTGGTTCGGGATGCGGTCGATCGAGAAGGTCGCGTGCACGTCGGTGGCGCTGGACGACACCGGCGAGAGCGTCGCGTTGAGTGTCGATCCGGCGTTGGATGCGATCCGCCCGGCGCTCGCGCTCACCGAGAATTTCGCCGCCGAGTTGACCGTCCAGGTCGGTCCGGATGTCGCGGCCGCCCAGCCGGTGGCCACGGTGCGATCGAAGGTGTCGTTCGCGAGAACGTTGCTGGGAGGGGGCGCTGTCACGCTCACGGACTTGGTGACGGCATTCGTCGCACCCTTGTCATCGGTGACCGTGAGGGTCACGGGGTAGCTGCCGCTCGCGGCGAACGTGTGCGATGCGACTGTGCCGGTGGCCGGCGTTCCGGCGAAGTCCCAGCTGCGCCCGACGATCTGCCCGTCCGAGTCGGTGGACGTGGCGGAGTCGGCGGTGACGGTGAGTCCGTCGGCGGTCCAGGTGAACACGGCGGTCGGTGCGACGTTGGCCGGTGGCGGGGGCGGGCTGCCGAGCGGCGTCACCGACAGGTCGTCGTACGTCACCGCGATCGGCCCGTTGGTCGCACCCGAGCTGACATAGGTGGTCAGTCGCAGCGAGCCGGCCTGCTGCAGGGCAGCGGTGGTGTCTGTCGCGGTGTACTGCCATCCGCCCGGCTCGGGGGAGCCGTTGCGCCAGACCTTCGCGCGAAGCGTCGTGGGGGATGTGCCCTCCGCCTGCATCCGGATGCGCAGCGATGTGCCGGCGACGGCGGTCAGCCCCGACACCGTTCCGCCGGCCAGCGATGCGGTGTCCCGCATCAGGTTGACACCGACGCTGCCGTCGGGATTCACACGCACCCGCGCGGCGTACATCGATGCGCCGACCAGTCGCGGAGAAACGGTGACCTGCGCGTACTGGGTGGGGATCTTGTCGAAGCCCACCGAGATCGCGGTGTCGGTGGAGACCGACGAAACCTGGGCCAGAGTGGCCGTGAGCGTCGAGCCGGCGTTCGCCGCAACCGACCCCGCTCCGGCACCGACGGAGAACTTGGTGGTGGAGTTGACGGTCCACGCGCCGCCGGTGTCCGCCGATCCCCACCCGGATGCGACGGAGCGGGAGAAGGCGTCGGCTGCGAGCGCCGTCGGTGCGGCCGCGCCGACCGTCACCGACCACGTGGGTCCGCGCGTCTGGCTCGTTCCGTCGGTGACTACCGCGTACCAGTCGAACACCGTACCCGCGGGAAGGTCGGGCAGGGGCACGCTGGCCGTCGCGCCGGATGCCGCGGACACGGTGCCGAGCGAGGGAAGATCGGGCGGCGGGCTCATCACGTAGTTCATCGTGAATGCGCTGTCGGCATCCGTCTCGTACTGATTCAGCGTCGGCGAGTACGTGGTAGCGGTGATCTGACCGCTGGACGGCGTGAACGTGTACCACCGCAGCCAGCCGTCGCCGCCGTTGGGGCGGCCCTGGTAGTCCGAGAGTGCACTGTAGACAGGTTGGCCACACGAGTTCTGGTCGACCCGGTTCGCCTCCCCGTCGAGTCCGTCGCTGAAGTGGCCGTTCACGACCAGGAAGATGTTGCAGTTCGGCGCGATCAGCTTCTGCCACAGGGACGCGCCGCTGTTGCCCGCAACGTCTGTGC
>CAXTES010000027.1:0-23844 GCA_964243215.1 uncultured Microbacterium sp. | reverse complement strand
GCGGCGGGGCTGGTGGCGGTCGGTCGCGCGCCGGGTCGCACCGGACCGGGCCGGCCGTTGGACCGGGATATCGTCGCGGTCACGGATGCGGGGGCGGTGCCGCCCTCGGCGGCGAGCGCCGCACGGAGCTTGCGAGCCACCGGGGGCTCGATGGTGGACGAGGGGCTCTTGACGAATTCGCCGAGCTCCTTCAGCTTCGCGAGCGCGACCTTGCTGTCGACGCCGAGCTCGGAAGCGATCTCGTGCACGCGTGGTTTTGCGTTTGCCACAGTTCTCCTGTCTGGGGGCCCACCCGGACAGGGCAGACCGTCAATTGCGGACGGGACTCATTTCGAGCCGTTCACTTCGTGTCCATAGCCGTTCAGCCGTTTCTCGATGGTCTGCGTGTCAAGAGGACCTGACACACGCAATGCGCGTACGAAGGCGTGACGCCGCAGCGCGGCATCCATGCACTCGGGAGTCTCGTGCACCCACGCACCCCGCCCCGGACGGATCGCCCGCTCGTCGATGACGAGTGAACGGCCTTCGACCACGACTCGCAGGAGGGTGGACCGGGGGGAACGCGTGCGGCATCCGACGCACGTTCGTACCGGAACCATGTTACACCGCTGGACGTGCCGCGAATCCGCGGTGGATCAGCTCTCCTCCAGGATCGAGTCGGGCTGAATATCGATCTTGGCGCCGGTCAGCTTCGCGGCCAGGCGGGCGTTCTGGCCCTCCTTGCCGATCGCGAGGGAGAGCTGGTAGTCGGGCACGAGCGCGCGCACGGCTTTGCTGTTGGCATCCAGCACGAAGCTCGACGTCACCTTCGCCGGTGACAGCGCGTTGGCGACGAACCGGGCGAGCTCGGGGTCGTAGTCGACGATGTCGATCTTCTCGCCGCTGAGTTCCTCGGTCACCGAGCGCACCCGCCGGCCGAGCTCTCCGATGCACGCGCCCTTGGCGTTGATCGTCGGATCGTTCGCCTTCACCGCGATCTTCGTCCGGTGCCCCGCTTCGCGTGCGAGCGAGACGATCTCCACGAGGCCGGCCGCGATCTCGGGCACCTCGAGCGCGAACAGCTTCCGCACGAGGCCGGGGTGCGTGCGCGAAACGGTGATCGACGGACCCTTCGACCCCTTGGACACCGACGTCACGTACACGCGCAGCCTCGATCCGTGCGGATATTCCTCTCCCGGCGACTGCTCCTCCGGCGGCAGGATCGCCTCGACCGAGCCGAGGTCGACGTGGACCATCCGGGGGTTGGGGCCCTGCTGGACGACGCCGGCGACGATGTCGCCCTCCTTGCCGCGGAACTCACCGAGCACGGCGTCGTCGGCGATGTCGCGCAGTCGCTGACTGATCACCTGCTTGGCGGCGAACGCCGCGATCCGGCCGAAGTCGTCGGGGGTCTCCTCGGCCTCGCCGATGATCGCGCCCTCATCGTCGGTGAGCGGCACGAAGATCAAGACGTGCCCGGTTCGGCGGTCCAATTGTGCCCGCGCGCCCTCGGGCGCTGCGCCGCTCGGCGAGGTCGTCTTGCCGTAGGCGGTCAGGATCGCCTGCTCGATGATCGCGACGAGTTCCTCGAAGGGGATGTCCTTCTCGCGCTCGATCGTCCGCAGCAACCCGAGATCGATGTCCACAATGACCTCCCTATTCAGCTTTCATCGGTGCGTCATACGCCCCGACATCCCTCTCACGTTAGCGGATGCCTCCTGCGCAGCACCCGAGAGGATGCCCCGCTGGGCGCCCGAAACGGTTCCCGCGTACGCTCTCGGATCATGACCGCGCCCGCGAAACAGGCGGCCCGAAAGGCCGAGTCCAGCACCCCCTTCCGAGTCCTGGCCAGAGCCGGCTACGCCGCGAACGGTGTCGTGCACGTGCTGATCGGCATCATCGTCCTGGCCGTCGCGTTCGGCGTCGGCGGCGAGACCGACCAGTCGGGTGCCTTCAAGGCCGTGGCATCCGCGCCGCTCGGGTTCGCCGCGCTGTGGGTCCTGGCCGTCGCGCTGTGCGCGCTGGGGGTCTGGCATGCCGTCCACGGCATCCTCGTGCGCGCCGGCAGCGGCGCGAAGACATGGGGTCGGCGGATCTCCGAGTGGGGTCAGGCGGCGGTGTTCATCGCGCTCGGCGTGCTCGCGGCATCCGTCGCCCTCGGCGCCCACCCCGACACCGAGCAGACCGCGGAGGGCGCGAGTTCCGGCGTGCTGTCGATCCCGGGCGGTCCGCTGATCCTCGGCGCCGTCGGCATCGGCATCGGCATCGGCGGCGTCGCCTTCGTGGTCATGGGGGTGCGGCGCAGCTTCCACAAGCGGATGACGATTCCATCGGGTACGTTCGGCACGGCGCTGACGGCGCTCGGCGTCGTGGGGTTCGTCGCGAAGGGGGTGGCGCTCGCGATCGTCGGCGTGCTGCTGATCGTCGCGGCCGTCACGCTCGACTCGCGGGCCGCCGGCGGTCTGGACGGCGCCATCCAGGCACTGCTCGGCGTCGCTTACGGTCCGGTGCTCGTCGGCATCGTGGGGGCCGGTTTCATCGCCTACGGCGTGTTCAGCATGTTCCGCGCGCGCTACGCCCGCCTGGAGTCGTAGAGCCGCCGTCGGGCCTGTCAATCCCTGCTCCGGTATCGCCGCGCAGGTGCATCCTCGTCGTATGAGCGAAGTGACAGGAACCGAAGCCCTTGCCCGCCTGAAGGAACTGGTCGAAGACATCGACTTCACGATGCTGACCACTCAGGACGATGCCGGCCAGCTCGTCAGCCGGCCGATGAGCACCCGCCAGATGGACGACAACGGTGACATCTGGTTCTTCACCGCCGAGGACACCAAGAAGGTGGACGAAGCGGAGGAGCACCATGGCGTGGGCCTGTCGTACCTCGACGCGAAGGGCAACCGTTACGTGTCGGTCGCCGGCCGCGCGCAGACCGTCAAGGACGACGCCAAGATGAAGGAGCTGTACTCCCCCGACCTCGACATCTGGTTCGAGGACGGCCTGGACACCCCCGGCATCACACTGCTGAAGGTCACACCAACCGAGTGCGAGTTCTGGGAGCCGGCGAAGGGCAAGGTGGCGATGGCCGCCGGGATGCTCAAAGCGCTCGTCACGCGCGACACGCCCGACGACGACCTGATGCTGCACGGCAAGATCACCCGCTGACCACCGTTCCGGGTCCCGGCTGCAGGTTCAGCGACCGGTATCGCCGGTCAGCCGCGCAACCGCATCGGCGACCGCGACCACCTCGCGGTTCCCGCTGCGGCGGTCCCACAGTTCCACCTCGCCGGACGCGGCGTCGCGGCCGGCGATCACGATCTGCGGGATGCCGATGAGCTCGGCATCGGCGAACTTGACGCCGGGCGACACCTTCGCGCGATCGTCGTAGAGCACGTCGAGCCCGGATGCCTCGAGCCGGGATGCCAGGTCCTCCGCCACGGCGAAGGCCGCGGCATCCTTTCCCGTCGCCACGACGTGCACGTCGAACGGCGCGACGACCGCCGGCCACACCAGGCCCCGGTCGTCGTGGTTCAGCTCGGCGAGGATCGCGAGGATGCGGGTGACCCCGATGCCGTAGGAGCCCATCGTGACCGTGACGAGCTTGCCGTTCTCGTCGAGCACCCGCAGCCCGAGGGTCTCGGCGAAGAACCGGCCGAGCTGGAACACATGGCCGATCTCCATGCCGCGCGCCAGGTGCACCGGCCCTGAGCCGTCCGGCGCCGGGTCGCCGTCGCGCACCGTGGCCGCCTCGACGAATCCGTCGCCGGAGAAGTCCCGTCCGGCGACGAGGGAGTGCACGTGCTTCTGGTCGATGTTCGCGCCCGTGATCCAGGCGCTGCCGTCCACCACCCGCGGGTCCAGGAGGTACCGGATGCCGGTCGCGGAATCCTCGCCGAGGATCGCGCCGGTCGGCGACCAGGGCCCGATGTAGCCCTTGACCAGCAGCGGGTTGTCCTCGAAATCCGCCTCGGTGGCGGCCTCGACCGCTGCCGGGGCGAAGGCGACCTCGACGCGCTTGTCGTCGACATCGCGGTCGCCGGGGATGCCGACGACGACCACTTCGCGGCTCCCGTCGAGGTGGGTCAGGGCCAGCACGATGTTCTTCAGCGTGTCGGCCGCGGTGTAATCGCCGTCGAGCACCGCGTTCGAGTGGGCGACGAGGGTCTGGATGGTCGGGGTGTCGGGCGAGTCGAAGATCACCGGCGCCGGGATGCCGTCGAACGGCACCGCGTCGGGCACCACCGTCGTGAACGCCTCGACATTCGCGGCGTAGCCGCCCGGTGAGCGGACGAACGTGTCCTCGCCGACGGCGATCGGATGCAGGAACTCCTCGCTGCGTGCACCGCCCATCAGGCCGTTGTCGGCGTTGACGATCACGTACTCGAGGCCGAGGCGGGTGAAGATCCGCTCGTACGCATCGCGCTGCGCCTGGTACGAGGCATCCAGGCCCTCGTCGGTGTAGTCGAACGAGTACGCGTCCTTCATGGTGAACTCGCGCCCGCGCAGCAGGCCGGCGCGCGGGCGGGCCTCGTCGCGGTACTTGTCCTGGATCTGGTAGATCGCCAGCGGGAGGTCCTTGTACGACGAGTACAGGTCCTTCACCAGCAGCGTGAACAGCTCCTCGTGCGTGGGGGCGAGGAGGTAGTCGGCGCTGCGGCGGTCCTGGAGGCGGAAGATGCCGTCACCGTAGGCCTCCCATCGGCCGGAATCGCGATACGGGTCGGCAGGGACGAGTGCCGGGAAGTGCACCTCGTACGCTCCCGCGCGGGTCATCTCCTCCCGGATGATGCCCTCGATCTTCGCCTTGACCCGCAGTCCCAGCGGCAGCCACGCGAAGATCCCCGGCGCGGTGCGCCGGATGTACCCGGCGCGCACGAGCAGCCGGTGGCTGGCGACCTCGGCGTCGGCCGGATCCTCGCGGAGGGTGCGCAGGAAGAAGTGCGACAGACGGGTGACCACGAGCGACAAGCTTAGACGGGCGGATGCCGACGCCCCGCGGCGCGGGACGCACCTACACTGGCCGCATGCTCGGGCGCCTGTCATCCGCCGCGCGCGGCGAGCTGGCCGCCTCGCTCGCCGCGTTGCGCGAGTCTCTCGAACTGCCGGGCGATTTCGGCCCCGAGGTGCTGGCCGAGGCGGATGCCGCTCGTGCACCTGAGCCCGACGTCGACGCCCGCGACATCCCCTTCATCACGATCGACCCGCCGGGTTCGCGCGACCTCGACCAGGCGCTGCACCTCGAACGTGCCGGCGCCGGGTATCGCGTGCGGTATGCGATCGCCGACGTGCCCGGATTCGTCCGCCCCGGTGGAGCGGTGGATGCCGAAGCCCGCCGCCGCGGGCAGACCCTCTACGCGGCGGACGGCACCGTGCCGCTGCATCCGCTCGTCCTCAGCGAGGACCGCGCCTCGCTGCTACGGAACGGGGACCGCACCGCGTACGTGTGGACGATCGACCTCGACGAGGCGGGCGCGACGACGGCCGCGCGCGTCCAGCGGGCCCTGGTGCGTTCCCGGGCGCAGTGGGACTACACCCAAGCGCAACGCGCCGTCGACGGCGGCGACCCGGAGTCGCCGGTGGCGCTGCTGCCGGTGATCGGCGGACTTCGGCTCGAGCAGGAGCGCCTGCGCGGCGGGGCGAGCCTGAATCTGCCGGACGAGGTGGTGGTCCCGGGCGCCGACGGCGGCTATCGCATCGAGCGCCGGCTGCCGCTGCCGGTCGAGGGGTGGAACGCGCAGCTGTCGCTGTTGACGGGCATCGCCGCCGCGGCCATGATGCTCGACGCGGGTGTCGGCATCCTGCGCACCATGCCCCCGCCCGACGGGCAAGCCGTCGCCGCGTTCCGTGCCAAGACCGCGGCGCTCGGACTGCCGTGGCCGGCCGATCAGCCCTACGGCGAGTACCTGCACGGCCTCGACGCGTCGACACCGGCTGCGATGGCGGTGATGCAGGCTGCAGCGTCGCTGTTCCGAGGGGCCGGCTACACCCCGCTCGACGGTGCCGCGCCGGAGATGACGACCCAGGCGGCGGTCGGTGCACCGTACGCGCATGTCACCGCGCCGCTTCGCCGGCTCGTCGACCGGTGGGGCCTCGTGGTGTGCGAGGCGGTCTCGAACGGCCGCGCCGTACCGTCGTGGGCGCGCGACAGCCTCACTCAGCTGCCCGCGCTGATGGATGCCTCGTCCCAGCGCGCGTCTCGCCTGCAGTCCGCAACCGTGGATCGTGTCGAAGCCGCGGTGCTGTCGGGCCGCGTCGGCGAGGCTTTCGAAGTCGTCGTGATCGAGATCAAAAGCGGACGCGCCCGGATCGTGCTGGACGACCCGGTGGTGACGGCATCCTGTCCCGTCGGCGAAGACGTGCGAGCGGGCCAGCGGATCGCGGTAAGACTGGTGCACGCCGGCATCGCCACCGGCGAGATCGCGTTCGCGGAATCCTCAGCCGACTGAGACCGGTCCGCCCCGCAGCCGAACGTGAACCATCCATGTTGCCGGATCGGGCGACGGCAACGAACACGCGTTCCAATGTCGGAGGTTCGTGAGAGTGTGAAGCATGTCATTTTTCACCGACCTGCACGCGGCGATCGACGCGCTCGCGGAAGACCTCGGGGCGGAGATCGAGGCTTCCGATCTGCCGGCGACGGTGATTGGGCTCGATGACGGGCGGATCGAGGCGGTGATCCGTCGGACGACGAGTGTGAGCCAGGGGATCGACTGCATCAGGTCTGCCGCTGCGGGCGTGACGTCCGTCCGATCGAGCCGCGAGGCGGGACAGGGCGGCATGGCGCAGAAGCGGGGGCAGCACAACGCCGTGTCGTTCATCCAAGACCTCACCGGAGTGACCAGGGCCGAGGCGACCAAGCAGGTGCGACTGGGTGAAGCGCTGCTGGCCACCGTGGTGCCGGCGGGCGCGAACGGATGCGGTGAGGCGGGCGACAATTTCGACTCGCCCCCGCGCGCGGCTCGGCGGTGGCACTGCGTGCTGAGCGAGGCATTCCTCGCCGGCACACTGACGGCTGATCAGAAGAACGCCATCCTTCGTGGCCTCGGCGAACCGCCGATCGACCACCCCGGGGTCGACGTCGGCTCCATCGTCGAGGCCTGGACGACCGCGGCGGAGCACCTCGTCGGCGAAGCGCGAGAGCGAACGCCCGAGGAACTCCTGCAAGCGGCGCGAAGCGTGCGCGACATCCTCGATCCGGCCGATGCCACTCGCCGCTTCGACGAGCGATTCCGCCGACGGCTGTTCCGAACGTGGACGGACAGCGACGGCGGAAAGCACGCTCGCATCGACTTCGATGACGAGATGGGCGCGTGGGTGCAGGCGATCATCGGCGCGGCACTCCGGCCGCGTCGAGGCGGGCCGAGATTCGTCGACGCGGATGAAGCTGCGCGCGCGACCGAACTCGAGAACGATCCGCGGACGAACGATCAGCTCACCTACGACCTGATGATGGACGTGATTCGAGCGGGGGCGCTGGCTGACGCCGAGCAGGTGTTCGGCACGCGACAAGCCGGAATCCGCCTCATCGTGACGAGGGATGCCGTTGTGGACGACGAGGCCGGTGTCGCGGCCGTCGCGGTGCTCGAGGATGACGGCGCCACGATGCCGGCATGGCTCGCGAGACAGCGCGAATGCGATGGCGGCGTCTCCGTGTGCACGTTCGACGACGCGGGCAATCCGCTCGATGTCGGTCGCGAGCAGCGGCTGTTCACCCCGAAGCAGCGGATCGCGCTGGCGATCCGCGATGGTGGATGCCGGTGGCGGGGATGCGATCGACCGGCGTCGTACTGCGAATCGCACCACATCGACCCGTGGGCCGGAGGCGGCAAGACCGACGTCGACCGTGGCATCCTGCTCTGCCGCTACCACCACATGGCGCTTCACCACGGCGGCTGGCGGATAGCACGAAGCGGTAAGGACGACTTCGTGCTTCATCCGCCGCCCGATGCCGGCAGTCCGATCGTGCTGGCTCCACGGGTGGCGAGGAGGTACGCGTTGGGCGATCTCGCTCCTCCAGCGCGGCGGTTCAGGCCAGCGGCCTGAGCGATCGAGGGCTCAGGTGCGCGGACGCGCGGGTGGCCAGCGTGCGGACGCGGTCAGGCCGTGACGACCTGCGCGGTACCGACCGCGGCGTCGGGGCCCATCTCATCGGCGAGACGGTTGGCTTCCTCGATCAAGGTCGCGACGATGTCGGACTCGGGCACCGTCTTGATCACCTGACCCTTGACGAAGATCTGGCCCTTGCCGTTGCCCGATGCCACCCCCAGGTCGGCCTCGCGAGCTTCACCGGGGCCGTTGACGACGCATCCCATGACCGCGACCCGCAGCGGCACGGTCATGTCCTTCAGGCCCTCGGTCACGTCGTCGGCGAGTGTGTAGACGTCGACCTGGGCGCGGCCGCACGACGGGCACGACACGATCTCGAGCTTGCGCTCGCGCAGGTTCAGCGACTGCAGGATCTGGTGGCCGACCTTGACCTCTTCGGCCGGCGGCGCCGACAGCGAGACGCGGATGGTGTCGCCGATACCCTCGCCGAGCAGGATGCCGAACGCGGTGGCGCTCTTGATCGTGCCCTGGAACGCCGGGCCTGCCTCGGTGACACCGAGATGCAGCGGCCAGTCGCCCATCTGGGCGAGGAGCCGGTACGCCTGCACCATGATGACGGGGTCGTTGTGCTTGACGGAGATCTTGAAGTCGTGGAAGTCGTGCTCCTCGAACAGGCTCGCCTCCCACCGCGCGCTCTCGGCGAGCGCCTCGGGCGTCGCCTTGCCGTACTTCTGCAGCAGCCGCGGGTCGAGCGAGCCGGCGTTCACGCCGATGCGCAGGCTCACACCGGCATCCTTCGCCGCCTTGGCGATCTGGCCGACCTGGTCGTCGAACTTGCGGATGTTGCCGGGGTTGACCCGCACGGCGGCGCAACCGGCGTCGATCGCCTGGAACACGTACTTCGGCTGGAAGTGGATGTCGGCGATCACCGGTATCTGGCTCTTGTGAGCGATGATGTGCAGCACATCCGCGTCATCCTGCGACGGCACCGCCACCCGCACGATCTCGCATCCGGAGGCTGTCAGCTCGGCGATCTGCTGCAGTGTGGCGTTGATGTTCGTCGTCGGGGTCGTCGTCATCGACTGCACACTGACCGGGGCGTCGCCGCCGACCAGCACCTTGCCCACGCGGATCTGGCGGCTCTTGCGACGGGGAGCGAGCGTTTCGGGACGCTTGGGCATCCCGATGTTGACGGCGGGCACGTGCTTCAGCCTACGCCGGGGCGCCTGGGCGCTCGCCGAACCGAATCGGCCGCCCGCCTTGCGCATTCGGCGCATGCTAGGGTGACCGCATGTCGGCGAACCTCACGTGGTGGCACCGCCGGTAGGCGGTGCGTTCGTCTTCGACGCAGACCGCCCTCGGGCGGTCTTTTCTGTCGGGTGGCCGCTCTCACGACGAAAGACCGATGATGTCCGGCTCCGCCTCCTTCTCGCTCGAGACGCTCACCGCCCGCGGCGATTCCTTCGCATTGCTCGCCCGCGACGCGTCCACCGTCGAGGTGATCACCGGCGACGTCGTGGACGTCGACCTCCTGGCCGACATCCCGCTTCTGACGGCCGACGGAACACCGCGCGAGGTGCTGGCGCTCGTGCCCTACCGGCAGATCCGCGAGCGCGGATTCGTCTGCCACGACGATGCGGCGCCGCTTCGCTGCCTCCTCGTCGATCGACACGAGACCGTCTCCCGCGACGAAGCTCTCGCACAGTTGCCGACATCGGCGGTGCCGTTGCGGGACGCGGGATTCGACATCCCGGACGACGAGTACGCGGCGATCGTGCGCCGCGTGATCGCCGACGAGATCGGGCGCGGCGAAGGCGCGAACTTCGTGATCCGCCGCGATTTCACCGCCGCGGTGGACACGGATGCCACCACAGCCGCGCTGACGTGGTTCCGGGCGCTGCTCGAGCACGAGCGCGGCGCCTACTGGACCTTCGTCATCGTCACGCCCGGCCACATCGCGGTCGGGGCCAGCCCGGAGGCCCACGTCAGCGCACGGGACGGCGTGGTGACGATGAACCCGATCTCGGGAACGTTCCGGCATCCCGCCGGCGGCGCGACCGCGGAGACGCTCACGCGGTTCCTGTCCTCGACGAAGGAGACCGAGGAGCTGTTCATGGTCGTCGACGAGGAACTGAAGATGATGAGCGCCGTGTGCTCGGACGGCGGGCGGATCACCGGCCCGCATCTGAAGGAGATGTCGCGCCTGACCCACACCGAGTACGTGCTGCGAGGGCGCAGCCGCTTCGACCCCCGAGACATCCTGCGCGAGACGATGTTCGCCCCGACCGTGACCGGCTCCCCCATGCAGAACGCGTGCACGGTGATCGCCCGTCACGAGAACACCGCGCGCGGCTACTACTCCGGTGTCGCGGCGCTGTTCACCCCCCGTTCTTCGACGGGGCAGAAGAGCATGGAGACCGACGGGCCGACGCACGACGTCGATGCGCCGATCCTCATCCGCACCGCCTACCTCGTCGACGGTGCGCTGCGGGTGCCCGTCGGAGCGACCCTCGTGCGCCACTCGGACCCCTATGGTGAGGTGAGCGAGACCCACGGCAAGGCGGCGGGGGTGCTCGGGGCGATCGGCGCGGTACCGCGCGAGCCCGCGACAGGGCCGGCGATCGAGACATCCGTGGTCGACGAGGACGCACCCGCCGCGACGCCGCGGGCGCTCGCCGACGATCCGGTCATCGCCGCGCTCCTGCACTCGCGCAACGCCCGTCTCGCGGACTTCTGGCTCAACCCGCAGGATGCCGCCGGCGACGGCGTGTTCGCCGGCCGGCGGGCGCTCGTGGTCGATGCCGAGGATCGCTTCACGACCATGCTCGCCCACCAGTTGCGTCACCTCGGCCTCGATGTCCAGATCGTGCCGTGGGATGCGGTGACCGATGACCGGGTCGACGAGGCCGAGCTGGTGGTCGCCGGGCCTGGGCCCGGCGATCCCCGCGATCCCGGCAGTGCGCGGATGCGGCGGATGCGCGAGGTCGTCCGGCGACGCCGGGCGTCGGGTCGGCCGCTGCTCGCTGTGTGCCTGAGCCATCAGATCCTCGCCGATGCAATCGGCATCGAGCTCGCACCCCTCGCGCGACCGCATCAGGGACTGCAGAAGACGATCGACGTGTTCGGCGAACCGGCATCCGTCGGCTTCTACAACACGTTCACGGCACGCGTACCGGCGGGAACGACCCGGGTCGGCGACGCCGAGGTCGCTGCGGACGGGGAGTCGGGCGATGTGTACGCGTTGCGCGGCGCAGGCTTCGCCTCCATCCAGGGGCACCTCGAGTCGATCCTGTCCCGCGACGGGATGACGACGCTGGAGCGGCTCGTCTCGCACGCGCTCACGCCCGTCGGAGCGTGACGGCTCACGGATCGCGGCTCAGCCGGCCGGCGATCACACGGCGCTCGGCCTCGTTCGCGGTCAGCTCCAGGGCGCGCAGGTCGGCCACGAGCGCCTCGTCGTCGCGGCCGAGCCGCCGCAGCAGGTGGGCACGCACCGCGTGCCACAGGTGGTAGCGCGACAGCGGCTCCTCGAGGCCCTCGACCTCGCGCAGCGCCCCCTGTGCACCCTCGACCTCGGCCAGCGCCACCGCGCGGTTCAGGCGCACGACCGGTGACCGGTCGTATGCCAGCAGCATGTCGTACAGCGTGATGATCTGCAGCCAGTCCGTGTCGTCGGCTCCGCCGGCATCGGCGTGACACGCCGCGATCGCTGCGTGCAACTGCCATCTGCCCGGCCGGCGCAGTCTGGCGGCCCGCTCGAGCGTCCGGCGCGCCGCAGCAAGGAGCGTCGCATCCCACCGCGACCGATCCTGTCGGCCGAGCAGCACGAGCTCGCCGTCGACCGCCCGCGCGTCCTCACGTGCCCGGTGGAACAGCAGCAGCGCCCGCAGGCCCTGCGCCTCGGCGTCGCCGGGCAGCGCCTCCGCGACGACCCGCGCGAGCCAGAGTGCGTCCTCCGCGAGGTCGCGGTCGGCCGCGGCATCCCGGCCCGCCACCAGATGCGCCTCGCTGTACATGACCGAGATGACCGTCAGCACGACGTCGAGGCGTTCGGCGCGCTCCGCGGCCTCGGGAATGCGCAGCGGGATACCGGCATCCCCGATCTTGCGCTTGGCACGCACGATCCGCTGCGCGACGGCGGTGTCGGTGCTCAGTGTCGCCCGCGCGATCTGGCCCGTCGTCAGGCCGCACACCGCGCGCAGCGTCAGGGCGAGCTGAGCGTCGGGACCCAGCGACGGGTGGCAGCATCCGAACAGCAGCGGCACACGCTCGTCGACCTCGGCCCGGTCCGGCGGCGGTGCCTCGGCGAGCAGCGCGAGCTTGTCGCCCTACCGCTTCTCGCGCCGTATCCGGTCCAGCGCGTTGTGGCGCGCCGCCTGCGTGAGCCACGCGCCGGGCCGGGGCGGAACGCCGCGCGTGCGCCACTCGCGCAGCGCCTCCTCGACCGCGTCGGCGACCGCCTCCTCGGCGAGGTCCAGATTGCGCAGCGATGCGGCCAGCGCCGCCACGATCCGCCCGGACTCCTCGCGCAGCGTCCGCGCCAGGACGAGATCGGATGCCGCAGCCCCGCCGTCCGGTGGCGGCGGGGCCGCGGCACTGCCGCTGGACTCGATCGAAGCGTCCGGGTCGGTCACTAATCGAACTGGCTGTAGTCAGTGACCATCGGCCGGATCTCGATACCGATTCCGGGAAGCTCGAACTCGGGCCAGGTCTTCACCAGCGCGATCGCCGCGTCGAGGTCGGGCACGTCGATCACGCTGAAGCCGCCCACGACCTCCTTCGCCTCGGAGAACGGTCCATCCACGACCAGGGGACCGTCCTGGCCGCTCTTGACCGTGGTGGCGGTCGACACGGGTTGCAGCTGGGCGCCGCCGTCGGCGATCTCGTCGTCGTGCTCGACGAACCAATCCCACACCCGCTGGTACACCGCGGCCTGCCGCTCCGGCGGCACCGCGGCATCCAGCTCGGGCGTTCTGGTGAACATGATCACGTACTTCACGGTCGTGGTCCTTTCGTCATGGGAACCGTTTCATCCCTACAGCGAACGAACAAGGCCGTTTTCGACACCCCGCCGGAATCAGTTGATGATCGAGACCGGATTCACGATATCGGCGACGATCAGTACGGCGCTCATCGCGATCAGCAGCGTCACCACGACGAAGGTCGCCGGCACGAGCTTGGTGGCATCCACCGGTTTGGGCGCCCGGCGCTTGAACACCCGCGCCCAGGCGCGCTTGAGCCCATCCCACAGCGCGACGACCACATGGCCGCCGTCCAGGGGCAGCAGCGGGATGAGGTTGAACACGAACAGCGCGATGTTCAGCGACGCCAGCAGCGACAGAAACCCGGCGATGCGATTGAGCACCGGCACGTCGGCGGACGCGACCTCGCCCGACAGGATGCCGGCCCCGACGACGCTGAGCGGACCGTTCGGATCGCGCTGGCCGCCGGTGACGAGGGTGACGGCGGTGTCCCAGACCTTCACCGGCAGTTGCACGATGATGCCGGCGACCTGACCCACGTTGTCGATCGCCGCCGCCGGGCCGGCCCAGATCGGCTGGCGCACCATGGCGCTCTGCGGCCCGATGCCGATGAATCCGACATCGACCGTCTGCACCGAGCCGTCGGCGTTGTGCACCGGCTGCCCGCGGGCATCGAGCACCTGGCGCTGCGCGAGCAGTGGGGTGACGGTGAGCGTCTGCTGTGCGCCGTCGCGGACGATCACGAGGTCGAGCGGCCGGTTCGCCGAGTCGCGGATGATGGCGGATGCTTCGTCGAACGTCGACACGGCGGTGCCGTCGATCGACTCGATCACGTCGCCGGCCCGCAGGCCCGCCGCGGCGGCGGGCGCCACCGGATCGGCGGACGTGCAGTCGGTGCGGGTCGCGTCGGCGGGCAGCACGCACTGGCTGACGGACGCCACCGTCGTGGTCGCCGTCTGCACGCCGATGCCGGTGAACAGGATCGCGAACAACACGATCGCCAGGAGCAGGTTCGTCACCGGGCCGCCGAGCATGATGATGACGCGCTGATACACCGGGAGCTTGTAGAACACGTGCTCCTCGGCGCCCGCGATCAACGTCTCCTCGTTGGCGGCACGGGCATCCTGGACCATCGTGGCGAAGAAGCCGCCGCCGGCCCTGCCCGGCACGGAACCCGCGGCCATAGCGGCCTTCTCGCGGGGCGAGGGCGGATACATCCCCGCCATCGAGATGTAGCCCCCGAGCGGGATGGCCTTGAAGCCGTACTCGGTCTGGCCGATCCGGTGCGACCACAGCGTCGGGCCGAACCCGATCATGTACTGGCCGACGCGGACCCCGAACCGCTTGGCCGGCAGCAGGTGTCCCAGTTCGTGCAGCGCGATCGAGACGGCCAAGCCCACGACCATGAGGGCGATGCCGACGACGAACGCGAGAACGGTCACCCCACGAGGGTAGTCCCGGCACCTCCGAGCGCGCCGAATGCGTGGCGTCCGCTCAGGCCATGCGCATCCGTTTGAGAGGATGGACACGCCATGCCGCCCGCTGACGCCCTCCCCGCCAACCTTCCCCCGGTGCTGCGCCCCGAGCACCCGCCGCAGCGACCGCTGGACGAACTGGCCGCGAGGTTCGCCGACGGCGTGCACGGGGACACCGCCGGCATCACGGTGTGCGGCATCACGCTGGCCACGGCCGACCTCAGACCCGGCGAGGCGTTCGTCGCGATCCGCGGGCAGAACCGCCACGGCGCGGAATTCGCGTCGGCGGCGGTGGCGCAGGGCGCGGTGGCGATCGTGACGGATGCCGCGGGTGCCGACCTCGCGTCGGGCGCGGGGGTGCCGGTGCTCGTGGTGGACGATCCGCGCGGCATGCTGGGCGACCTGTCGGCGTGGGTGTACGGAACCGGGCCAGGCGACACGCTGCCGCTGCTGTTCGGCACGACCGGCACGAACGGCAAGACGAGCGTGTCGCACCTGCTCGAAGGCATCCTCGGACAGCTCGGGGTGGTGACCGGGCTGTCGTCGACGGCGGAGCGTCACATCGCCGGACAGGTCATCGTCTCGCGGCTGACCACGCCCGAGGCATCCGAGTTCCACGCCCTGCTCGCCCTCATGCGCGAACGCGGTGTCGAGGCGGTCGCCGTCGAGGTCAGTGCCCAGGCGCTGTCGCGGCACCGGGTCGACGGCACGGTGTTCGATGTGGCCGGATTCACCAACCTCAGCCACGACCACCTCGACGACTACGCCGACATGCGAGAGTACCTGGAGGCGAAGATCCCGCTGTTCCGGGCCGACCGCGCCCGGCGGGCGGTGATCTCGCTCGATTCCGCCGCGGGATTCGAGGTCGCCGATCGCGCCGAGGTGCCGTACGTCACGATCGCGACGCCGGCGATCGCCGCGGATGCGGATGCCGCCGCGCTGGCGGACTGGGTGGTCGAGATCATCGATGAGCGGCAGGACGGCACGCGCTTCACGCTCACGGCGCGGGACGGCCGGTCGCTGACCACGGTCGTGCCGGTGATCGGCCGGCACATGGCCGGCAACGCCGGTGAGGCCATCGTGATGATCCTGGAGGCGGGCTACCGGTGGGACACGGTGGTGTCGGTCCTGGACGGCGGACGCATCGACGCCTACCTGCCGGGACGCACGGAGCGGGTCTCGGGCGATCGCGGACCCGCCGTGTACGTGGACTTCGGCCACTCCCCCGACGCCTTCGAGAAGACCCTCTCCGCGGTGCGGCACGTCACACCGGGCACGGTGGTGATGGTCGTCGGCGCCGACGGCGACCGTGACGCCACCAAGCGCCTCGACATGGGACGCACCGCCGCGGAGGGAAGCGACATCCTCATCGTCACCGACCACCACCCCCGTTACGAGAACCCCGACACGATCCGCGCGACCCTCATCGACGGTGCGCGACGCGCGCGGCCCGGTGGCCGGATCCTCGAGTACTCGCCGCCGGAGCGGGCGATCCTCGAAGCGGTCGAGCTGGTCGGAGAGGGCGACGCCATCCTGTGGGCCGGGCCGGGCCACCAGGACTATCGCGACATCCGCGGTGCTCGGACGCCGTATTCTGCACGCGAGCTCGCCCGCCGGGCGCTGCGCGACGCGGGCTGGCCGGTGCCGGAACCGCACTGGCCGGTGCCGTACCCGACCGATGCCACGCCGCTGTCGGACCCGACGAGACCGCTGGACTGATCTCCGGCGTCAGGATGCCGCGATCGCCCGATCCGCGGCATCCCGCGCCCACGCCTCTGCCTCGGCGAGCGTCTCGCGGGTCAGCGCGTCCGGTGCCTCGTGCGCATCGACGACCCGCTCGATGGTCTCGACGATGCCCGGAAAGCTCAGCCGGCCCTCGTGGAACGCGTCCACCGCCTGCTCGTTGGCGGCGTTGAAGACGGCCGGGTACGTGCCGCCGGCGCGTCCGACGTGCTTGGCGAGCGCCACGGCCGGAAACGCCTCGTCATCGAGCGGTTCGAAGGTCCAGGATGCCGCCACCGACCAGTCCAGCGGTCGCCCCACCGCCGAAACGCGGTTGGGCCAGTCCAATCCCAGCGAGATGGGCAGTCGCATGTCGGGTGGGGACGCCTGGGCGATCGTGGACCCGTCGACGAATTCGACCATGGAGTGCACGATCGACTGCGGGTGCACGACCACCTCGATGTCGTCGTAGTCGACGTCGAACAGCAGGTGCGCCTCGATCACCTCGAGCCCCTTGTTGACCAGCGTCGCGGAGTTGGTGGTGACCACGCGGCCCATGTCCCACGTGGGGTGCGCCAGCGCCTGAGCCGGCGTGGCATCCCGCAGCGACTCGCGTGACCGGCCGCGGAACGGGGCGCCCGACGCCGTCAGCACGAGCCGGCGCACCTCGGATGCCTCACCCGCGCGCAGCGCCTGTGCGATCGCGGAGTGCTCGGAATCGACCGGCACGATCTGGCCGGGCTCGGCGATGCGGGTCACGAGCTCGCCACCGACGATCAGCGACTCCTTGTTCGCCAGCGCGAGCGTGCGCCCTTCCTCGAGCGCGGCGAGCGTCGGCCCGAGTCCGACCGATCCGGTGATCGCGTTCAGCACCACGTCCGCCTCGACGTCGCGCACCAGCTGTTCGGCCTCGTCGGCACCGAGCGCGACCGCGTCGACTCCGAACCGGGCCGCCTGCTGCTCGAGCGCGTCGCGATTCGAACCGGCCGACAGGCCGACGACCTCGAACCGGTCGGGGTTGGCGCGGATCACATCCAGCGCCTGAGTTCCGATCGAGCCGGTGGAACCGAGGATCAGAACGCGGCGCACGACCTCAGCTTACGGATGCGCCCGGTTCGGGTCACTGGCCCGCGTGCTGGGTGCCCAGGATGTCGACGACGAACACCAGCGTCGAGTTCGCCGGGATCTTGTCGCGCGCGGTGTCGCCGTAGCCGTCCGCGGGCGGGATCACGGCGACCACCTGCGACCCGACGGTCTGGCCCTCGAGCGCCTTGCCGAACCCGGTCACGACACCGGTGGTCGTGAAGGACACCGGCGTGCCGTTCTGCCAGCTCGAGTCGAAGACGGTGCCATCCGACCACAGCACGCCGGTGTACTGCACCAGCACGGTGTCGCCGCTTTGGACGGTGGCGCCGGGACCCTTCTTGAGGGTCTCGATCTGCGTCTCGGTAGGCGCGTCGCCGCCGGGGACGGTGACCGTCGGCGTGCCGTCGTCGGCAAGCGCGACGGTCGGGAAGCCGGCGACCGGAGTCTGCGGGTCGCCCCACGCGGCGGTCGGCACGACCGAGAGAACGTCGAGCACGTACACCACGGCCGGGGTGGTCTCGGTCGACGGCGCGGTGGCGACGATGCGGGAACCCGGGCCGCTGCATCCGAAGAGCTGGCCGCCGCTGTCGGCCGATATCTGCGTGGGCAGCACCTGACCGTCCTGGTACCCGATCGACGCGAGCTTCGCGCCGGTGTCGGCGGCGAACACGCTGTAGGCGTACGAGACGAAGTCCCCGGCGGTGAGCGGCTCGGCACCCTCCTGCACGACGGTGCGCTCGATGTCGGTGATCGCGAGCGGCGCCGTGAAGGTCGCGGTGGACTCCGTGCCGACGGCGCCGTCGACGGTCACCGCCTCCGACGCGGCGCCGGATGCCGCCGCCGACGCGCACAGATCGGCGGGAGTGCCGGTCGGCGAGGTCTCCGGTGACCCGGACGCCGCGCAACCGGCCAGCAGCAGGGCCGAGATGGCGGCGACGGACAGGGCGGCGATCGGGCGAAGACGCACGGAGGACCTCATCACAGAAGTTGCAGGGGGAACAACCATTGTGCCTGGTGCTTCCTTTGTCCTGACTGAGTGAGCCGGGCTGCGGCCTCATTCCGGGAGCGGAATGGATGCCGCGATACCCTGCTGGGATGACTTCCGAGGGCGCCGTCGAGCCTCCGGAAGCATCCTCCTCCGACGGTGCGCCACCCACCAGCATGGGCGCCACCTACGCGTTCGGCCGCTTCTTCGTTGCCCCCGTCGCCCGCATGATCTATCGCCCCCGCGTCGAGGGCCGGTCCCATGTCCCCAAGGCCGGGCCTGTGATCTTCGCCAGCAACCACCTGTCGTTCATCGACTCGGTCGCTATTCCGGTGGCCGCGCCGCGTGCCGTGCACTTCCTGGCGAAGTCGAGCTACTTCGACGGGCGCGGGATGAGCGGCTGGGTCTCCCGGGAGTTCTTCACCGCGATCGGGGCTGTTCCGGTGCAGCGCGGCGCCGGCCAGGCCGCGCTGGACGCCCTCGACCAGCAGCGTCGCCTGCTCGCCGAGGGCAAGGCCGTGGCGCTGTACCCCGAGGGCACCCGGTCGCTGGACGGCCGGCTCTACAAGGGACGCACCGGGGTGGCGTTCTTGGCGCTGCAGTCCGGCGCCCCGGTGGTGCCGGTCGGTCTCATCGGCACGGCCGACGTCATGCCGGTGGGTGCCCGCATCCCCTCGATCCGTCATCGCGTCACGGTGAGGTTCGGCCGGCCGCTGGACCTCGCCGCGCACGGATCGGCCGACTCGGGCCGGGCGCGCCGCCTCGCGACGGACGAGATCATGGCGGCGATCCACGCGCTGTCGGGTCAAGAGCTCGCGCACGCCTACAACGAGGTGCCCGCGCACGGAATCGACCGCATCAGGCAGGTTCTGCCGCACGAGCGTCGCTAGCCACCTCGACGGTCGCCTCGTGGCGCACCGGGAAGTTCACCGAGTTCGCGATGAAGCACCAATCGTGCGCCTGCCGGTGGGCCGCCGTGGCGGCATCCACCATCGCTTCGTCGGCGACGATCACACGCGGGCGGAGCACGACCTCGGAGAACGCGCCGCCGCCACGGCCGTCTTCGACCATGACCCCGGATGCCTCGTCCCGGTAGCCGACCACGACGACGCCCGCCTGCACGCACGCGTGCAGGTACGACAGCAGGTGGCACTCGCTCAGGGCGGCCAGGAGCAGATCCTCGGGATTCCATTTGGCGGGGTCCCCCCGGAACGGTCTGTCCGACGACGCGGTCAGCGCCGGCTTGCCGTCGATCTCGAGGGTCACCGACCGGTCGTAGTCGCGGTAGCCGCTCGTGCCCGAACCGCGGTCCCCCGTCCACGTCGCGGTCAGCCGGTAGGAGTGTTCGCGGTTCATCCGGCCAGTCTGGCATCGCCCCGGCGCGACGACGCCCGGCGATAGGCTGACGTGGTGCCGCAGACCTTCGCCGTCTCCGATGCCGTCGAGCTCGCGGTCGTCGAACGCAGTGGATTCGTCGAATCCCGGCACGCCGGTGCCGCCGTGGTGCTCGCCCCGGATGGGGCGGTGGCGACCCGGCTCGGCGACGTCACGGCGCTCGTGCTGCCCCGCTCGTCGTTGAAGCCGCTGCAGGCGCTGACGTGCCTGACGGTCGGCGCCCCGCTCGAGGACGAGCGCCTCGGCCTCGCCACGGCCAGCCACACCGGAACGGACCGGCACGTCGCGGTCGTCCGCGACATCCTCGACGCCGCGGGCCTGACCGAGCAGGCACTCGGCTGCCCGCCGGCGTGGCCCTCGGACCAGGCGACGCGCGACGAACTGGTGCGCGAGCGGGCCGAGCCGTCCCGCATCCGCATGAACTGCTCGGGCAAGCACGCCGCGATGCTGCTGGCGTGCACGGTCAACGGCTGGGACACCGCGTCGTACCTCGACCCCGCGCATCCGCTGCAGCAGCAGATCCGCGAGCTCGTCGAGCGCCTGACCGGCGAGAAGGCGGCGGTCACCGCGATCGATGGATGCGGTGCGCCGGTGTTCGCCGTCTCGTTGTACGGGCTCGCCCGCGCCGTGCACCGCATCGGCACCTCGAGCACGACGTCGCCGTTCGCCCTGCATCGCAGCGCCGCCGCACTCGTGGCCGCCGTCCGCGCGCACCCGTGGACCATCGAGGGGCCCGGCCGGCCCGACACGCTCGTCACCGAGCGGCTCGGCGTGTTCGCCAAGACCGGAGCCGAGGGGGTGCTCGTCGCCGTCGCACCGGACGGCACCACCGTCGCGCTGAAGATGCTCGACGGCAGCAGCCGCGCCGCGATGGCCGTCGGCCTGCGGCTGCTAGAACAGGCCGGTGCACTCCCGGCGTCGGACGTCTCCGACGCGCTGGCCGAGCTTTCGCTGTCGGTGTCCGGCGGCGAACGAGTCGTCGGGGCCATCCGCCCCACCGTCTAGAGGCGCACCCACAAGGAGCGCGGAGAGGATCCACGATGCGCATCAGCGTCCCCACCGAGATCAAGAACAACGAGTACCGCGTGGCGCTCACGCCCTCCGGGGTGCACGACCTCGTTGTCGCCGGCCACGAGGTATTCGTCCAGCGCGGTGCGGGCACGGGCTCGTCGATGCCCGACGCCGAGTACGAGCACGCCGGCGCGACCCTGCTGGACGATCCCGCCGAGGTGTGGGCACGCGCCGAGCTGCTGCTGAAGGTGAAAGAGCCGATCGCGAGCGAGTACGACTACTTCCGCGACGATCTCGTGCTGTTCACGTATCTGCATCTCGCGGCGGATCGCCCGCTGACCGAGCGGCTCGTCGTCTCGGGGATCACGGCCATCGCGTACGAGACGGTGCAGCTGCCCAACGGCACGCTGCCGCTTCTCGCGCCGATGAGCGAGGTGGCCGGCCGGCTGGCCCCCACGGTCGGCGCCCACACGCTGCTGCGCTCGCAGGGCGGACTCGGGCTGCTCATGTCGGGGGTCCCCGGCACGCGGCCGGCTCGCGTCACCGTGATCGGTGGCGGCGTCGCGGGGGCGAACGCGTGCGTCATCGCGACCGGCCTCGGCGCGGATGTCACCGTGTTCGACACCAACGTCGCGCGCCTGCGGCTGCTGGACGACCACTTCCAGGGGCGCATCAAGACCGCGGCATCCAATCCTCTCGACCTCGACCGCGCCGTCGTCGACTCCGACCTCGTCGTCGGGTCGGTGCTCATCCCCGGGGCCAAGGCGCCCAAGCTCGTCACCAACGCCATGGTCGCGCGGATGCGACCCGGATCGGTGCTCGTCGACATCGCCGTCGACCAGGGCGGATGCTTCGAGGACACGCATCCCACGACCCACGCCGACCCCACCTTCGAAGTGCACGGATGCGTCTTCTACTGCGTCGCGAACATGCCCGGCGCCGTACCCAACACGTCGACCTCGGCGCTGACCAACGCCACCCTGCCGTACATCCGCCAGATCACCCGGCTCGGGTGGGAGGAGGCGCTGCGGGCGGATGCCGCGCTCGCGCACGGGCTCAACACGGTCGGCGGCGCAGTCGTCAACGCCGGTGTGGCGAGCGCGCACGACATGGCCGAGGCATCCCTGGCCGAATCTCTCGCCTGACGTCGGCGAGTCGTACGCGCGGGTCAGATGGCGCCGTCGACCGAACGCACGTAGGTCGCCGGCTCGTCGGGCACCAGCACCGGTGTGTCGCGGTTGAGGCTCTCGCCGCGGAAGAACGGCTTGGCGCGCGGGAAGGCGTACCACAGCAGCATCAGAACGACGCCCAGGGCCAGCGAGCCGATGCCCAGCACGAACGTGCCGCCGATGCCGAGCAGCACGGTGTTGCCGTAGTCGACGTCGTACATGTCGATGGCGGACTGCACGAAGGCGTAGGTCAGCATCAGGGCCCCGAGCAGCGGCAGCAGACCCTTGTAGAAGAAGTTGCGCGCCGACGTGAACAGCTCGCGGCGGTAGTACCACACGCAGGAGTAGCCCGTGATGCCGTAATAGAACGCGATCGCGAGCCCGAGTGACGCGATCGAGTCCTGCAGGATGTTGTCGCTGATCAGCGTGATGCCGATGTAGTAGACGATGGCCACCGCGCCCATCACCAGCGTCGAGAAGGACGGCGTCTTGTAGCGCGGGTGCACGTCCTTGAAGCGCGCGGGCAGCGCTCGGTACGCGGCCATCCCCAGCGTCCCGCGCGCCGTGGGCAGGATCGTCGTCTGCGTCGAGGAGATGGCCGAGATCATCACGGCGACCACGAGCAGCCAGCCGGCTGGGCCCAGCAGCCCGTCTTTGATCGCGAGGAAGAAGTCGTCCGCGTTGGCCTCGTTGCCCAGCCCGGTGCCGGTGTCGCCGAGACCGGCGTACATCATCGCCGCCACCGTCACGCCCACGTAGGTGACGAGCAGGATCACCGTGGTCAGCAGGGCAGCGCGCCCCGGAATGCGCTTGGGGTCCTTTGTCTCCTCGTTCAATGCCAGGCAGGTGTCCCAGCCCCAGTAGATGAACAGGGCCAGCAGCACCGCCTCCGTGAACCCGTGCCAGTCGGTCAGCGCGAGCGGGTTGAACCAGCTCCAATCGAAGGGCGTCGGGTCCGGCGCGCTGCCGTCGAAGAACTTCCACAGCGCGACGACGACGAAGATCGCCAGGGCCAGGTACTGGATCGCGAGGAGGATGTTCTGGATGCGCTCGCCGATCTCCACCCCGCGCCAGCTCACCCACGTCATCGCGGCGATGAACACGACGCCGGTGGCCGTGACGAGCGGAACGTTGTCGGCGAGCAGGGCGTCCTCGGAACTGCCTACGATCCCGTCGACCAACGCCCAGAAGTAGATGCCCGCGATCTGGGCGAGGTTGGCGAGGACGACCATTCCGGCAACCGCGACTCCCCAGCCGCCCATCCAGCCGATCCACGGGCCGAACGCCTTGGTCCCCCACGTGAACGTGGTGCCGCAGTCGGGGATCTCGTTGTTCAGCTCGCGGTAAGCGAAGGCGATGAACAGCATCGGGACGAACGCGATGACGAACGCGATGGGCGCCTGTCCTCCCACGGCGAGCACGACGAAGCCCAGGGTCGCCACGAGGGAGTAGACCGGTGCGGTCGATGCGAGTCCGATGACGGTGGAGCCCCAGAGCCCCAGCGTCCCGGCCGCCAGGCCTTTTCCGTCGGGTCGGTCGAGGCTGATCGGCGATGTTGCCATAGGCCGAACGTAGGGGGGCGTGGCGGCGGGGGTCAAGAGTCCGCCGCGCCGCGCGGGTCGTCGTCCGTCCGCAGGTGGATGCGGCGCGGCCGGTCGCCGGCGGCGAGGAGCCAGCCGCGTCCGGGTCGTGACGCGCAGTACGGCGGCGGCTCCCGGTCGCCCGTGACGACCCGATAGTCGGCCGCGCACGCGGCATCGACGACGAGATCGTGCTCGGAGCGGATCGCACCGAGTACCCGCCAGGCGCGCTGCCACGCGTCGGGATCGCCGATGACGACCACCGGAGCGTCGAACGGCCGCGCGGATTCGACGAGCGGCGCCGCGTCCTCCACCGCGATCACCGTGGTGCCGCGCCCGCGCAGATGCTGTGCGAGCGGGGATGCCGCGCCCCGCCGCGTCACGATGCCCGCCAGGCCGGCCCGCGGCGACCACTCCGGC